>DASYJK010000030.1:0-5712 GCA_035996525.1 Solirubrobacterales bacterium
GGTCGACGTCTTCCAGACCGGCTCCGGCACCTCCTCCAACATGAACGCCAACGAGGTCCTCGCCAACCTCGCCGGCGACGGCGCCCACCCCAACGACCACGTCAACATGGGCCAGTCCTCCAACGACGTCTTCCCCTCCGCGGTGCACCTGGCGGCGCTGGACGAGGTGACCCACGACCTGCTGCCGGCGATGGGCGCGCTGGAGGCGGCGCTGGAGGCGAAGGCGACCGCGTTCGCCGACGTCGTCAAGGCCGGGCGCACCCACCTGATGGACGCGGTCCCGGTCACCCTCGGCCAGGAGTTCGGCGGCTACGCGGCGCAGGTCCGGCTCGGCGTCCAGCGGGTCGAGGCGACGCTGCGCCGGGTCGGCCAGATCCCGCTCGGCGGCACCGCCACCGGCACCGGGCTCAACACCCACCCCGAGTTCGCCGCCAAGGTGCGCGAGAAGCTCGGGGCCGAGACCGGGCTGGAGATCTCCGGCCCGCTCGACCCCTTCGAGGCGCAGGGCAACCGCGACGCCCTGGTCGAGCTCTCGGGCGCGCTCAAGGTCTACGCCGCCTCGCTGAACAAGATCGCCAACGACCTGGCGCTGATGGGCTCCGGCCCGCGGGCGGGGCTCGCCGAGCTGCGACTGCCGGAGCTGCAGAAGGGCTCCTCGATCATGCCCGGCAAGGTCAACCCGGTAATCCCGGAGGTGGTGATCCAGGTCGCCGCCCAGGTGATCGGCAACGACGCCGCGATCACGATCGGCGGCATGCAGGGCCAGTTCGAGCTCAACGTGCGGGTGCCGTTGATCGCCCGCAATCTGCTCGACTCGATCAAGCTGCTCGCCTCCGCCTCGCGCCTGCTCGACCAGAAATGCGTCACCGGGATCGAGGCGAACGAGGAGATGACGACCAAGCACGCCGAGGCGACGCTGGCGACCGCGACCGCGCTCAACCCTCACATCGGCTACGACCGCGCCGCAGACATCGTCAAGACCGCGGCCGAGTCGGGCCGCTCGCTGCGCGAGGTCGCGCTCGAGCAGGGCGTCGAGCCGGCGATCCTCGAGGAGGCGCTGGACCACCGCCGGATGGCGCGTCCGCACGAGTAGTCGGGCCGAACTGCATCACGTTCGTAATCCACAGGGATACGAACGTGATGCAGTTCGAGATATCTACGCCTCTTTGACGACGATGCCGAGCTCGTGGGCCATCGCCCGCGAGAGGTCCATCAGCTGCAGTGAGTCGATCGTGGCGCCGTCGAGGCCGAGAACCGAGCCGGCCAGGGCCAGCTCGCTGCCGCGGAAGTCGACGTGAGCGAGCTCGGCCTTGCTGAAATCGGCGGCGGCGAGCTGGCAGTCGGAGAAGCGGGTCGCGTAGACCCGGGCGCCCTGGAAGTCGGCGTTGGTGAGGACGCAGTCCTCGAAGGTGACGTGATCGACGACGGTGTGGCGGAAGTTCGCGTAGTCGAGCTTGCAGCTCTTGAACTGGACCTCTTCGAGCCGGGCCTCGCCGAGGTCAAGGCCGGTGAGGCGGGCACCCTCGAAGCTGACCCGGTTCAGCTCGGCGCCGCGCCAGTCGCCGTTGACCGCGTTGACGTCCCCGCCCTCGACGTCCCCGAGCCGAAGGCCACGCAGCTTCGCCTCGGCGAGATCCATCCCCCGCAGGCGCCCTTCCCCGGCCTGGCCGGAGTCGAGGTCGACCCTGGTCAGCTCGACCAGGTCACCGTCGGGAGCCTGGGTCGCGCCGATCGCGGTCGGCTCCGGCCGTTTCGAGCGCGCCATCGCGACAGGCCCGGGGAGCCTCAGCCCTGCAGGGTGACGAAGCGCTCCTCGGTCAGCTCGAGCACCGCGAACGAGGGGCCCTCGCGGGTATTGCCGGAGTCCTTGACGCCGCCGTAGGGCTGCTGGTCGGCGCGGAAGGTCGGCACCTCGTTGACGAGGACGCCGCCGAACTCGAGCGTGCGGCCCGCCTCCAGCCCACGGCCGATGTCGCGGGTGAAGACACCGGCCTGGAGGCCGAACTTGGAGTCGTTCGCCAGCTCCAGCGCTTCGCCGAAGTCCTTATAAGTGTCGATGGTGGCGACTGGCCCGAAGATCTCCTCGCACCAGACCTTGGCGTCTTTGGGCGGCGAGCTGAGCAGGGTCGGGGCGAGGCAGCGTCCCTCGTCGACCAGCTCTCCCCCGGCCAGCAGCGTGGCGCCAGCGGCGACCGCCTCGTCGACCCAGGCCTTGACCCGGTCGCGGTCGTCGGGGGTGATCAGGGGACCGACGTCGGTGCCGGAGTCGAGCGGGTCGCCGACGGTCAGCTTGCCGACATTCTCGACCAGGCGCGCGGTGAAGGCCTCGGCGACGTCTTCCTGGACGAGGATCCGCTGAATCGAGATGCAGCTCTGGCCGGCGTGGGAGAAGGCGTGGATCTGGGCTTTGTCGGCGGCCGCCTCCCAGTCGCCGTCGGAGTGGACGATCAGCGGCGCGTTCGATCCGAGCTCGAGGTTGACCTTCTTGTGGGGGACGCGGCTGCGGATGTCCCAGCCGACCCCGGCCGAGCCGGTGAAGGTGATCGCCTTGGTCAGCTCGTGCTCGACGATCGCGTTGCCGACCTTGGAGCCGGGCCCGGGGATGACGCTGAGCCAGCCGTCGGGCAGGCCCGCCTCGTTGAGGATCGCGGCCAGCTTCAGGGCCGAGATCGGGGTCTGGCCGGCGGGCTTGAGGACGATCGCGTTGCCGGCGGCGATCGCCGGCCCGAGCTTGTGGGCGACGAGGTTGAGCGGGAAGTTGAAGGGGCTGATCGCGCCGACGACGCCGTATGGCACGCGCAGCATCACCCCGAGCTTGCCGGCGCCGCTGGCCGAGGCCTCCATCGGCACCGTGCCGCCGGTCAGCTTGCGCGCCTCGACCGAGGCGAAGGTGAGCGTGTCGACGCAGCGCTGAGCCTCGACCGTGGCGGTCTTGATCGGCTTGCCGGCCTCTGCGGCAATCGTCAGCGCCAGGTCCTCGACCCGTTCCCCGACCAGCTCGGCGGCGCGGTCGAGGGTGGCGGCGCGCTCGTGCTGGGGGAAGTCGGCGGAGAGGAAGGCCTCGTGCGCCGCGGCGACCGCGCGCTCGACCGTGGACTCGTCCCCGAGCGCGACCCGCCCGACCGGGCTGCCGTCGTAGGGGCTCTTGACCTCGCCCCACTCGCCGGTCTCGACCCACTCGCCGGCCACCAGTAGCTTGTGATCGACCGCGTCCACCGTCTGAGTTGCCACTTCGCCCTCCTCCAGTCGCTTCAGGCCAGCCTAGCGCCCGGCTTTCGCGGGCTAGAGCTGGGTGGCGAGGAACCCGGCCATCGCGAGGATGAGAGTGCTGATCAGGCCGCCGCCGACCACGATCAGACCCTGTTGGAGAGTGTCGAAGCGGGTGTGAACGAGGTGGGACTCCCGATCCATGCGCGCATTGATCTGTTCGAACCCATGGTCCATACGGGTGATGACTTCCTCGAAGCGCTCATCGACCTTGCGGAAGTCTTTCTCCATCCGCTCGGTCAGTTCGTCGAGCCGCTCGTCGGTCCAGGCTTCTCTCATCGCCTCCATGATGCCACCTTAGACAATAAGTTTCGGCCCGTGGCCGGTTAGGCGTGACAATTGTGCGCCAACTTTGCGCCGTCTCAACCGGCCTCCGGAAGGCTCGCCAGAACGGCCTTCGCCTCCTCTCCCCCTATATAAGGGATCAGCAGGTACTCGACCAGGACCGCGGTCGCCTCAGGCAGGCGTTCGGCGCGGTCGCCGTCGACGTAGCGGGCGATCAGCGCGACCACGCCCCCGAGCAGCAGGTCGGCGAGGTCAGCCTGCAGTTCGGGACGGCCGGGATGGCCGGCGCGGAGCACGGTGGCGAAACGGTCGAGCATCGCCTGCTGGCGCTCCCGGGCCGCGCGACCGGCCTGCGGCGCCTCGACCGCCATCAGGTGCGCCACCAGCGGGTTGGCCCCGAGCAGTCGCAGCGCTTCCGCGGCGCCGAGGCGGATCCGGTCGCGCCAGTCCTCCTCCCCGGCGACAGTCCGCTCGACGCGCTCGCAGAACCACTCGCCGGCCAGGTCGTAGGTTGTGAGGAAGCACTCCTCCTTACCGGCGAACTGCTGATAGAAGGCCGCCCGCGAGACCGCCGCCTCGCTGGTCACGTGGCCGATCGTGAGCGCCGGGTAGCCGCGCTCCGGCAGCACCCGCAGCATCGCGGCCACCAGGCGAAGGCGCTGGTTGTGGGCGACGAACTCGCGCGGCAGGCCGTGGCGGCCGGCGGGCAGCCGCGCCATCGCCAACTCCGCCGGCAGGCCGTCGAGGAGGTCGGGCTCGAAGCGCCCCGGCTCGCCGCCGGGAGCGGGCGGCCCACCCGCCGCCATCGGCCTAGCCGGCGGCGTGCCGCTCAGCGGCGCTTGACGTGGCAGGCAGCGAGGGAGCGAGGAGGTATTGGAGCAGCAGCCCCTGCGACTCCGGCAGCCGCTCGGCTTCGCCGGCGAGCACGCGACCGGAGAGGTGGGAGGCGAGGCCGCCGGCGAGCAGCCGCGCCGTCTCCTCTGAGATTGCCTCGCGGCCCGGGAGCCTGGCCTGGGAGCGGCGCAGGGCCTGGGCCAGGCGGTCCAGCGTCCGCTCGCGCTCGAGCCGGGCGGGGCGCGCGGCGGCCAGCGACTCGACCAGGAGCAGGTGGGCCAGCGGCGGGCTGGAGGCGAGGAACTCGAGGCCGGCGCCCAGCCCCGCTGAGAGGCGGGCGGACCGCTCGGCCTTCCCCCCCGCCGCCTCGACGGCCTCGGAGAGCCGCTGCACGCCGTCCTCGTAGGCGGCGGCGAAGCAGCTGTCCTTGCTCTCAAAGTGCTCGTAGAAGGTGGGGCGAGAGATGCCGGCCAGTTCGACGATGTCGGTGATCTTGGTGTCCTCGTAGCCGTGGTAGGCCAGAGCAAGGGCGAGGCCCTCGAGGATGCGCCGGCGCTGATCCGCGATCACCTCCGCCCGCGAGAGCCCGGAGCGAGGCTTGATCTTCTCGACCTTCGGCGGCGGCAGGTCGGGGCGGCGGCGAAAGGCTCGCGGCTTCCTGATACTGACTTCGTTCTCAAAGGAAGGCACTCGCCAATACAAACACTTCAGTTCATGTTTGTCAAGATACGCACGTGGTATTTATATAGTTATTACTCACCCATCTGACCGCTCTTGACCACGGTTGCGGCGATTTCTTCGCCCGCAGGGGTCGGTGGAGCCCGCTCCTAGCTACTTCCTTTCCCCTTCTTGGCCTTCGAGCCCTTCTTGTGAGCCTTCTTCTTCGCCTTCGGGCACTTCGCACTCAGCACCGGATTCGTGTCATAGACCTTGCCGTTCTGCCCGACGAAGTGGGAAATCGCCTTGTGCTTGGTGCGGCAGATGTCGGTCGAGTTGACGAGGAGGCCCTTCTTGCCGCCCTGCATTTCCAGGACGAACTTGGAGACCGGGGCGTCGGGGACGGCTTCGAAGGTGTTGCGGATGCGCCCGTTTTCGACCGAGTCGATGCGCCCGTCGAGGGCGATGTCGACCTGGGCGTTGTGGAGGGCGGCGACGAGGTCGGGGAGGTTGTGGGAGGAGGAGCGCAGGTAGACCGGGCCTTCAAGCGGTTCGGAGAGGATCGGGGTGACCGCTCTGGCTCTTCCGTAGACGGAGGCAGCGGGGCACTTTTCTCCGGGGACCTTGCCTTCTTTGAACTGGGCCCTGGTGCAGACGGTGCCGATGTGG
>DASYJK010000031.1:0-3501 GCA_035996525.1 Solirubrobacterales bacterium
ACCGCGATCGGAGTTTCGATCTGCAGCGTCGAGGGCGGGATCACGTATTCGACGTCTTCGCCTTCCTTTTCGGCTTTGATCGCTTCGTTCTCGTAGGTGAGGAGGACGTTGCCCTCGCCCTGGCTGAAGGCGGCGAACGCGTCGCGGCCGCTGCCCGGCTGGGCCTTGGTCTTTTCGAGCACGGTCTTGACCGCTTCCAGAGCCTGGTCGGGCGAGGCGCCTTCTTCGAGCGCGCTGCCGTAGATGGCCATGATGTTCCAGCGGGCCGAGCCGGAGCTGAACGGGTTCGGGGTGACGACTTCGGCTTCGTCGTTCGTCTCCAGATCCTTGAAGGACTTCAGTCCGAGCGGGTTGCCTTTCTTGACCAGCATCACCACGACCGAGTCGGTGGCGTAGCCGCCGTAGGGCTGTTTTTCCCAGTCTTTGGAGACGAGTTCGCCTTCTTCGACCAGGCGTTCCATGTCGCCCGCCTGCGAGAAGTGGACCACCGATGCGGGCTGGCCCGCGACGACCGCGCGGCTCTGATCGCCGGAGGCGCCGAAGGAGTTGCTGAAGCTGATGCCCTTGCCTTCCGAGGTCTTTTCGAAAGCCGGCTCGAGGGTTTCGGCGTAGACGGATTCGGGGGTGGAGTAGCCGACCACGTCGAGCTTGGCTCCTCCGGAGGAGTCTGAGCCGGTGCTGTCGCTGCTGCTACTGCCGCAGCCTGCGGCGAAAACGGCGATGAGCATGGCAAGAAGCGCGACCGGGAGGCCGAGTTTCACGCCGCGCCGCCGGGCATTGCGAGCGTTCCGCATAAATGGTTCCTTCCTATTTCGACTGACTTACTACTGAATAAGCTCGCGACCGTAGCACAAAGTCGATTAACAAAGTAGAGAATCCTGATCTGGATTCAGGGATCTAGACTCGAAGCCGGGTTGAGACGATCGAGACGGGGGGCGGATCTGATGGGAATCGACGCTGTGCGCACGCCGGACGAGCTGCTCGAGGGCCTGCCGGACTACCCGTTCGAGTCGCGCTACCGCGAGCTCGACGGCCTCCGCCTCGCCCATCTCGACGAGGGGGAGGGCAGGCCGGTCGTCTTCTTCCACGGCGAGCCGACCTGGTCGTTCCTCTGGCGCAAGGTGATCCCGCCGGTGCGCGACGCCGGCTACCGCTGCATCGCCCCCGACTACGCCGGCTTCGGCCGCTCCGACAAGCCGACCGAGATCGGCTGGTACACCTACGATCGCCACGTCGAGCTGATGGCGCTGCTGCTGGAGGAACTCGACCTGCGCGACGCCACCGTCGTCGTCCACGACTGGGGCGGGCCGATCGGCCTGCGGCTGGCGGTCGAGCACCCCGACCGCGTCTCCCGCATCGTGATCATGGAGACCGGTCCCTTCACCGGCCACCAGCGCATGAGCGACGCCTGGTTCGCCTTCCGCGACTTCGTCCGCGACAACGAGGACGTGCCGGTCGGGACGCTGGTCCGCGGCGGCTGCAAGAACGACCCCGGCGACGAGGTCGCCGCCGCCTACGACGCCCCTTATATAGACGGCCCCTCCAAGGCCGGCGCCCGCGCCTTCCCGCTGATCCTGCCGACCACGCCCGACGCGGTTGGCGCGATCGAGGGCAAACGGGTCGCCGACGGCCTCCGCGCGGACGATCGGCCGGCGCTCGTGCTCTGGGCCGACTCCGACCCGATCCTGCCCTTCTCCGTCGGCGAGCGCGTCTCCAGCGAGCTCAACCTGCCGGCGCCGCGCCCGATCGCCGACGCCTCGCACTTCCTCCAGGAGGACGCCGGGCCGGAGATCGGGGCGGTTATCGCTGAGTGGTTGGGGTGAGAGGGAGCCAGGGGTAAGGCTCGGCGGAGCAACAGCGGGGAGGCTCCGGCGAGCCTTACCCCTGGCTCCTCGGGCCGGCCGTTCGCTCGATCACTTCGATCATCTCGACGTGTGAGCGGTCGAGGAGCAGCTGCACGCGCCGCGGCGGGCCGGTGTCCTCGACCCAGGTGACGGTGCCGGGCCAGTAGGGGCTGGGCGGGGTGCCGGGGTGGTGGAAGGCGGTGGCGAAGACCCAGCTGCCGGTGTTGTGCAGCTGGCCGCCGCCGAACAGCGGCCAGCTCGCTTCCTCCTCGGTGGGCCCGCCCCGGTGGCTGTGGCCGGTGATCACGTGGGCGCCGTCGACACCCAGCCGCGTCGCCAGCTCGGTCGCCGCGACGACGCCGGCCCGGAAGATCTCCCCGGCGGAGATGTCGGCGCTGAACTCGGAGCCGAGCAGCCGGTTGATCGCCCAGATCCCGGCCGGGAAGGCGTTGCGGACCGAGGCGGCGCGCAGCCGCTTCGCGGCACTGCCGTCGCCCGTCCCGTCGCCGGCCAGCGCCTTCCAGGCCGCTTCGGAGGGATGCGGGCGGGGGCGGCCGGCCCGGGCCCGGGCCTGGGCGACGCCGAAGCTGAAGCCGTAGATCGGACGCAGGACCCGCTCGTAGTCGGCCGCTCCCGCCGGGTTCGGCAGCTGCCCGGAGAGGCGGATCAGGGTGGCGACGGCGAGGCACTCGGCCCGCGGCAGCGAGAGGTGGGCGTCCATGTAGTGGCCGTGGGTGACGTAGACGTCGTCGCGCAGCCACAGCCCCGGGTAGGAGATCCGCAGGCTTGCCGGGCCGAGCCAGCCGTCGATCACTGCGCCGGCCCCGTCGCCGGGCCGCTCCTCGTGCTGCTCGAGCCCGAGCCCGGCAGCGCCCGCGAGCGAGAGCCGGTCGAGCAGCGGCTCGGCCAGCCGGTAGTCGTGGTTGCCGGGGACGATTGTGACCTCGCGCTCGCCCAGCACCTCTCCGAGCTCTTCGAAGAAGGGGCGGGCCGAGTCGAGCGCGACGCCCAGCGCCAGGTCGCGCAACTCGACCACGTCGCCGAGCAGGACGACGCGGTCGGCGGCGCCGATCTCCTCCAGCAGCAGGCGCCGCGTCGCCGGGTCGCGCAGCAGGTCCTCGCCGCTGGCGGCACCGAGGTGGAGGTCGGAGAGGATGGCCGTTCGCATCCACCCCTTTTACCGATTGGCTGCCCAGCCAGGGCGGCGGCTAGAATTCCCGGATGCATTCCTTCGGCGAGGAACAGATCGCCTCCGCCAACGGGATCGAGCTCTGCTTCCAGGAGATGGGCGACCCCGACGGCGAGCCGCTGGTCCTGGTGATGGGCCTGGCGACCCAGATGATCGCCTGGGACGAGGGCTTCTGCGGCCGCTTGGTCGAGCGCGGTTTCCGGGTCGTCCGCTTCGACAACCGCGACATCGGCCGCTCGACCAAAATCACCTCCGCCGGGGTTCCGAGCCGCCTCGACATGATCGGTGGCCGCCGCTCCACGGCGCCCTATCTGCTGCGTGACATGGCCGCCGACACGATCGGCCTGATGGACCACCTCGGCATCGAGTCGGCCCATATCGCCGGCGCCTCGATGGGCGGGATGATCGTGCAGACGATGGCGATCGAGCACCCCGAGCGGGTGCGCTCGCTGGTCTCGATCATGTCCA
>DASYJK010000032.1:0-3339 GCA_035996525.1 Solirubrobacterales bacterium
TACTCGGCCTCCGCGACGAACTCGAGCTCGACGGCGATGTCGACCTCGTAGTCGAGCGCCTGGCCGCCGCTGGGCAGGTCGGCGTTCCAGTCGAGCCCGAAGCTGCGGCGGTCGACCCGGGTCGCCAGCGAGAGGCCGACGCGGGCGCTGCCGCCGAGGTCGGCTCCGACCTGGCCGATGCGGCCGCTGGCCTCGACCTCGTGGGTGGTGCCGCGGATCTCGAGCTCGCCGCGCACGGTGACCTCGTTGCCCTCGCCGAGCTCGATCGCGGTCGAGCGGAACTTCAGTTGCGGGAAGCGCTCGGCGTCGAAGAACTCGGGGGAGGCGAGGTGGCCCTTCAGCGCCTGCTCGTCGATGTCGATGCTGGCGACCTCGACCGTGCCCTCGAGCCGCGGCGCCTCGCCGCCCTCGAGCGTGGCGGCGTAGTCGAGGAAGCCGCTGCGGAAGGCGGAGACGCCGTTGTGGATGACGGCGAAGTGGATCGTCGAGTGGACCGGGTCGACCTTGTAAGTCCCGGCCGGCACCTGCTGGGAGACGGTCTGCGTGGGGGTCATGTCGAGCTCCTTCTACTAAGACTGTTGTCGGATAAAAGATTGCCGCAGAAACAATCGTAGCAGAAATGCTTGTAGATACAACTATTGCCATGACAAGGGTCATCTGTCACAATCAAGGGATGAGCGACCAGGCAACCGCCACCAGCACGGCCCCCCGTAACGAGGCCTGTCCCGCGAACACCCCCCACGGCGAGGCCTGGGGGGCGCTCGCGCGCACCCACGCCGCGGTCAGCCAGCGCCTGCAGGAGGCGCTCGCGCAGGGCGACTTCCCGCCGCTGCCCTGGTACGAGGTGCTGGCGGCCGTCGCCGAAGCGCCGGAGCAGCGGATGCGGATGGGGGACCTGGCCGAGGTGTTGGTGATCACCCGCGGCGGCCTCACCAAGCTGGTCGACCGCCTGGTCAAGGCCGAGCTACTGGAGCGGACCTTCTGCGAGACCGATCGCCGCGTCAGCTACGCGACCCTGCTGCCCGCCGGCGCCTCGCTGCTGCGGGAGATGCGCCCGGTGATCGTCGGCGAGCTCGAGATCGCCTTCTCGGCCAACCTCAGTGTCGAGCAGGCGAACGAACTGCGCGAGACGCTCGACGGCGTCCGCGACAACGCCTGCGCCGGCGTCCTTTAACTAAGCCAGCGTCGCGGCGGCCCGCTCTTTGGCGGACTCGACGATCGCCAGCACCTCGGCCTCGCGGCCCTCGCGCAGCAGCACGACCGGGTCGGGGTCGCCGTTGACGATCCCCTCGAAGAACTGCTTGCGGTCCTGGTAGGTCGGCAGCGTCCCCTTGGCCCAGCCGCGGGCGTCGTTGAGGACGATCGCCAGGCGCGCGTACTCCTCGCCGAACAGCTCTGAGATCTCCCGCTTCATCCGCTTCGCCAGGGCGGGAGAGGCGCCGGCGGTGGAGATCGCGATCGCCAGTGGCCCGGTGCGGACGATCGCCGGCAGGATGAAGTTGCAGAGCGGCGGCACGTCGACGATGTTGACCAGCATCGCCCGCCGCTCGGCATCGTCGAAGACGGCGATGTTGACGTCGGTGTCGTCGGTGCAGGCGATCACCATGAAGACGCCCTCGAGGTCGGCGGCGCCGGCGTACTCGCGCCGCTCCCACGCGATCGAGCCCTCCTGCGCCATCGCCTCCAGCTCGGGGTGGGCGGCCGGCGCCAGCAGGGTCACGTCGGCGTCGCAGGCGAGCAGCCCCTCGACCTTCTCGAGGCCGATCTCGCCGCCGCCGACGACCAGGCAGCGCCGCCCTTTCAGTTTCAGGCAGGCGATGTAGAACGGCGTCTCCAGCATGTCGCGGACGCAGGACTGGTCGCAGATTCCCTTGCGGAACTGGCAGACGCACTCCTTGCCGGCGTAGGCCTGGGCGGGCATGGGGAGAAGGCTAGCGGTCGGCCGTTATATGGAGTCGAGGGTGAGCCGGAGACCCTCGTCGAGATCCGTCTGCGGGCGCCAGCCGAGCTCGCGCTCGGCCCGGCCGGCGTCGAGGGTGATGCGCTGGACCTCGCCCGCCCGCGCCGGCGCGAACTCGGGCTCGAAGCTCTCGGCGCCGCCGAGTCGTCCCAGCGCCTCGGCCAGTTCGAGCACGTTGGTCTCGACTCCGGTGCCGAGGTTGACCGGGCCGCTCACCGTCGACTCCGCCGCGGTCAGTGCCGCCGCGACCACGTCGCCCACATATATGTAGTCGCGGGTCTGGGTGCCGTCGCCGAACACGGTGGGGCGGCCGCCGGACTGCAGCAGGCCGCAGAAGATCGCGATCACGCCGGCCTCGCCGAGCGGGTCCTGGCGCGGGCCGTAGACGTTGCCGAGTCGGAGGGCGATGCTGGAGAGCTCGTAGAGGCGCTCGTAGAGGGCGAGGTAGCCCTCGGCGGCGAACTTGCTCTGACCGTAGGCGGAGAACGGGGCGATCGCCGTCGACTCGTCGAGCGGCAGCTGCTGTCCCTCGCCCTCGCCGTAGATCGCGCCGCCGGTGGAGACGAAGACGAAGCGCCCGGTCTCGGCGGCGCGGGCGGCGTCGAGCACGTTGGCGGTGCCGCCGACGTTGATCGCGGCGTCGAAGGCGGGGTCCTCGAGCGACTTGCGGACGTCGATCTGGGCGGCCAGGTGGAAGATCGCCTCGGGCCGGCGCTCGGCGGCCAGGGCGGTCAGCGCGGCGGCATCGCGGATATCGAGCTCGACCAGCTCGGCGCCCGCTCCCAGAGCCCCGTCGAGGTTGCTGCGGCGCCCGGTCGAGAGGTCGTCGACGACCGTCACCTCGTCGCCCCGCGCGAGCAGCGCGTCGACCAGATTCGAGCCGATGAAGCCGGCGCCGCCGGTGACCAAGGTCTTCATGACGACGCCGATCCTACGGGGATCGGCGAATGCCAGGCACGAGGGAGTGGCCGGGCGCCCCTGCTACCTTGCTGCCCCATGCGACTGATCGTCACCGAGAAGAACAACAGCGCCAAAAAGATCGCCGAGGCCCTGAGCAACGGCAGCAACGGCTCTGACAAAAGCTTCAAAGTCCCGTTCTACACCTGGAGCGACGCCGACGGCGACCACATGACGATCGGCCTCAAGGGCCACGTGCTCGGTCCCGCCTTCCCCGAGGGCTACTCGAACTGGCAGAAGACGGACCTGCACGACCTGATCGACGCCGAGCTGATCAAGGAACCGACCGACAAAAACGTCGTCAAAGCGATCAAGAAAGTCGCCAAAGAGGCCGACGAGCTGGTGATCGCGACCGACTTCGACCGCGAGGGCGAGCTGATCGGGCTCGAGGCCCTGGAGGAGATGCTCGACTCCAACCCCGA
>DASYJK010000033.1:0-10769 GCA_035996525.1 Solirubrobacterales bacterium
CCCACGCTCGGGGACCGGTGAGCCGTCGGGTCGGGTGGCGCGCCATTTGTCGATCAGGGAACGGATCCGCTCGACGTTATCCGGGCCGGGGTCGAACACTGCGTCGATATCTCGCGTCGCCCGCACGACTCCGTGCCGAATCAGCGCGATTCCTCCGACCAGTACATATCGAACACCTGCGCCGTTGAGATCGTCGAGGATGCGACCGAAGCCGGTCAACGAGCGGATGCGAGCTTGGCCGCTTGAACGCTGAGTGCGATGCCCTTTGCGAGCAACTCAGCGGGGTCACGAGAGGCGTCCTCGATGAGGCGGTATCGACGCCATTCCTCACCTGCTCGAGCATCGTCGCCGCGGCTCTCCGCCTCGCGAGCGCGAGCACCGGCTTCCGTCAGTCGACTTTCTGAAGACGCCCTAGACATAAAGGCAGGATAGCCCCGTACCTCACGGCCGGCTGGAAATTCCGTGTCCCGAAATATGTCTCCAACCGGTTCAAGTCCGGGCGTGGACTTAGCAGTCGCCTCTATACGTTTAGACGCATATACGTCTAAACGTCTGCTAGGCTGTCTCCGTGATCTTCAAGGCGCCACCGATATCCGCGGCACTGGCTGAGCGCCTAGGGGAGCTCGACGAGATGCGCCGCGCGCTTGGCCGGGAGGTCAGCCAGCCGGTGCCATGGATGGGGGCGCTACGGCGCACTGTGCGGGCCAGCTCAATCAAAGGCTCGACCTCGATTGAGGGCTTCAGTGTCGATCCCGAGGATGCGATCGCTCTGGTCAGCGGTGAAGAGCCAGCCGACGATGTCGACGAGAACCGGATGGCGGTCTCCTCCTATGCCCGGGCAATGGACCACGTCGGCATCATGGCTCAGGACCCCAGCTTCTCCTGGGAGGAGCGGGTCATCCTCGACCTCCACTTCGACGCCTGCTACTTCCAGCGCGACAAGAGTCCCGGCCAGTGGCGCGGCGGGCCGATCGCCGTTACCGAGGGCGACGGGACGCTCGCCTACCGCGCCCCGGACGCCGATCGGGTTCCCGCTCTGATGGCCGAGGTGGTCCGCTGGCTTCGCGAGGACGGCGAAGATCAGAACGTGGTGGTGCAGGCGGCGATGGCCCACCTGCATGTGGTTTCCGTGCATCCGTTCCGCGATGGCAACGGACGGGTCTCGAGGATCGTGCAGTCCCTGGTCCTCGCCCGCGAGGGATTGATCTCCCCCGAGTTCTCGTCAATAGAGGAGTACCTCGGCCGCAACACTTCCGCCTACTACGCCGCCCTCAAACAGGCCCAGGGCGGCACCTACCTGCCAGACCGAGACACCTCCGGTTGGGTTGCCTTCTGCGTCGAGGCCCACCTCGCCCAAGCACGCCAGCGCTTGGAGCAGATCAAGGCCGCCGCGACGCGCTGGGGTCAGCTGGAGTCGCTGGTTGCTGAGCGTGGCTGGCCCGAACGGCTGGTCATCGCCCTCGAGCAAAGTCTGACCGGCGGCACCGGGCGTGGTACCTACGGCAAAGAGGCAGAGGTCTCCCGTGCGACGGCCAGCGCCGACTTCAGGCGTTTGATGGATGCCGGTCTGGTGGACCAGCGCGGGCGCGGCAAAAACACCAGCTACCGCGCCAGCGAGGAACTGCGCTCGATCGCCTCGGCGTAGACGCCGTGCAGGGTGCTCGTGCGGGGGGCAGCGCCGACTCCGTAGGCCTCCCCCATCGCCCACGCCAGCGTTGCCTTGAAGGTGCGGCCGTGCCAGGCGTGGGCCTCGGCGGCGCGGCCGACGTGGAGGTGGGTGAGCTCGTGGAGCAGGGTCTCGAGCACGTCGCCGGGGCGGATGCCGGGGTAGGCGGTAACCGAGAGGCGGAACTCGGTCGGGACGGCGAAGCCGAGGCGGTTCGGGCGCTTGCTGGCCCGGCGCACCTTGAGCTCTGGCCGCCGGGCCGCCAGCGGTCCGTCGGCGAAGACCGGCAAGCCCCGCAGCCGCTCCATCTCCCGGTCCAGCGGGACGCCGGCGACGAGGTAGTAGGAGCGCGGCCGGGGGCGCGGCGCGGCCGGGGGCGAGGGAGCGCGCGGAGCGACTCGCTCACGCCGGCGTCGGAAGAGGGAGGCCATGGCGCCAGTCTCGCAATCGCCGGGGCGGCGGCTCAAACTTGGCAGCGAGGGCACCAGTAGGTGGTGCGGTTGGCGTCGCCCTGGCCGCGTGAGGAGATGCGGCCGTGGCAGACCGGGCAGGGACGGTGGGCGCGGTAGACGGCGTAGGTGTGACGGCCGTCGGCGACCGCCGCCAGCATCTGATCGCGGGCGGCGAGGAGGACGGCGCACAGCTCCTCTTCGTCGACGTCGCCGACCGGCCGCCAGGGGTCGACGCGCGCCGCGAAGCAGGCCTCGCTCTTGAAGATGTTGCCGATGCCCGCGACCAGGGTCTGGTCGAGCAGGGCGTCGCCGAGGCCGCGGCCGGGGTCGGCGCGGATGCCCGCGACGATGGCGTCGAGGTCGAGCTCGGGGGCGAGGACGTCGGGACCGAGACGGGCCAGCTGGGGATCGCGGCGGAGCCGGTCGGTCGCGAGCAGGCGCAGGGTCGGGCCGCCGAACTGGACCGCTTCCCGCTCTTCCCCCGCCAGCACCGCCCAGGCCACGTGGCGCGGCTTGCGCCAGGGCCCTCCGCGCGGGTAGACGTGCCAGGAGCCGTTCATCCCGAGGTGGCTGTGGAGGGCGAGGTCGCCGAAGCGCAGGATCAGGTTCTTGCCGTGGGACTCGACCGCATCGAGACGGCGGCCGTCGAGGCGCTCGACCCGGGCGGCGCGGCCGCGCGGGTTGGGAGCGGATGCGACCACCGTCTCGCCCCGCAGCGCGGCGTCGAGGCGGTCCGCCGCGCGCAGGATCGTGTCGCCCTCTGCCATCGAATGATCATGACTGGGCGCGGGCAGCGGCTAGATTGGACGCGTGCCCCGACGACGGATCGATCCCCTCGCGCGCCAGGCGGTCCTGGGCATCGCCGCGGGGCGGATCGCGATCGGCGTCGGTGCTGCCTTCGCCACCAAGCCGGCGCTGAAGGCGCTCGGATTTGCCGAGACCGACGCGGCGGGCACGGCCCTGGGCAGGATCGCCGGCGGCCGCGACATCGCCCTCGGGCTACTCGCCCTCGCCGCCCACGACGATCGCAGGGCGCTGCGGCTCGCGGCGCTGGCCGGCGCCGCCGTCGACGCCTCCGACGCGGTCACCTTCGGCATCGCCGCCCGCGACCCGGGCGCCCGCCGCGCCGGGCTCAGCGGCGTCGCCTCCGGCAGCGCCGCCGCGGTCACCGGCGCCTGGGCCTGGCGCCGGCTCGGCGGCAACGCCTAGGACCCGCGGTGGGCGAGCCCGCCTACGACCGCATCGGCGTCGGCTACCGCCAGGTGCGGCAGCCGGACTCGCGGATCGCGGCGCGGCTGGAAACGGCGCTCGGCGACGCCCGCACGGTCCTCAACGTCGGCGCCGGCACCGGCTCCTACGAGCCGCCCGAGCGCGAGGTGACCGCGGTCGAGCCCTCGCGGGTGATGATCGAGCAGCGCCCCGCCGATGCCGCGCCGGCGATCCAGGCGAACGCCGAAGACCTGCCCTTCGCGGACGGCAGCTTCGACGCCGCGATGGCGCTGATCACCATCCACCACTGGGCCGATCCACTCGCCGGCGTGGCCGAGCTGGCGCGGGTGGCGCGGCGGCGCGTCGCGATCCTCAGCTTCGACCCGGCGCCGATGGAAGACCTCTGGCTCTGCCAATATTTCCCGCGCGCTTGGGAGATCCACCGCGACTCAATGCCGCCGGTGGCGGAGCTGCTGACGGCACTGGGGCCCGGCGCGACGATCGAGGCCGTCCCGATCCCCCGCCTCTGCGCGGATGGCTTCTTCTGTGCGCTCTGGGACCGGCCGGAGCTGCACCTCGATCCGGAGGTGCGGCGGGCCAGCTCCGCCTGGCACGCGATGACACCGGCGCAGATCGACAGCGGGCTGGGGGCGCTGCGCGCCGACCTCGAGAGCGGCGCCTGGGACGAGCGCTACGGCGAGCTGCGCACGGCGCCCGAGCTGGACGTGGGGATGCGGCTGATCGCCGCCGAGAAGTAGCTCAGACACCAGAAGTGAAGACCGCGACGAAGCCAGCGATCGAGCCGTCGTCAATGCTAGCCGTTGCCGTTGGAGGCGCCGACCGGCTCCCCCTGGAACTCATGCGACTCGATTACGCGGTCGATCAGCCCGTACTCGACCGCGGCCGGCGGCTGGAAGAATTTGTCGCGTTCCATGTCGTTCTTGATCTGCTCGCGCGACTGGCCGGTGTGCTTGACGTAGATGCCGTCGAGGCGCTCACGCAGCTCGAGGATCTCTTTGGCATGGATCTCGATGTCCGCCGACTGGCCTTCGAAGCCGCCGCTGGGCTGGTGGATGAGGATGCGGCTGTTGGGCAGCGCCATCCGCTTGCCCTCGGCGCCGCCGGTGAGGATCAGCGAGCCGGCCGACATCGCGATCCCGTAACAGATGGTCTGCACGTCGGGCTTGATGAACTGCATCGTGTCGTAGATCGCCAGGCCCGCGTAGGCGGAGCCGCCGGGCGAGTTGATGTAGAGGCTGACGTCCTTGTCCGGATCCTCGGACTCCAGGTGCAGCAGCTGGGCGATGATCAGGTTGGCCAGGTCCTCGGTCACCTGTTCCCCGAGGAAGACGATGCGCTGGGCCAGGAGGCGGCTGTAGATGTCGAAGGAACGCTCGCCGCGAGCGGTCTGCTCCACAACCATCGGTACCAGTGGCATAAGGCCTCCAATTCGGGGATTGACTGCACCCGGGACCTTATCCGGATAGCCGTCTCGGCCTTCAGGTCGGCGATCCCCAGAGGGCCGCGATCCCGAGCTTCCACACGCCCTCCAGCTGCCGCAGCACCAGGGTCGCCGTCGACTCCTGCACGAAGACCGCGTCCTGCGCCCCCGCGGAGCGGGTGACCCAGCGCTCTTTTGCCAGCGCGACGTCGCCGGCAACGAGGACCGAGCTGGCCTGGACCTCGATCTGCGGACTGCGGGCGATCATCTGAGCGAGGATCGGGCGGATCTCGTCGCGTCCCCTGATCGCGGTCGAGTCCGGGGTCAGCAGGCAGGCGTCCTTGGCGAAGCAACGCGCCGCGGCGTCGAGGTCCCGTTGGTTGATCGCCCGGACGAGAACCGCTGTGCTCTGCCGCGGCGTCGGAACCGCGGTTAGATCTACGCTGGCGCTCACTTCACCTGCGCACGGCACAGGGACGGAAGAAGGTGCCGCTGACGAAGGTGCCGTCGTTGAAGGTGAATTCGCCCTTGGCCTGCAGGCGTCCGATTTCGCAGCGGGCGTTGACGTAGCTGTAGTGCTTGCCCTTGTAGGTCCATTTGCGGCCGATCTTCAAGTGTCCGGAGATCGGCACCCCGGCGCCGCCGGCGATCTTGGGGATGGTGGCTTTGGTGCGGTAGCCGTAGATGCCGTCGTGGATCGTTTCGATCACGATCGGGACGACGAAGGTCGTCGCCACCGGGACGGTCGTGTAGGCGTGGGCGAAGACGGTGGGGTCGCCGTTCTTCCTCGGGCCGTTGAAGAGGGTGATCGGCGAGGAGACCGGGATCGGCGCCTGTTCGGGGAACTTGACGACCGCGTGGCCGAAGCCCTTGCCGACGATCGCCCCCGGACAGGCGCGGCGGGCGGCGACGACGGTGGTGCTCTGCAGCTTCGCCGAGGTGCAGACGGGCAGGCCGGTGGTCTCGACCGAACCGTGGCGATCGAACTCGATCGTGATCGTCTGCAGGATCGGCGGCAGTTCCCCGGAGACGGTGGAGATCTTGCCGCCGCCGTGGAGCGTGATCGGCGCGTCTTCGTGCTTCGGCAGGGCCTTGGGGGCGAAGCCGCCGTCAGCCGTGATCACGATGTCGCCGACGTGCAGCTGCAGGGCGTAGGCGGTGGTGGCGGCTGCGGCAACCAGGGTCAGGGCCAGGGCCGCCAGGGCCAGCGTCTTCCTTCGCATTCTCAGTCTCCCTTTCGGCTCGACGGCTTCGACTCGGCTTCGGCAAAGGCGCCGCGGAGGATCGTGGTCAGCGCCCGCGTCATCGCCTTCGCGTCGTGGCGGCCGGTGCCCAGCTGCTGCAGCCCCATCCCGTACATCAGGGCGACGATCGAGCGGGCATGGCGAGCCGGCTCCGGGACGCCGAGCGCCTCCAGCCCGGTGGTGGCGAGCTCCTCGTAGGCGCTGAAGCAACGCTGGGAGGCCTGGCGCAGCTCGGGGTCGCGGGCGGCCGCCAGGTGCAGCTCCATCTCCGCCAGCGGCTCGACCCGGTCAAGACCCTCGGCGATCGCCCGCTGCACCTCGGCCGAGACCTCCTTCGGGCTCGGCTGGGGCCGGCGGGCGCGGAGGCCGTCGGAGATCGCCTCGATGCGGGCGACCTCCTCCCCTACATAAAGCAGCAGGCTCTCGCGCAGCAGCGAGGCCTGGCTGGGGAAGTGATAGGTGAGCGAGCCGAGTGAGACCCCGGCGGCGCCGGCGATGCGGCGGTTGCTGAGCGCGCCGATCCCGTCGCGGCCGATCAGGTCGAGGGTCGTGTGGAGGATCTGCGCGCGGGCGCCCGTGGCCTGGCGCTCCTCAGCGTTGAGTTTGGTGACGGTGATATTCACGGCGTGGCTCCCAGCGTTCTCTCGTTCGTTCGAACGAGCAACAACCATACACACCGCAGTGCGTCGGTGCCAGCCCTACTGCCCCACCGCCACGAAGCTCACCGTTCCCAGCGCTTCCCCGGCCACGAACACGTTCGATTTGCCGATTGGTTTGGCGAAGGCGTCGTTGAACGCGGCGGCCAGGTTGGCCCCGAGCGAGATCGTGGCACCCGTGACCCCGATCGTCCTCGCGGCGGGATCGGCGCTTACCGCAGCGCCGGCGAGCGAAAGGACGCCGACCGGGGAGCGCCCCAGTTTCCCCGCGTAGGGCGGTGAGGGAGTCAGCTCCAGTTCCGGGGAATAGGCAGCGCCTGAGAGTTCGACCCAGGCTTCGCGCAGGAAGACCTGGCCACCGCCGATCTGAACGAGTTCGATCGAGCCCAGGGTCTGGACCGTGCCTTCGCTTGCAGTTGGGGAGATCGTGCCGGTGAAGATCGGCAGGGTGAAGGGACCGGGGTGTTCGGCCGGGAAGACGGGGTTGATCGCGACGAAGAGGGATTGCAGCTTGGCGGCGATCGCGGGGTCGAAGGTGAAGTTGACCTTGCCGGATTCCTGGATCGCGACGGTCTGGGGGTTGGCCTTGGTGATCGTGGTCCCGATCGGCTGGCCTGCCTTGAAGGCATCTCTTAGCCCGAGCTTCTTGCCGAGGCGACCCGCGACCTTGGAGGAGAGCTTCAAGGTCGATACCGCGACCTTGTCGGCGAAGCCTTCGCGGGAGATCGTGAGCTTGGCGGCGGAGGCCATCTTCAATTGGCCGCCGCCGAATTTGGCCGAGAAGGGGGCGTGCTTCTGCGTGGTTTTCAGCTGCAGAGAGGTGAGCGGGACCTTCTTCGGGCCGGCCTGGAAGTAGAGGGCGCCGGCGTGTTCGACGAAGCCGTTGCTCGTCGTCGGATCGAACTTGCCGCCGGAGACCGGGAAGGAGACGACGCCGTGCTTGAGGGTGGCGCCCTGCTTGGGGGTGAGCTTGACCTTGTTTTCCTTCAGGAGCGCGAGGAAGGACTTGTCGAGGGTGAGCTTGGTCTGGCCGCCGCTGGCGCTGAGGGGGTTGTAGGTGGCTTGGGCGGTGGGGGTTATGGCCAGGAGGGCGAGGAAAGCGAGGGCGGCAATCCTCGCCAGGCGCCCTCTCCCCCGGGCTGTGTTCTGCGCGATTGTTTTGCTCATCTCGTGTCTCCTTGCTGTGCTTAGGGCGAAGTAGCGCCAGGCGGATAGGCGATCGGGGCGGCCTGGGTCGGACGCCACTGGCCGCCTTCTCGATTCATCGGGACGATGTACTGCTGGTGGCCGGGGCCGTAGAAGAGAGCGAAGGCGTTGGGGCCTTTGACCCGCAGGGACACCAGGTGACCGGTGAGGGGGTCGGAGAGGTCGGCGCCCTTGGAGAGGGCGGCGAGAATCGGAGCGCAGCCGCTCGCCTTGGCCTTGGCGGAGGACTTGGCAAGTTTTTCGTAGCCCTGGCGGACCGATTTGGCGAGCTCCTGACAGGCGCTCACCCAGTCTTCGCGCTCCCGTGCCTGCAGGTAGCTCTTCAGGGCAGCTTCGGCCTGATCGCGCTCTGAGGCGCCGACTTCAGAGCCGAAGGTGGGGACGCTGTTGTCGGCTTCGGGTTTGACGAAGGCGGCGGCGGGGCCGGCCTTACGACGTTCGGCGGCGGTCTTGGCGGAGGATTCGACGTGCTTCAAGAAAGCGGGGGGCGTCGCAGTGGAGGTGGAGGAGTCGCTCGCGGCGGTGCTCGAGCCTGCCCCGGTGCTCGAATCGCCCCCTCCCCCGCAGGCGGCGAGACAGGCGGCTAACGCGCAGGCGAGGAGAAGCGCGAGAAGGGAGTGGACTCTCATTCCTTCACCCGGCAGCTCTTGTTCACGGTGGCGCTCAGTCGTTCCCCGCCGGCGAAGGAGAGGGTGGCCAAGGCCAGCGGGAAGGAGACCGTCTGCGTCCCTTCGGGGGCCGGGCAGGCGGCGTTGAAGTAGCTGCGCTCCTTGCCTCGGTAGTGGTATGTGCGGCGCAGGGTGAGCTTGAGACGATCGATGAAGCCCCAGTCGCCGAGGACCTGGGGCAGGGAGGAGCTGAGCTGGGTGCCGTAAGTCTTGTTGGCGGCGAGGTGTTCGACCGCGAAGGTCATCACGAATGAGGTGGAGAAGGGAATCGTCGAGTAGATGTGAGCGAAGAGGACGTGCTTGCCGGCCTTGCGGCCGTTGAAGACGAGCACTCTCCCGTGGGTCGCGTAGGGGCGCTGGTCGGGGAAGACGACCGAGGCCCAGATGCGCCCCGAGCCGACCAGTGCGCCAGAGCATCTCTCGAGGGCGCGCTGGGCCGAGCCGGGCTGGATCTGGGAGAAGTGGCAGATCGGCAGGCCGGTGTCGTCAAGCAGGCCGTGGCGGTTGACCCTGACCGTCAGCCTGCGCAGCTGCGGTGGGGTGCCGCCGGCGGGGTTGGCGATGTGGCCGGCGATGAAGACCGCGATCGGAGCGGGCTCGGTGCGGGGCAGGCGGTAGGGCTTGACCTGGGCAAGCACAGTCACGCGCAGGTTCCCGGACTGGATCACCGAGGCGAATGCCGCCCCGGCCAGTAGGAGGGTGGCGAGGATCCCAAGCGCGACCAGGGTCAGGCGTGGGTGCATCATCCCTATTCCTTCACCCGGCAGCTCTTGGTCACGGTCGCGGCGATTTCTTCCTTGTTCGCGAAGTCGAAGCTGGCGGTCGCCAGCGGGAAGGAGGCGGTCTGGGTCCCCTTCGGCGCCGGGCAGGCGGCGTTGAAGTAGCTCAGTTCTTTGCCTTGGTATTGGTATTTGCGCTTCAGCGTGAGCTTGATGCGGTCGACGAAGCCCCAGTTGCCGAGGGCCTGCGGAAGGGAAGCGCTGAGTTCGGTCCCGTAGGGCCCTTCGTGGATCTTCTTCAGAACGAAGGTGACGACGAAGGAAGAGGCAAAGGGCTGGGTGGTGAAGATGTGGGCGAAGATCACCGGCTTGTTGCCGACTTTGCCGTTGAAGATCAGGAGCCTTCCCCTCGTTGGGTAGGGGCGCTGGTCGGGGAAGACGACCGAGGCCCAGAAGCGTCCCGAGCCGACCAGGGCATCAGAGCAGTCGTCCAGGGCTCGCTGGGTGGAGCCCGGCTGGATCTGGGGCAGGGAGCAATAGGGCAGGCCCTTTGACTGCAGGAGGCCGTGGCGGTTGACCTTTACCGTCATCTTCTGCAGTTGCGGGGGCACTTCCCCGTTGACGGTGTCGATGTGGCCGGAGACGAAGACGGCGATCGGGGCCGGGGTCTTTCTGGGGAGCTTGGGGGGCTCGACCTGGGCCAAGACGGTGACGCGGAGGTTGCCGGTCTGGATCACGGCGGCGGTGGCGATCGCCGCTGTGCCGAGGACGAGGAGCGCTGCGAGCAGCGCTCCTGCCTTTGCTCTTCTGCTGCGCATCTAGGCGAACCGCGAGAGTTCGTCGATGCGGTAACCGCGAAACCCCAGAGCAAGAAGCTCCTTGGTGGCGGCAAAGCGGTTGCTGTGTCCCATGGCTCGCATCGAAGATCCCCTCTCTCGTCCCTGTCTGAGCTACCAAACACGCGCAGAGCGTGTTTGCCTCGGTGCTCCCCACCGATTGATCTCCCTGAAGCCTAGCCCTTGGAGCGCGGGCGGTGAGTCTTCGAGCCCTTCGAGCCCTTCTTCTTCGCCTTCGGACACTTCGCCGCCAGCACCGGATTCGTGTCCCAGACCTTCCCGTTCTGGCCGACGAAGTGGGAGATCGCCTTGTGCTTGGTGCGGCAGATGTCGGTCGAGTTGACCAAGAGGCCCTTCTTGCCGCCCTGCATTTCCAAGACGAACTTGGAGACCGGGGCGTCGGGGACCGCTTCGAAGGTGTTTCTGATCCGTCCGTTTTCGACCGAGTCGATTCTTCCGTCGAGGGCGATGTCGACCTGGTTGTTGTGGAGAGCTGCGACCAGGTCGGGGAGGTTGTGGGAGGAGGACCTGAGGTAGACCGGGCCTTCAAGCGGTTCGGAGAGGATCGGGGTGACCGCTCTGGCTCTTCCGTAGACGGAGGCAGCGGGGCACTTTTCTCCGGGGACCTTGCCTTCTTTGAACTGGGCCCTGGTGCAGACGGTGCCGATGTGG
>DASYJK010000034.1:0-6198 GCA_035996525.1 Solirubrobacterales bacterium
TACGACGCGATCCTGATCCGCTCGGCGACGAAGATGACGCCGGAGCTGATCGAGCTGGCGACCAACCTGAAGGTGATCGGCCGCGCCGGCACCGGCGTCGACAACGTCGACATCCCCGCCGCCACCCGCCGCGGCATCATCGTCGCCAACGCGCCGGAGTCGAACTCGGTTGCCGCCGCGGAGCACACGATCGCGCTGGCCCTGGCGCTCTTCCGCAACGTCCCGCAGGCGCACGAATCGCTCGTTGCCGGCCGCTGGGACCGGCCCAAGTTCAAGGGCGCCGAGCTCTACGGCAAGACGCTCGGAGTGATCGGCTTCGGCCGTATCGGCCAGCTCGTCGCCAAGCGCGCCCAGAGCTTCGAGATGGATGTCGTCGCCTTCGACAAGTTCGTCTCCGCCGAGCGCTTTCGCGAGCTCGGCGTCGAGGGGCTCGACAGCATCGAGGAGGTCCTCGGCCGCTCCGACCTGGTCACCCTGCATGTGCCGAAGACGCCGGAGACGATCGGGCTGATCGGGCCCGAGACGATCGCGGCGATGAAAGACGGAGCTCGCCTGGTCAACTGCGCCCGCGGCGAGCTGGTCGATCTCGACGCGCTGATGGCCGGGCTCGAGTCCGGCAAGCTGGCCGGCGCCGCGCTCGACGTCTTCCCCTCCGAGCCCTTCACCGAGCATCCGATCTTCGCCCGCGGCGACGTCGTGGTCACGCCCCACCTCGGCGCCTCGACCGCCGAGGCCCAGGACCGCGCCGGCGTCGTCACCGCCGAGCAGGTGACCGCGGCGCTCAACGGCGGCGTCGTCACCAACGCCGTCAACATCGCCGCCGTCCGTCCCGAGGCGATGGAGGCATTGGCACCGTTCGTGCCGCTCTGCGAAAAGCTCGGCCGCCTCGCCGCCGGCCTCGGCGATGGATCGGTCGACCGGGTCAGCGCTGAGTTCCGTGGCCGCATCGCCACCCACGACACCCGCCTGCTCGGGATCGCCGTCCTCGCCGGCATCCTCGCCGGCAACACCGAGGAGCCGGTCAACCTCGTCAACGCGCCGCAGATGGCCGAGGAGCGGGGGATCGAGCTGGTCGAGACCAAGGACGCCAGCACCGACGACTTCACCGAGCTGGTCACCGTCCGCGTCGGCTCCGGCGACCACGAGGTCGAGGTCGCCGGCACCAGCGTCGGCCCCCGCAACGAGCCCTACCTGGTCTCGGTCTGGGGCGAGGGCTTCTACCTGCCCTTCGCCGAGCACCTCTCGGTCTTCCGCTACGCCGACCAGCCGGGAATGATCGGCCGGGTCGGGACGATGTTCGGTGAGGAGGGGGTCAACATCGTCTCCGCCGCCGTCGGCGCCGAGCAGGGCGGCGACAAAGCGGTGATGGCACTCACCACCGATGCCCCCGTGCGGGCCGAGACGATCGAGAAGATCCTCGGGCTCGGTGGCTTTGCCGTCGGTAGGTCGGTCGACTTGCCCTAACCGGTGCATAGCGGCGTCCTCGGTCGCTCGCGTGCGGAGCACGCCACGCTCCCTGCGTCCTTGCTCTGCTTGGTCAGAGCAAGTCGAATAGCCTTGTCTTATGCGGGCGGTCGTACTGACCGGGACCGGTGGTCCCGAGGTTCTCCAGGTTCAGGAGCGGCCCGACCCAGCCGTGGGCGCCGGCGAGGTCCGCATCGCGGTCCGCGCCGCCGGCATCAACTTCGCCGACACCCTGGCCCGGGTCGGCCTCTACCCGGACGCGCCGAAGACGCCCTGCGTGCTCGGCTACGAGGTCGCCGGCGAGATCGAGACCGTGGGGGAGGGGGTCGGCGATTGGAAGCTTGGCGACCGGGTCGTCGCCGGCACCCGCTTCGGCGGCCAGGCGGAGCTGGTCACCGTCCCGGCCGATCAGGCCCTGGCGCTGCCCGAGCGACTCAGCTTCGAGCAGGGTGCCGCCTTCCCGGTCAACTACGGCACCGCCTACGCCGCCCTGATCGTGATGGGCAGCCTGCGCAAGGGCGACCGCGTCCTCATCCATGCTGCCGGCGGAGGCGTCGGCATCTCCGCCACCCAGATCGCCCGCAACGCCGGCGCTGAGATCTTCGGCACCGCCTCGCCCGTCAAGCACGACGCGATCCGCGCCCAGGGCGTGACCCACGCGATCGACTACCGCGGCAAGGACTTCGAGGCCGAGGTGATGCGGCTGACCAACGGTGAGGGCGTCGACCTGATCATGGACGCGCTCGGCCCGACCTCGTTCCGCAAGGACTACCGACTGCTGCGCTCCGGCGGCCGAATGGTGATGTACGGCCTCTCCGAGAACACCGACAACGGCGTCCGCAGCATCCCGGCGACCCTGAAGAGCCTGGCGAAGATGCCGCTGGCGACGATGCCCTGGTGGAAGAGCCTGATGGTGATGAACGAGAACAAAGGCGTCTTCGGCCTCAACATGCTGAGTTGGTGGGACCGCGAGGGCAACCTCGACCGCGTCACCGAGCCGCTGCTGGCCGATCTCGAGGCGGGCCGGCTGGAGCCGGTGGTGGCCGAGGCGTTCCCGTTCGATCGCGCCGGCGAGGCACATGAATTCATCGCCCAGCGCCGCAACGTCGGCAAGGTCGTGTTGTTCCCCTAGTAGTGCCGTTGTGGCCCAGGCCGGCCGACCTGACGACGAAGAAGGCGACCCGATGAAGAAGGCGATCCTGATTGCGCTGACCCTGATCGCGGCTTTTGCCGCGCCGGTCGCCCACGCCGAAGAACCCTCTTTCAACGTGCTGATCACCGGCGGCGCCGAGCAGAACGTGCTCAGCGTCAAACTCAGCGATGACGGGCGCGAATACGTGATCGACTCGATGGCGCCGCTGGAAATCGGTGGGGCGGTCTGCACGCATCCGGAAGCCGCCGAAAACCGCCTGCTCTGCCAGGCCACCGCGATCGCCGGCTTCGAAGTCAACGCCGGTGGCGGCAACGACTCGGTGATCATCTCGCCCAAGGTTCAGGTCCCGGTCACCTTGCGCGGCGGGCCCGGCGATGACCAGCTTTACGGCGGTGGCGGCGCCGACAAGCTGGTCGGCGGACCCGGCAACGACACCCTGATCGGCCGGGCCGGCAACGACGCCCTCTACGGCGGACCCGGCAACGACCAGCTCTTCGCCGGCAGCGGTGACGACGTCCTCCACGGCGGCCCAGGCGAAGACGAAATGGTCGGCGGCCCCGGCGACAACGTGCTGGTGCAGTAGGGCTTCGACTAGGAGGCGGGCGCGGCCGAACGCCGCGAAAACAGGGTGCCGCCGACGAACAGCAGCGAGATCGCGAAGCCGACCAAGGAGAGGCCGGCGTCGAGCCGGAAGCCGGCCTGGACGCCGTCGACGAACGGCGGGATCGCCGCTGAGAAGACGGTCGTGGTCAGGCCCAGCCCGATCGAGCCGCCGGCGATCTGGAACATGTAGACGATGCCACCGGCGAGGCTGGTCTGCGAGTCGTCGACCGAGGTAACCCCGGCGGTCGTCGCGGTCGGGTAGAAGCTGCCGACCCCGAGCCCGAGCACGACCATCCCCGGTACCAACGAGCCGTAGCTGGAGGCGGCGTCGACCTGGGAGAAGAGGAACGGCGCCAGGGTGATGCAGCCGGCGCCGAATACCGCCAGCGGCTTAGCCCCGAGTCGGTTGTAGAGCGGTCCGGCGACGAAGGAGACGACGGCGAAGACGCCGAGGAAGGGGAGGATCCCGACCCCGGCCTGCAGCGGCGAGTAGCCGAACTGGTTCTCCATGAACTGCGGCAGGTAGAGCAGCGAGGCGAAGAAGGTCGCCGACATGAAGAGGATCGCCACGCAGGAGGCGGTGAAGCTGCGGTTGCGCATGATCGCGCGCGGGATCAGCGCGTGGGCGCCGGCGCGGCGCTCGATCGGGACGAAGGCGAGCACCAGGACCGCCGCCACGGCCAGCAGGCCGATCACTTTCGGGTCGCTCCAGCCCCAGTCGTCGACCTGGTCGAGGGCGATCAGCAGCGAGACCAGCCCGATCGAGAGCGCCGCGATCCCCGGGTAGTCGATCCGCTGGTCCTTGGCTTCCGGCTCCTTGACGTGGACCAGGAAGTAAGTGACGGCGACGGCGAAGATCGCGATCGGGACGTTGAGGAAGAAGATCCAGCGCCAGCTCAGGGTCTCGGTGAGGACGCCGCCGATCAGCGGCCCGAGTGCGTTGCCAAGTCCGGCCGCGCCGAGGATGATCCCGCCCGCCAGCCCTGCCTTGTCCTCGGGCAGGATCGCGAAGGTCATCCCCAGGATCGCCGGCCACATCAGCGCCCCGCCGATCCCCATCAGCGTCCGGCAGGCGATCAGCCAGGTCTCCGTCGGCGCCACCCCGCCCAGGGCCGACATCGTGGCGAAGATCGCGGTGCCGAGGAAGAAGGCGTTGCGGCGGCCGAACATGTCGGCGAGGCGGCCGCCGGTGACGATCATCACCCCGAAGGTCAGCGCGTAGGCGTTGACCACCCACTGGATCGTGTTGATGTTGGTGTCGAAGTCCTTCTCCATCGTCGGCAGGGCGACGTTGATCGCGGAGAAGTCGTTGGCGATCACCAGGACCGCGATTCCCATCGCGAAGAGGGCGAGCCAGTTGATCCGTTGTGGCGAGGAGGCCTCGATGCGGCTCACCCTACGAAAAGCCGCCGATGCTGCGCCGGTCTGCGCTACCCTGCACGGAGCGAATGACCCACCGGTTCCACAGCCTCGCGCTTCTCCTTCTCCTCCCCCCTCGGGGGGAATAGCGCTGGGCGGCGCGATAGCCGCGAGAGACAGAGGTCATTCAAACGAAGCAGAGAAGGAGGGGTCCCATGGGACCAGCAGCTGACGCCAACCGCGTCCACATCTTCGACACCACCCTGAGAGACGGCGAGCAGTCGCCCGGAATCTCGCTGAACACCGCCGAGAAGGTGGAGATCGCCCAGCAGCTGGCGCGGCTGGGGGTCGACGTGATCGAGGCCGGCTTCCCGATCACCTCGCCCGGCGACTTCGAGGCCGTGCAGAAGATCTCGAGGACGGTCGAGGGCCCGGTGATCTGCGGCCTCGCCCGCACTCACAAGGCCGATATCGACGCCGCCTGGGGGGCGATCCGCGACGCTGGGCGCCCGCGCATCCACACGTTCATCTCCACCTCTGACATCCACATCCAGCACCAGTTGCAGACCGATCGCGAGGACGTCAAGGGTCAGGCTCGGGCCGCCGTCGCTCACGCCAAGGCCCAGTGCGAGGACGTCGAGTTCTCGCCGATGGACGCGACCAGGGCCGAGATCGAGTTCACCGCCGAGGTCTGCGCGATCGCGGTCGCGGAGGGTGCGACCGTCGTCAACATCCCCGACACCGTCGGCTACACGACGCCGGAGGAGTACGCCGATTACTTCCGCCGCCTGTACGAGCTGGTGCCGGCGCTGCGCGGGGTCGAGATGTCGGTCCACTGTCACGACGACCTGGGGCTGGCGGTCGCCAACTCCTACGCCGGCGTCCTGGCCGGGGCGCGGCAGGTCGAGTGCGCGATCAACGGGATCGGCGAGCGCGCCGGCAACTGCCCGCTGGAGGAGATCGCGATGCTGGTCAAGGTCCGCGAGAACGTCCACGGCCTCACGACCGCGATCAACAGCCGCGAGATCGCCCGCAGCAGCCGCATGGTCTCGCGCCTGACCGGCTACGCGATCCAGCCCAACAAGGCGATCGTCGGCCGCAACGCCTTCGCCCATGAGTCCGGGATCCACCAAGACGGCGTGCTGAAGGAGCGCAGCACCTACGAGATCATGGACGCGACCGAGGTCGGCCTGGAGTCGAACTCGATCGTGCTGGGTAAGCACTCCGGTCGCCACGCCCTCAAAGACGCCTTGGAGCAACTGGGCTTCCAGGTCGAGGGCAACGCGCTCAACGCCGCCTTCAAGGCCTTCAAGGAGGTCGCCGACCGCAAGAAGCAGGTGACCGCGCTCGACCTGGAGGCGATCGTCTCCGACGAGATGCGGGAGGGCTCCGACGCCCACGAGCTGGCCTGGTTCGAGGTCGAGGCGGGCTCCCGTCGCGAGCCCGTCGCCAAGGTAGCGGTGACGCTGCCCTCCGGTGAGGAGGTCGTCGGCGAGTCCGGCGGCGACGGCCCGGTCGACGCGATCTTCCGCGCGATCCAGTCGGCGACCGAGACCGAGTGCGAGCTGGCCCAGTACACGGTCGAGGCGGTGACCGGGGGAGAGGACGCCCTCGGCGAG
>DASYJK010000035.1:0-7703 GCA_035996525.1 Solirubrobacterales bacterium
GTCGTGGTTTTCGACCGAGACTTCGTGGAATTCTTCGACGTATTCTTCGAGCGTTTCCGCGTCGACCGCGTAGGGGTGCAGGGAGACGTCGTCGAAGCGGCTCTTGATCCCGGGGTACTTGTAGAACTGGCGCAGGAATTCAGCCGCCGGCATCCCTTTCTTGCCCTTGGCCGTCGGCTGGCCGAAGAGCCCGGAGAGGACCACCTGGGCGCCGGGGCGGACCGATTTGATCGCCTGGCTGGAGATCGTCACCAGCTTCGCGAAGCGCTGCGGTGAGACCGGGTAGGCGAAGTAGAAGAAGTTGGCCTCGTTCCAGATCTGCCAGTTCTTGATCGGCATGCGCGGGACCGCCGGTTCGGACTGGTAGATCGGGCCGGGGCCGATGCCGCCGGTCTGGTGCTGCTTCCAGAATTCGCCGCCGGGACCGTAGCGGGCTACCGCCGCACGCAGGAACGCCTGCCAGGCCTGGCGCTGCGTGGCGTTGTCGATCGGCATCGTCGTCGTCTTGCGGACCACCCAGCGCGGCGGCGAGCCGATCGAGGGCAACACCTGCATCCCGCCCCGCGCCGCCGTCGCCAGCACCTGGTCGAAGCTGCTCCAGTCATAGGCGCTCTTGCGGGTCGGCTGGATGATCGACCAGGCCAGTGGCAGACGCACGCTTTCGACCCCACCCGCCTTCATGTATTCGTAGTCCTGCGCGGTCAGGCTGGTCTGCGGGACGATCCCGAAGAAACCGGCCGGGTGCGGGAGCGGCGCCTTCGCGTCGCCGGACTGGACCCCGACGAACAAGGCCACCCCGAGGCAGGCGAGGAGGAGGGCGGCTGAGAGGGGTCGTTTCATCGAGTCGAGAAAGGTACCGGTCGCGTCACCCTGCAACACGGACAGGGAGCGGAGGTAGCGAAGCTGTGACGACGCTCAGTAGGTGCCGCCGAGCTTGCGGTGGTCCCAGGTCGCCGTCCGCACCGCCGTGAACTGGATCGCCACCCGCTTCGGCGCCTGCGCTTCCAGACCTGCCTTGGCGTCGCCGTCGATCGCCGAGATCCCGTCGGCGTAGCGCAGGGTCAGCTCCTCGGCGAAGCCGACGACGGTCTCGAGCTCGCGGTGCAGCACCGCCTCGGCCTCGATCATCGCCCCCCGCAGCTCGCCGTACTCGTGCCCGGTCTCGACCAGCACCGTCGCCCGCGGGTCGCGTTCGAGGTTGCGCACCTTCTGCGACTTCGCGTAGGTCCAGATCCAGATCTCCCCCTCGCGCGGCACGAACCAGAGCGGCATCGAGTGCGGCCAGCCCCGCGGCCCGAGGCTGGAGACGACCGCGACCCGCTCGGCATCGAGCAGCTCCAGCAGCTCGGCGTCGCTGAGGACGATCTGGTCGCGGCGGCTCACCCGCCGAACGCTACCGCTCCAGCGCTCGTCGCAGGGATGCCCGCGGTCCCGAGTAATACGCGCAGAAGGCGGCGACCACCTTCGGGTCGAGCTGCCTGCCGGCCTCCGACCAGAGCAGGCTCAGGGCCTCGCGCTCGGCCATCGCCTCGCGGTAGGGACGGGTCGAGGTGACCGCGTCGAAGGTGTCGGCGACGGCGACGATGCGGGCACCGAGGGGGATCGCCTCGCCGCTGAGACCGTCGGGGTAGCCGTCGCCGTCGAAGCGCTCGTGGTGGTGGCGGATGATCGCCGCCAGATCGCCCTGGCCGAACTGGCGGGCGAGCCGCTCCCCGGCCTCGGCGTGCCGCCTGACGATCGCGAACTCGTGGGGGCTGAGCGGCCCCGGCCTGTTGACCAGCCCCGGCGGCATCTCCAGCTTGCCGATGTCGTGGATCGCGGCGGCCCGTCGCACCCGTTCGACCTCGCGGCAGGGCAGCTCCAGCTCGCGGGCGGCAGCCGCGGCGTAACAGGCCACGCGCTGGGAGTGGCTCTCGATGCCGGGAATGCTGGCCTCGAGGCTGGCGCCGAGTCCCGTCAGCGCCGCGCTCGGCTGCGGCGAGTCGGGCGAAGGCGAGCCGGAGATCGAGGTCTCGACGAGATCGGATCTGAGCAGGGTTTCCATGGCATGGCCCACGTCGCCGGGCTCTCCCCGACCGGCACCGCTGCCTGAGCAATGCCCTCAAACTGCCTGTGCAAAACCGACAATACAGTTATTACCTAATTTTGGGATCGAACATTCATTGATTTTTATGGTAGCTAGGCGCGGACACGGCGAAACGAGCCGCGATACGCGGTCGGCGTCGTCGCCACTGCCCGGCGGAAGTGCTCGCGCAGGGAGGCGGCGGTGCCGAAGCCGCAGCGCCAAGCGATCGTCTCCACCGGCAGGTCGGATTCCTCCAGCAGCCGCCGTGCCTCCAGCACCCGCTGGGCGAGCAGCCACTGCAGCGGCGTCGTCCCGGTCTCCTCGCGGAAACGGCGGGCGAAGGTGCGGGAGCTGACGCCGGCATGGCTCGCCAGCGCGGCGACGTCGAGCGGATCGCCGAGGCGCTCGGCCGCCCAGGAGCGGGTCGCCTCCAGCGAGCCCGGCGCGGGATCGGGCTCGCGCTTGGCGAACTGCGCCTGGCCACCCTCGCGGTGCGGCGGCGCGACCATGTGGCGGGCGACCCGCGCCCCGGCGGCAGCGCCGAAGTCCTTGCGGATCGCGTGCAGGCTGAGGTCGATGCCGGCGCTGAGCCCGGCCGAGGTCATCACCGCGCCTTCGTCGACGTAGAGGGCGTCGGGGTCGACCGCGACCGCCGGGAAGCGCCGCGCCAGCTCCCCGGCCCAGGCCCAGTGCGTCGCCGCGCGGCGGCCGTCGAGCAGGCCGGCGTGGGCGAGCGCGAAGGCGCCGGTGCAGACCGAGAGCACCCGGGCGCCGCGATGGGCGGCGGCGCGCAGGGCGGCCAGCGCCTCCTTCGGCGGCGCCTCGAGCAGGCCGGCATAGCCGGGGACGACGACCGTCTCCGCCCGCCGCAGCGCCCCCAACCCCGCCTGCGGGCTGACCCCGAAGCCGCTCGTGGTCCGCACCTCGTCCCCTCCCACCGAGCAGGTCGAGAACGCGTACAGCGGGTCGCCGCTCGGCCGCGCCGCCAGCCCGAAGGCCTGCGCCGGCGCCGTCAGGTCGAAGGCGACGAGACCGTCGAGGCAGAGGGCGACCACTCGGTGCATGGCAGAAATCTAGCGGACATTGGCATTCCTGCCTCTGGCGGAGGCGGACTCGGGCCGCCAAGATCAGGGCATGGAAATCGCGATCCTCATCTACGACCAGCTGGCCGCCCTCGACGCGGTCGGGCCCTACGAAGTGATGCGCAACGTGCCGGGCTGGGACGTCCGCTTCGTCGCCAAGCAGAAGGGCAACGTCAGGACCGAGGACGGCACCCTCGGCCTGGTCGCCGACTACTCGCTCGATGAGGTCCGCGAGCCGGACGTCGTCCTCGTTCCCGGCGGCATGGGCAGCCGGCCGCTGATGCACGACGAGCGGCTGCTGGGGTGGCTGCGCGAGGTCGACCGCGCGACCAAGTGGACGACCTCGGTCTGCACCGGCTCGCTCCTGCTCGGCGCCGCCGGGCTGCTGGACGGCAAGCGAGCCACCGGCAACTGGCTCGTGCTCGAGCCGCTGCGCCAGTTCGGCGCCGACCCGGTCGGCGGCCGCTGGGTCGAGGACGGCAAGGTGATCACCGCCGCCGGGGTCACCGCCGGGATCGACATGGCCCTGCACCTGGTCGCCGTCGAGGCCGGCCCGGAGGTCGCCCAGGCGGTCCAGCTCGGCCTCGAGTACGACCCCGACCCGCCCTTCGACTGCGGCTCCCCCGAGAAGGCGCCGGCGGAGATCGTCGAGCTCGTGCGCCAGGTCAGCGCCGCCCGCGACCCGCTAGTCGGCGCCGGGGACTAGCTCCAACTCGCTCCAGGGCCCCTCGCCGCTCATCGGCTGAGTGCGGCCCTCGAGCCAGTCGGCCTGGAGGTCGTCGTAGTGCGGGCTGGCCGGATGGCCGGACTGGCCGGTGAACATCTGCCAGCGCGAGCGATCGGGCGCGGTCGGATCGGCGACCATGCGCCAACTCGGCGCCCAGACGGCTTTGTAGGGGTCGTTGGGGTCATAGGCGATCTGGCTCACCGTCTCCTGGGCACCCCCGGCGCGGAGGCGGCGGTTGAGCAGGCGCCGCAGCAGCGGGTTCGCTTCGCCGAGCGGGTGCGGGAACTCCATCTCGTGCACCCGGCCCCAGCGCCAGCCCTCGGGGTCGGGGCCGAAGCGCTCCTCGAGGTCGTCGAGGGCGCCGGCCAGCGCCTCCAGCACCAGCCCCTCCCAGGAGCGGCCGATCAGCTCCGCGTCGGCCTCCTCCCAGAGCGCCATCAGGTGCGAGTGCCAGCGCCATGGTGAGGTGACGTGTGGCGTGAAGCCGTTGTCGGCGCGGTCGAGCCAGCGCTCGCAGAGGTCGCGGTCACCGATCGCGCAGCGCGCCGTCTCGCGCGCCAGCCGCAGCAGGAAGGCCTGGTAGATCGTGCCGGCGATCGTCTCCGGGTCGAGCCGCCCGTCCCAGGAGCGCAGGCGCTCGATCGCGCTGATCTCGCGCTGCCCGCGGGGGTGCAGGCGCGCCAACCGTCGCGCCGCCTCGATCCCGGGCAGCGAGAGGTTGTCGGACTGCATCGCCTCGAAGCTGGCGATGTCGTGCTCGTCGCTCTCGCCCAGCAGCTGCTCGATCCGCTTGGCCCGGAAGCCGTCGAGATATTCGCTGGTGATGTGGTGTGGGTACTCGTCGCCGACGATGCGGTTGTTGGCGGTAACCAGGAAGCCGCTCTCGGGGTCGACCTTGGCCGGCAGCTCGTCGTAGGGGATCGTCCCCTCCCACTCGAACTCGCCGGTCCAGCCCGGCTTCGGCAGGTCGGGGCAGTCGCCGCGGCGCCGCGGCCGGCGGCCGATCAGCTTGTAGCCGATCGAGCCGTGGCGGTCGGCCCAGATCAGGTTCGAGGCGGGCGCGGTGTGGCCCTCGAGCTTGGCGACGAGGTCGGGCCCGGAGCCGATCTCCAGCAGCTCGAACATCCCGACGAAGGCGGTCGGTTCGCGCAGCGCCAGCCAGCTCAGCGCCAGCGGCTCGGCCTCGTCGGCGCCGAGCGCCGCGTTGACGATCGGGCCGTGGTGGGTGGTCCGCACGTCGAGCGCGACCGGCTCCTCGCGGCCCTTGACGGCGATCTCCTCGCGCACGGTCTCCAGTGGCCGCCACTCGTCCTCGTACAGGTAGCTCTCGCCCTCGATCCGCTCGACGAAGATGTCCTGGACGTCGGCCATGACGTTGGTGAAGGTCCAGCAGACGTCGTTGTTCTGGCCCATGTAGATCCCCGGCATCCCCGGCATCGAGGCGCCGCGGACGAAGCGGTCACCGTGGCGCAGGCCCACCTGGTACCAGATGCCCGGCATGCTCGGGGGCAGGTGCGGGTCGCCGGCGATCAGCGGTGAGCCGGTGGCGCTGAGGGCGCCGCTGACGGCCCAGTTGTTGGAGCCGCTGGCCTCGGCAGCGAGGCCCATCGAGCGCCGCACCGCGTCGATCTGCTCGACGATCGCGAGCCCGTCGCCGCTCCAGGCTTCCTGGGTGACGACCGGGTTGCCGGCGGGATAGGTCGGGTCGAGGCGGGCGGTCAGCTCCGGGCCCAGCGCCCGCAGCATGTCGGCCCGCAGCAGCTCCCGCTCCCAGTTGGTCGAGAGCCCGAAGGCGAGCAGCTTGCCGAGGCTGAGGATGTCGACCGGCCGCCAGGGCTTCCACCGCAGGCGCAGCAGCTGCATCTCGAAGGGCAGCGCCGTGGCGCTGGCGGCGGCCGCGTTGACCCCCGCGCAGAAGCGCTCGAGCAGGGCGCGCAGCTCCGGCTCCAGCTCCTCCGCCTCGCGCTCGGCGACGCGGCGGATCCCCAGCGTCCGCATCAGCCGGTCGACCGGCAGCCCCTCCTCCCCGGCCATCTCGGAGATCTTGCCCTCGACCGCGCGGCGGTAGAAGTCCATCTGCCAGAGCCGGTCCTGGGCGTGGACGAAGCCCTGGGCGAAGTAGAGGTCGCGCTTGGCGTCGGCCTCGACGTGGGGCACCCCCCAGCGGTCGCGCCGGACCCGCACCCGGCCCTCCAGCCCCTCGAGCTCGACCGTGCCGCGCTGCTTCGGCAGCGGCCGCCGCGCCAGCCAGTGCCAGGCCGCCGCGGTGGCAGCGGTGGCGATCCCGGTCCCCGCCAGCCCGGCGAAGAGCCCCGCCCGCACCGCTCCACCTTTGCTCAAACCGCTCATAGCGATTGTTTATCAGAGTCTGGCCAGCTGGCCAGTCTGTCTCAGGGTCGGCATAGCGAAACCTGAGACAGACTCGACGCTTACTCGTCCAGCCCGTCCGGCAATCGCCCCTCGCTCTCGAGCTTTTCGAGATGGGCCTCCATCGCCATCGCCGCCATCGGCAGCAGCTCCATGGGAATGTCGTCCCAGGCCTCGGCGAGGAGGGCGGCGCGGGAGCGCTCGCCGCGCTCGAGAGCGGCGAGCAGGCGGCGCTCGCGCATCTCGCGGTGCTCGACGTACTCGGCCAGCTTGGCGGCGGGGTCGGTGATCCAGGGCCCGTGGCCGGGCGCCATCAGCTCGATCCGCTCGGCCTGGAGCAGGCGCAGCGAGCCCATGAAGGCAGCGAGGGAGTTGTCGCCGGGCGGGACGATCGTCGAGCCGAGCCCGAGCACGAGGTCGCCGCTGAAGCAGACGCCGTCGTCGCTGAGGAAGCAGACGTGGTCGGCGGCGTGGCCAGGGGTGGCGAGGACGCGCAGGCCGGCGTGGGTCTCGCCACCCGCTGGGAGCACGACCTCGGCGCCGAGCTGGTCAGCCCCCGCCGTGTGGTCTCCGTGCGAGTGGGTGAGCAGGACCAGCCCGATGCCGCCGCGCTCCCCGGCGGCGGCGCGGATCGCCTCCAGGTGTCCCGCGTCCTCGGACCCCGGGTCGATCACCACACAGGGCCCCTCCCCATACAGGTAGGTGTTCGTCCCTTCCAGCGTCATCGGCCCCGGATTAGGGGCGACGATCCGCAGAACCTCGGGATGCCCAGGCGCCTCGGTCAGCCGGAGATCTCTTTGGCGATCGCTTCGCGGGCGTCCTCGGGCTCGAGCACGACCAGGTCGCCGGCGCCGCGGAGGATCTCCCGCACCAGCCAGGACTTGCCGGCGTAGGGCAGCTCGACGACGACGGCGCCGTCGGCCAGCTCCTCGACCACGGTCCGCTCCTCGCGCAGCCAGCGCGCCCGCTCGGGCGAGACCCAGACGCGGGCGACGTGGGCGGTCGGCACCTCGCCGTGGGTCATCCAGCCCTCGACCCCGGCGAACTCCTCGACCTCGGCTCGCGGCTCGAAGCCCTCGTCGGAGAGCACCGCCTCCTTGATCCGGTCGAGCTTGAAGTGGCGCACGCCCTCTTTGGTCAGGTCGTAGCACTCGACGTACCAGCCCTCTTTGCCGTTCTCGAGCCGGTAGGGCTCGACCCGGCGGTCGGTGAACTGGTCCTCGTTCTCCTTGTAGTAGGAGAGCTCCAGCACCTTGCTGTCGGCGATCGCGTCGTTGACCATCCGCGCCACGCGGGCGTCGCCGCCGCCGGCCGAGGCGATCTCCAGCCCCTCCTCGGAGGGGTCGTGGCCGAGCGCGTCGACGATCTTCTTGCGCGCCTTCTGCAGGTCGGTCTGCGGCAGGTGGTCGCCGAAGAGGTCGATCGCCGCGACCAGCGCCTTCGCCTCCAGCGGCAGCAGCCG
>DASYJK010000036.1:0-4024 GCA_035996525.1 Solirubrobacterales bacterium
AACGCGCTCACCCTGCAGGACGCGCTCGAGGGCCTCGGCCAGCACACGCGGGTGATGTCGGCGATCGACGTCAAGGAGGTCGCCGAGCCCTACATCCGCCGCCGCGCCATGCGCCACCTCGAGAAGGGGCGGGTGGTGATCTTCGCCGCCGGCACCGGCAACCCGTTCTTCACCACGGACACGGCGGCGGCGCTGCGGGCCCTTGAGATCCACGCCGAGGCGATCCTGATGGCCAAGAACGGGGTGGAGGGGGTCTACGACGCGGACCCGGCGACCCATCCCGAGGCGAAGTTCCTCGCCACGATCACCCACCGCGAAGCGATCGAGCGCGGGCTCAAGGTGATGGACTCGACCGCGCTCTCGCTCTGCATGGACAACGACCTGCCGATCTACGTCTTCAACATGGGGGACGAGACGAACATAGATAGGATCGTCTCCGGCGAGAAGGTGGGCACGCTGGTCTCCAACGGGCCCGCCACCTAAGCGAGGACGGGAACCAGTGGAGCTGATCGACGAACTGCTCAAAGACGCCGAAGGGCGCATGGCCAAGTCGGTCGAATCGAGCCGTGGCGAACTGGCGACGGTCCGCACCGGCCGCGCCTCGCCACACCTGCTCGACCGCATCGTCGTCGACTACTACGGGACGCCGACGGCGCTGAAGCAGCTGGCCAACGTCGCCGCCTCCGACGCCCGCCTGCTCACCGTCACCCCCTTCGACAAGGGCGCCCTCGGCGGGATCGAGAAAGCGATCCAGGAGTCCGACGTCGGCCTCACCCCGAGCAACGACGGCAACGTGATCCGCCTCTCGATCCCGGAGCTGACCGAGGAGCGGCGGCGGGAGATGGTCAAGGTCGTCCACGGCGTCGCCGAGGAGGGTCGGATCGCCGTTCGCAACGTCCGTCGCGACGTCATGCACGACCTGCGCGAGCTGAAGAAAGAGGGCGAAGCGGGCGAGGACGACGAGCGCCGTGCCGAGGCGGCGCTGCAGAAGCAGACGGACGACGCGATTGCGGAGATCGACGTTCTGCTGAAGGGCAAGGAAGAAGAGATCCTCGAGGTTTGAGGCCCCGGTACGTAGCGATCATCACCGATGGCAACGGCCGCTGGGCTCAGCAGCGGGGCCTGCCGGTGGCCGCTGGCCACCAGGCCGGGGCGGACGTGGTCAAGGCGCGGCTGCGCGACGCGGTCGAGCTCGGGGTCGAGGAGTTGACCGTCTTCTCCTTCTCGACCGAGAACTGGACCCGGCCCTCGGAGGAGGTCGAGGGACTGATGCGGATGATGGGCGAACGGATCGCCGACGAGACGCCGGAGCTGGACGCCGAAGGAGTGCGGATGCGCTTCGTCGGCCGCCGCGAGGGGGTGCCGCCGCAGCTGGTGGAGCTGATGGAGTGGGCCGAAGAGAAGACCGCCGGCAACGACCGCATCGTCTTCTTCGTCGCCTTCAACTACGGTGGCAGGGCGGAGATCGTCGATGCGGCGCGAAGCTTCCAGGGGAGCTCCGAGGAGGAGTTCCGCAAACACCTCTATGCGCCGGAGATGAACGACCCCGACCTCCTGATCCGAACCAGCGGCGAGCGGCGCATCTCCAACTACCTGCTCTGGCAGTGCGCCTACTCGGAGCTGGTCTTCCGCGACGAGCTCTGGCCCGATTTCGACCGGGCCGCGTTCGAGGACTCCCTGCGCGAGTACGAGACCCGCCAGCGCCGCTTCGGAGCGCGCTCGTGAGGTCCGATCTCTTCGACGACGAGATGTTCGAAGACGACCCGGTGCCGCCGCCGAAACCGCCCCGGCAGCCGCGCAAGAAGCGCGGCCTCGACGGTGAGACGGCGAAGCGGGTGTTGGTGGCGCTGCCCTGGATCGCTTTCGCGATCGCGATCAGCGTCGCCGGTGGGATCGTCTTCGCGGTGGCGATGATCGCGATCGGGGTCGTCTGCCTGCGCGAGTACGTGGAGATGACCGCCGAGGCGCGGCCGCTGGCGATCCCCGCCTATCTCGCCGTCGCCGCGCTGATCGTCGCGGCCCACTTCGGCACCGCCTTCAACGTCCTCCTGATCCTCGCCGCCTCGTTCCCGCTGCTGTTCTTCTTCGCTGCCAGGGACCAGCGCCGCGAAGGGGTGACGGTCTCGCTCGGGGTCACCCTGTTGGGGATCTTCTGGATCGGGATCCCGCTGGTCCATGCCGTGCTCTTGCGCGACCTGCCAGCACATGGAGCCGGCCTCCTGGTCGACGTCCTCGTCGGCACTTTCGTCGCCGACACCGCCGCTTACGCCACCGGCCGTATGTTCGGCAGTCACAAGATCGCCCCCAGGATCAGCCCCAACAAGACGATCGAGGGACTGGTCGGCGGCTTCCTGATCGGGACCATGGGCTTCTGGTTCGCCGGGCTCTACCAGGACTGGCTCTCGGGGGTGGACGCGCTGATCATCGGCGCCGCGGTGGCCGCGGTCGCCCCGATCGGCGACCTCTTCGAGTCGATGCTGAAGCGCGACCTCGGGACCAAGGACACCGGCACCCTCTTCGGCCCCCACGGCGGCATCCTCGACCGCCTCGACGCCGTCTTTTTCACGATCGTCGTCGGCTACTACCTCTCGGTCGCGCTTGTCTACTGAGGCGCGTCTGCAGTTGTACGTGCTGGAGACGTACGGGAGCAGACGCGCGCCCTCCCTATCCTCTGGGAACGCATGAAGAAGGTCTTGATACTTGGTTCGACGGGGTCGATCGGGACGCAGGCGCTGGCGGTGATCGCGCGCTCGGCCGAGCTCCAGGTCGTCGGCCTCGCCGCCGGTAGAGGCTGGGAGCTGGCGGTCGAGCAGGCGCGCGAGCACGGGGTGCCGACGATCGCCCTGGCTGACCCTGCCGCCGCCGCGCGGGCGGGGGAGAGCTGGAGCGGGCGGGTGCTGGCCGGTGACGAGGGTGTCGTCGAGCTGATCGCGCACTCCGGCGCCGACCTCGTCCTCAACGGCATCGTCGGCGCCGCCGGACTGGGCTCGACCGTGGTCGCCCTGACCGAGGGCATCGACGTCGCCCTCGCCAACAAGGAGAGCCTGGTCCTGGGCGGCGAGCTGGTGATGGCCCTGGCCGAGGCGACCGGCGCCCGGCTGCTGCCGGTCGACTCCGAGCACTCGGCCCTGCACCAGCTGATCGGCGGCGAGGCGCCCGGCACGGTGGAGAAGCTGGTCCTGACCGCCTCCGGCGGCCCCTTCCGCGGCCGCGACGACCTCTCCGGGATCAGTGTCGAGGACGCGCTCGACCACCCGACCTGGAAGATGGGCGGGCGGATCACGATCGACTCGGCGACGCTGATGAACAAGGGCTTCGAGGCGATCGAGGCGCACCATCTCTTCGCCGTGCCCTACGAGCGGATCGCCGTCGTCGTCCACCCGCAGTCGCTGGTCCACTCGCTGATCCACCTCAACGACGGCTCCTCGCTGGCCCACCTCGGCTATCCCGACATGCGGGTGCCGATCTCCTATGCGCTGCACTTTCCCGAGCGGGCGGATGTCGACCTGCCCCAGCTCGATCTCGCCGCCACCGGCTCCCTCACCTTCGAGGAGCCCGACCTCGAGACGTTCGCCTGCCTGCGCCTGGCGCTGGAGGCCGGCGCGGCGGGGGGGACGGCGCCCTGCGTGCTCAACGCCGCCGACGAGATCGCGGTCGCCGCCTTCCTCGACGGCCAGATCCCGTTCACGGGCATCCCCGCGGTGATCGAGCGCGTACTGGAGGAGATGCCCGCCCGACCCGTAACCCACTTCGATGACCTCTTCGCCACCGACGCCGAGGCCCGTCGCCGCAGCGAAGACCAGGTTCGCGGGTTGATGCCAGCATGAGCTGGCTCCTGGTCTTCCTCGGCTTCTCGCTGCTGATCGTCCTGCACGAGGCCGGTCACTTCTTCGCCGCCAAGGCGACGGGGATGCGGGTCGAGCGCTTCTTCCTCTTCTTCGGGCCGACGATCTGGTCGTTCAAGCGCGGCGAAACCGAGTACGGGATCAAATCGATCCCGATCGGCGGCTACGTGAAAATCACC
>DASYJK010000037.1:0-2224 GCA_035996525.1 Solirubrobacterales bacterium
CAGCGGCTCCATCGAGCCGCGGATGTTGGAGAGGTTGATGCCGGAGCCGGAGCCGCCGCGGAAGATGTTGCCCTCTTTCGTGTTCCAGGCGAGGATGCTCTCCATCGTGTCCTCGACGCTGAGGATGAAGCAGGCCGAGCACTGCGGGGTCTCCTCGAAGCCGACGTTGAACCAGACCGGCGAATTGAAGGCCGCCTTCTGGTTGAGCAGGATCGAGGTCAGCTCCATCTCGAAGGCGTCGGCGTCGTCGGCGGAGGCGAAGTAGCCGCCCTCGCGGCCCCAGTTGGAGATCGTGCCGGCGACGCGGCCGATCATCTGTTTGACCGAGCTCTCGCGCTCGGGGCTGCCGAGCTGGCCGCGGAAGTACTTCTGGGCGACGATGTTGGTCGCGTTCTGGGACCAGCTCTTGGGGAACTCGACCCCGCGCTGCTCGAAGGCCGGGCTCTCGGGGTTGCCGATCACCGCATCGCGGATCTCCCACTCGACCTCGTCGAACGGATGCACGCCGGCCGTGGAAAACCTGCGTTCGATGGCAAGTCCCTGAAGAGAGTCAGTGCCAAATTTCTCTGCAGTTTTCGCCATCTTTTTCCGCCCTCTTATTTGATCTTTGTGGGCTAGTGATGCTCCCGCTTCCATCAGACGGAACCGGGAACGCAGTTACCCGCATATCGCGCAAATCAAGTCCGCGCCCGGGCCAAGCTAGAAGAACTTGCGCCTGGGGAGGGGATCAGCGCCGCGCGGACCCTCCAAACTCCCGGAAAATCTCCGCCAGAGGGAGTTCGGACCCTGAAACAAAGTTTAGAGAGGACCCGAGCTCGCCTTCTCAGGCGTGGGGCAGGGCGAAGAAGGCGATCGCCGAGAAGTGGGCGACGGCGGCGGCGATGACGAGCAGGTGGAAGACCTCGTGGTAGCCGAAGATCGCCGGGTTCGGGTTCGGGCGCTGGGTCGCGTAGACGACCGCGCCCGCCGTATAGAGGAGACCGCCGGCGGCCACCAGCAACGTGCCGGCGACGCCCATCTGCGACCAGAGCTCGGGGAAGGCGGCGACGGCGACCCAGCCGAGTGAGAGGTAGATGATCGCCGCCACCCATTTCGGGTGGTCGATCCAGATCATCTCGACGATGGCGCCGGCGATGGCGCCGATCCAGACGACGATCAGGATCGCATTGGCCAGGGCCCCGTGCAGGACCAGCAGCGCGAACGGCGTGTAGGTGCCGGCGATGAGGAAGAAGATCATCGAGTGATCCAGGCGCCGCATCCACTGCCGCACCTGGGGCCGGGTCCAGTTGACCCGGTGGTAGAGGGCGCTGGTCCCGAACAGGGCCGAGAGGCTGACCGCGTAGATCGCCACCGCCAGGGTCGCCTTCGGCGTCTTCGCGAAGAGGATCAGGGCGACGCCGAAGCCGAGCGAGAGGAAGAAGGCCCATTCGTGGGAGACGCCGCGCAGCTTCGGCTTGACCAGCGCGATCGCGTCGGCGGCGCGCTCGCCCATCGCGTCGCGGGCGGCGCTCGCCCGGTCGCCCATCCGCTCCGCCCCCCTGCGCAGGTCTTCAACCATGCAAGCAGGGTAGCGCTGTGGATCTGACGAGCGATGCATTGTCCGTCCCACAGCCGGAAAACGCATCGCTCGTGGGTGAGCGTCAGGCCGCGATCGGCTCCCGGGCGAGTTCCTCGGCCTCCTCGGCGGAGGCGAGCAGCTCGGCGAGGATCTCCTCCAGCCGCTCGGACTGCTGCGGCTCCAGCTCCAGGTGACCGTCGACGAGCTGCTTGTCGGCGCGGGCCACCGGCAGCTCGGTCTCGATCACGCGGCCGCCGAGGGCGCCGAGGACCTTGCGGGTCTCGGCCTGGGCCCAGACCGCGCCGAACATCCCGGTCGAGGCGCCGATCGCCGCCGCCGGCGTGCCGCTGAGGGCACTCTGGCCGGCCGGGCGCGAGGCCCAGTCGAGCGCGTTCTTCAGCACCCCTGGGATCGAGTGGTTGTACTCGGGCGTCGCGATCAGGACCGCGTCGGCCTCGCGCATCGCCTCGCGCAGCTCCCGCACCGCCTCCGGGGTGCCCTCCAGTTCGAGGTCCTCGTCATAGAGCGGGATCTCCCGCAGGTGCTGGAACTCGACCAGCTCCGCCCCCGCGGGCAGCCGCTCGGCGGCCGCCCGCAGCAGGGCGCTGTTGAGCGAGTCCCGGCGCAGGCTGCCGGCGATGCCCAGGACCCGCATGGTTACTCGGC
>DASYJK010000038.1:0-7939 GCA_035996525.1 Solirubrobacterales bacterium
GTCTTGACGAAGTTGGGCCGGGTTCCGACCACGTAGACAATGCGCATCGCGGCGCCAGCGTACCCACGGCGGAGGCCGCAACCCCGGTCAGGCGTCGCGTTCTGCTTCAATACCGAGCCCGATGCCGAAGATGAAAAGCCATTCCGGCGCCTCCAAGCGCTTCCGCAAGACCGGTACCGGCAAGCTCCGGGGCCGTCGCGCCTACTCCAGCCACATCCTGGAGAAAAAGTCGCCGAAGCGGAAGCGGAAAATGGCGCGGCCGGTGGAGATCTCCAAGAACGACGCCCCGACCGTGCGGGCGCTGCTCAGCGGAGGCAAGAAGTAGATGGCCCGCGTCAAGCGCTCCGTCCACGCGCGCAAGAAGCGCCGCAAGGTCCTCAAGGAAGCGAAGGGCTACTTCGGCCGCAAGCATTCTTCCTACCGCTTCGCCAAAGAGCAGGTGCAGCGGTCGGGCATGTACGCCTACCGCGACCGGCGCAACAAGAAGCGGACCTTCCGCCGTCTCTGGATCACCCGCATCAACGCCGCCGCGCGCCTGGAGGGTATGAGCTACTCCGAACTGATCCACGGTCTCGGTAAAGCCGAGGTCGAGGTCAACCGCAAGATGCTCGCCGAGATCGCCGTCAGCGATCGCGATGCCTTCCGCCGATTTGTGGAGCTAGCCCGGGAGGGTGCGGCCGCCTAGCGGTCTCATCGACACTCCAATCTCCCGGGCGGGCCGTGAAAACGGCCCGCTTTTTTTGTTCCAGGAGAAGAAACCGCCGACCCGAAGAGTCAGAGTCGAACCGAACCGATGATCGCCAGCCCCCAAAACGAGAAGCTGAAACTGGTCCGCAAGCTGCGCGAGCGCAAGCATCGCGAGCGCGAGGGGCTGTTCGCGACCGAGGGCGAGGACCTGGTCGAGGCCGGGCTGGCCGCCGGCGCCGAGCCGCGCTTCCTGCTGACCGCCGCCGGTTCCGAGCTGCCGCCCGAGTGGGGTGGCGAGGAGGTCGAGCCGGAGCTGCTGGCGTCGGTGTCCTCACTCGGCTCCGGGACCCGGGCGATCGCGGTCTGGCCGCTGCGCTGGTCGGCGGCGCCGGCGGCGCCCTGCGTCTATCTGCATGGTGTGAGCGATCCCGGCAACGTCGGCACCATCGTCCGCACCACCCACGCGCTGCTCGATGGCCCGGTCGCGCTCGGCCCCGGCTGTGCCGACCCGTTCTCGCCGAAGGCGGTGCGGGCGAGCATGGGCTCGGTCTTCGCGCAGCCGCCCTCGCGGGCCGGGCTGGGGGAGACGCCGGCGCCGCGGGCGGCGCTGGTCGCCCACGGTGGCGCCGGGCTGGAGGCGCTGGAGGGAGTCGCGACGCTCTGCCTCGGCGCCGAGCGGGAGGGCCTGCCGGCGGACGTGCTCGCCCAGTGCGAGGTGACGGCGACGATCCCGCTGCGCTCCAGCGGCGCCGAGTCGCTCAACGTCGCCGCGGCGGCGGCGATCGCCGCTCAGCGGATATCGTCGGCCGCGATGGAGGCAGAGCCCGATGCTTGAGCGGATCGAGGAGATCAGGGGCGAGGCCGCGAACGCGATCGGCGCCGCCGACTCGAGCGCGGCCCTGGAGGAGCTGCGGGTCCGCTACCTCGGCCGCAAAGCCGAGCTGACGACGATCCTGCGCGGGATCGCCGATCTGCCGCCGGAGGAACGGGGCCAGGTCGGGGGCACCGCCAACAAGGCCCGCAAGGAGCTGGAGGCGCTGCTGGAGGCGAGCGCCGAGCGGCTCGACGCCGGCGAGCTGGAGCAGCGGCTGGTCGCCGACCGGGTCGACGTAACCCTGCCTGGGGCGCCGCCGCGGCCCGTCGGCCACGCCCACCTGATCGCCCGCACCACCCGCCTGATAGAGGACACGATGGTCGGGCTCGGCTACCGGGTGATGGAGGGGCCGGAGATCGAGCACGACTACTACAACTTCACCGCGCTGAATCACCCGCCCGGGCACCCGGCACGGATGCTCCAGGACACCTTCTACGTGCGGTCGCACCCCGACGTGCTGCTGCGCACCCACACCTCGCCGGTGCAGGTGCGCTCGATGGAGGCGCAGGCGCCGCCGATCTTCATCATCGTCCCCGGCAAGGTCTACCGGCGCGACTCCGACGCCACCCACAGCCCGATGTTCCACCAGATCGAGGGTCTGGCGATCGCCGAGGGGCTGACCCTGGCCGACCTCAAGGGGACGCTGCTGGCGCTCTGCCGGGCGATCTTCGGTGGCGAGCGCGAGGTGCGGCTGCGTCCGCATTTCTTCCCCTTCACCGAGCCCAGCGTCGAGGTCGACGTCTCCTGCTTCCAGTGCGGCGGCAGCGGCTCGCTGTCCTCCGGCGAGCGCTGCAACCTCTGCAAGGGCCAGGGCTGGATCGAGATCCTTGGCGCCGGCATGGTCGACCCCAACGTGCTCGGCTTCGTCGAGGGCAACGGCTACGACCCCGAGCGGGTCCAGGGCTTCGCCTTCGGCCTCGGGGTCGAGCGGGTGGCGATGCTGCGCCACGCGGTGCCGGACCTGCGGCGCTTCTTCGACAACGACGTGCGGATGCTGGAGCAGTTCGGATGAGGGCCAACTGATGAAAATCCCGTACTCATGGCTGCGCGAGTACTGCGACCCCGGGGTCGAGGTCGGCGAGATCGCCGAGCGGCTGGTGATGACCGGGACCGAGGTCGAGCGGATCGGCACCGTCGGGCCCCCCTCGCCCGAGGGCTTCGTCGTCGGCAAAGTGCTGAGCGCCGAACAGCACCCCAACGCCGACCGGCTGCGGGTCTGCCGGGTCGACACCGGCGACGGCGAGCACACGATTGTCTGCGGGGCGCCCAACGTCGCCGCCGGCCAGACCGTCGCGGTCGCCCAGCCCGGGGCGCGGATGCCGGGCGGTGAGAAGCTGCGCAAGGCGAAGCTGCGGGGGGTCGCCTCGGAAGGGATGATCCTCTCGGTCTCCGAGCTCGAGGTCGGCGGCGACGCCGACGGGATCCTCGTGCTCGAGGACGAGCCGGCGCCGGGGACGCCGCTGGCCGAGATGCTGCCGCTGGCCGAGCCGGTGCTGGAGCTGGAGGTGACGCCGAACCGCTCGGACTGCTTCGGTGTCTGGGGCGTCGCCCGTGAGGTCCACGCGATCTCGGCAGCGCCGCTGGCGGCTGATCCGTGGGCCGAGGATGCGGAGGCCGCGGGCGGGGGAGATGTAAGCGACTTCGCTTCAGTTGCGGTCGAGATGCCCGAGCTCTGCCCGCGCTTCACCGCCCGCGTCTTCACCGAGGTCACGATCGGGCCCTCGCCGCTCTGGCTGCAGGCGCGCCTGGTCGCCGCCGGGCAGCGGCCGATCAACAACGTCGTCGACATCACCAACTACGTGATGCTGCTGACCGCGCAGCCGCTGCACGCTTTCGACCTCGACGAGGTCCCGGGCGGGGCGCTGACCGTGCGGGCCGCCTCCGAGGGCGAGAAGATGACGACCCTCGACGATGTCGAGCGCACGCTCGACGCCGAGACGGTGCTGGTCTGCGACCAGAACGGCCCGACCGGGATCGCCGGGATCATGGGCGGCCAGGTCTCCGAGGTCTCCGAGCAGACGACGCGGGTCCTGCTCGAGGTCGCCAACTGGAACGGCACCAACATTCTCCGCACCTCGCGCCAGCTGGGGCTGCGCTCGGAGGCCTCCTCGCGGTTCGAGAAGCAGCTGCACCCGGAGCTCTGCCTGCGGGCGCAGCGGGTCGCCTCACGCTTGCTGGTCGAGCTCTGCGGGGCGAAGCTGGTCCCGGGGACGATCGACGTCGCCGCTGAGATCCCGACGCCGCCGCGGATCAGGTTGCGCGCGGCGCGGGTCGAGGGCCTGCTGGGAATGCGGATAGAGCAAGACGACCAGGTCTCCTACTTGGAGCGGCTCGGCTTCGGCGTCGAGCACGACGGCGACGACCTCGAGGTCACGGTCCCGCCCGAGCGCCACTACGACGTCACCCGTGAGGTCGACCTGATCGAGGAGGTCGGCCGGGTCCACGGCTTCGACGAGCACCTGCCGACGACACTGCCGGCGGTGGCGGAGAAGGTCGGCGGCTTCAGCCGCGCCCAGCAGCTGCGGCGCCGGGCCGAGGACTCCCTGCGCGACCTCGGCTTCGACCAGATCGTCGGCTGGAGCTTCACCGACCCCGGCGAGGTCGGCCGGCTGCGGATTCCCGCCGATGACCCGCGCGGCGATGCGGTGCTGCTCGCCAACCCACTCTCCGAGGACCAGTCGGCGATGCGGACGACCCTGCTCGGCTCGCTGCTCGACGTCGCCTCCCGCAACCTCGCCCGCGACGCCGATGCGGTCGCCCTCTTCGAGTCCGGCCAGGTTTACCTGAACACCACGCCGACGGGCCTAAATCCCACGAATGACGAGGGAAATCGGCCCATTGACCCGCTTGCGGGGATGTTTGTGGGCGACCAAGGCGCGCCGTTCACGGAGCCGCATCGGCTCGGCGCGCTCGCGGTCGGGCCGCTGGTCGAGAAGTCCTGGCGCGGCGGCGGCGATGCGGCCGACTTCTTCGCGCTCAAGGGCGTGCTGGAGGCGCTCGCCGGCCAGCTCGGCATCGAGCTCGGGTTCACCGAGGCGAGCGAGCCGTTCCTGCACCCGGGGCGCGCGGCCGCGGTTGAGATCGGCGGTGTCGCCAGCGGCTGGATCGGTGAGATCCACCCGCTGGTCGCCCGCGAGTGGGATCTCGACGTCGCCGCCGGGTTCGAAATCTCCACCGCGGCGCTGCTCGGCGCCGCCGCCACCGGCGAGGAGATCTACGAGGACGTCACCACCTTCCCGGCCGCCCACCAGGACCTCGCCGTGGTCGTCCCGGTCGAGGTCAGCGCGGTCGCCGTGCGCGTGGCGATCCTCGCGGGCGGCGGCGAGCTGCTGCGCTCGGCCCGGGTCTTCGACCTCTTCGAAGGCGAGCAGCTCGGCGCCGGCCGCAAGAGCCTGGCGCTGGCGCTCGAGTTCCGGGCCACCGACCGCACTCTCACCGACGAGGAGGTCACGGTGCTGCGGGAGCAGATCAAGACAGAGCTGGAGCGGATCGAGGGCAGCCTGCGTGAATGAGCTCGGCGCACAACCACTGAACGGCGAGCCCGCGGCGGGGGTGCTGGTCGCCGGCGCCTCCGGCTTCACCGGCGCCCTGGCGGCGCAGATCGTCTGGCGCCACCCGCGGCTGCGACTGGTCGCGGTGACCTCGCGCAGCGACGCCGGCAAACGGCTCGACAGCCTCTACCCGCGCTACCGGGTGCCGCTGCAGCTGACCGAGCTCGACCTCGACCGGGTCGAGGGGATCGACGCCGCGATCGTCGCCTACCCGCACGGCGCCGCCGCCCCGACCGTGGCCGCGCTGCGCGCCCAGGGCATCCTCGTCGTCGACCTCTCGGCCGACTTCCGGCTGCGCGAGATGGACACCTACGAGCGCTGGTACGGCGAGCACGGCGCCCCCGACCTGTTCGGCCAAGGCGTATACGGGCTGACCGAGATGTACCGGGAGCAGCTGCGCGAGGCGAAGCTGGTGGCGACGCCCGGCTGCTACCCGACCGCGAGCGTGCTCGGGCTGGCGCCGCTGGCCGAACAGGGTCTGCTCGCCGACGTCGTCGTCAACGCGATGCAGGGCGTCTCCGGCGCAGGCCGTGGCGGCGGCGACGCGATGCACTATGCCTCGATGGACGAGAACGCCTACGCCTACAAGACCGAGGGCCACCGCCACCGGCCGGAGATCGAGCAGGAGCTGGCGGCGCTCGGCAGCCCCGCCTCGGTCGTCTTCGTCCCGCACCTGCTGCCGCTCGACCAGGGTGAGCTGGCCAGCTGTTACGCGCAGACGACCGAGCCGGTGAGCAAGGAGCAGGTGCGGACGCTCTACCGCGAGCGCTACGCCGACGAGCCCTTCGTCCGCGTCGTCGACAGTCCGCCGGGGCTGCGCGACCTGCGCGACAGCAACGAGTGCCACATCTACGTGACCGTGGAGGAGCGCGGCCGGGTGCTGGCCTTCTCGGCGATCGACAACCTCTGGAAGGGCGCCTCCGGCCAGGGGATCCAGAACCTCAACCTGATGCTCGGGCTGCCCGAGACGGAGGGGCTGACGTGAGCCAGACCGAGCCGACGCCGGGCGCCCAGGGGAGCGAGCCCTTCTTCAGGTCACGTTGGGTCGATGCCCCAAACGGGGTGGAGGAGCTCGACCCGGCCCAGCTCGCCCCCGGATTCCGCGCCGGCGGCGCCCACTGCGGCCTCAAGGGTGGCGGCAAGACCGACCTCGGCCTGATCGTCTGCGACACCGAGACGGTCAGCTCGGCCATGGTCCTGACCCGCAACGCCTCGGCCGCGGCGCCGATCCGGGTCTGCCGCGAGGTGACCGCGGCCGCGAAGGTCCGTGCCGCCGTCGTCAACTCCGGCAACGCCAACGCCGAGACCGGCGCCCAGGGCTATGCCGACGCGCTGGGGATGTGCGAGCGGGCGGCGACAGCGCTGGGCCTGGACACGGCCAGCGTCGCCGTCGCCGAGACCGGCACGATCGGCGTGCCGCTGCCGATCGAGGCGGTGCTGCCGGGAATCGACGAGGCCGCCGCGAACCTCTCCGCCGATGGCGGCGGGGCCTTCTCCGACGCGATCACCACCACCGACCGCTGGCCCAAGCGCTGCACCCTGACGGTCGACGGCGTCACCCTTTCCGCCCAGGCCAAGGGGGCGGGGATGATCGAGCCGAAGATGGCGACGATGCTCTGCTTCGTCCAGACCGACGCCGTCGTCGCCGACCCCGCGGCGGCGCTGCGGGCCGCCACCGACGCCTCCTTCAACCGGATCACCGTCGACGGCCAGATGAGCACCAACGACATGGTCCTGTTGCAGGCCACCGGCGCCGCCGGCAAGCCGCTGCCGGAGGGCCTGTTGGAGGCCGTGCTCAAGCAGCTGGCGATCGAGATCGTCCGCGACGGCGAGGGCGCGGTCCGGGTCGGCCGGATCGAGGTCAACGAGGCCGCGACCGCGGCCGAGGCCGAGCGCGTCGCCCGCGCCATCGCCAACTCGCCGCTGGTCAAGACCGCGCTGTTCGGCCGCGACCCCAACTGGGGTCGGATCGCCCAGGCCGCCGGCGCCGCCCTGGTCGGCGAGGACCTGGACGAGCTCGGCGAGGACGCGATCGACGCCGCCGAGCTCGCCGCCGAGACCGCCGAGGCGGAGATCGGCCTGCGGCTGGGCCGGGGTCAGTACAGCGCCCACGTCTGGTTCTCCGATCTCGGCTACGAGTACGTCCGGATCAACGCGGAGTACACGACTTGATCGTCGGCAACGACAACCCATCGAGCGAGAGGAGCGCGGCATGACCGAGCAGGCACCGCAGTCGCGGGCGGCCGGGGTCAGCGTCGAGACGCTGCTCGAGGCGTTGCCCTATATCCGCGAGTTCCACGGCCGCACCGTGGTGATCAAGTACGGCGGCGCCGCGATGCTGGAGGAGAGCCTGCGCGAGGCCTTCGCGGCCGACGTCGTCCTGCTCAAGTACGTCGGCCTCAACCCGGTGATCGTCCACGGCGGCGGCCCCGAGATCACCCGCTACATGGACAAGCTCGGCCTCGAGGTCAAGTTCCACGAGGGCCTGCGCGTCTCCGACGCGGAGACGGTCGAGGTGGCGAAGATGGTCCTGGTCGGCAAGCTCAACTCGGAAATCGTGCAGCGGCTCAACCGGGCCGGCCAGCCCGCGGTCGGACTCGCCGGCGAGGATGGCACCTTGTTCGAGGTCGCCCCGGCCGCCAACGCAGACCAGGTCGGCTTCGTCGGCTCGGTCGAGCGGGTCGAAGTCGACGTCCTCAACCACATCGCCGCCGACTACATCCCGGTGATCGCCTCCTCCGCCTCCGACCGCGACGGCCAGTCCTACAACGTCAACGCCGACGAGGCGGCCGGCAAGGTCGCCGCCGCGCTCGGCGCCCACAAGGCG
>DASYJK010000039.1:0-12957 GCA_035996525.1 Solirubrobacterales bacterium
AAGGCGCTGGCGATCTACCGCGACGGCTCGAAGACGGCGCAGGCGCTGCGCACCGACGCCCAGGACGAAAAGGGCGTCGAGGCGGAGGTCGAGGTCGTGATGGCGAAGCCGGAGCGCAAGAAGATGCCGCGCGAGCGTGAGTCGCGGACCCACAAGTTCTCGATCGCCGGCCACGAGGGCTACATCACCGCCGGCAAGTACGACGACGGCAGCGTCGGCGAGATCTTCCTCACCGACATCGGCAAGGAGGGCTCGACGATGCGGGGGCTGATGAACGCCTTCGCGACGGCAATCTCGCTCGGGCTCCAGTACGGCGTCCCGCTCGAGGTCTTCGTGCGCAAGTTCAGCTACATGCGCTTCGAGCCAGAGGGCATCACCGGCAACCCGGAGATCCCCTTCGCCAAATCGCTGCCCGACTACATCATGCGCTGGCTGGCGAGCCGCTTCATCGAGGACACCGAAACGCTGGAGGACCTCGGGATCATGACCCAGGAGGTGCGGGCGAAGAAGGATGCGGAGGTCTCCCAGCTCGGCCTCGGGATCCCGACCGACACCGCCGGCCCGGCCAACGGCGGCAACGGCCACGCGAGCCCAGGCAACGGCAACGGCGGCTCCGTCCCCGCGGCCGCGGCGATGACCGAAACCCCCCCGGTCGTCCCGGCGAAGATGCAGGGCCTCGATCTCGGCCCGGCCTGCGAGCAGTGCGGCGGCATGATGCAGCGAACCGGCTCGTGTTACACGTGCAGCAGCTGCGGCAACAACACCGGCTGCGGCTGAGGTCGTAAGACACGGCGCGTTGCCGCGGGTGCTTCCCAGCGCCGGTTATACGGCGTCAGCCGAGGATGACCTCGGCGTCGTGCCGGGGCGTCTCGGTGATGGCGCGGCGGAAGGGGCGCTCGGAGGCGGGGTCGGCGGGACGGACCTGGTGGCGCTTGACCAGCTCCTTGAGGACGACCGCCATCTCGAACTGGGCGAAGGCGGCGCCGAGGCAGCGGCGGACGCCGCCGCCGAAGGGGATCCAGGTGTAGGTGCCGGGTGGAGTCTCGAGAAAGCGCTCGGGGAGGAAGCGATCCGGTTCGGGGTAGATCGCCGGGTTGCGGTGGACCAGGTGGATCGAGGGGGTGATCGAGGCGCCGGCGGGGATCTCGTAGCCGCCGATCTCGACCGGCTCGGTCAGCTTGCGGATCACCAGCACGATCACCGGGCGCAGCCGCAGCGTCTCCTGGATCGTCGCCGTCAGGTAGGTCTCCTCCCGGCCGGCCAGGGCCTCGGCGCGCAGGCGCTCGAGCTTCTCGGGATGACGGGCGAGGCGCTCCATCGCCCAGGAGAGCGCGGTGGCGGTGGTCTCGTGGCCGGCGACCAGGAGGGTCAGGAGCTCGTCGCGGATCTCGGCCTCGCTCATCGGCCTGCCGTCCTCGTGGCGGGCGGCGACCAGCATCGAGAGGATGTCCTCGCGCTCGGCCAGGTCCTCGGCCCGGCGGCGCTCGGCGATCTCGGCGTGGATCAGCTCGTCGACCCGCTCGACGCGGCGGCGGAAGGCGGAGATGCGGCGGATCCGCTCGGGGCCGATCAGGACCACCGGCAGCAGGAAGCGCGGATCGGTGGTGAGGTCGAGGAAGTCGCGCAGGGCCGCCCGCAGCGGGTCCATCCGCGCCTTGTCGTGAACGCCGAAGACGGTCTCGAGGATGATCTCAAGCGTGATCGCCTGCATCCGCGGCCGCAGCTTGTAGGGGGTGCCGGTCGGCCAGCTCTCGATCTCGCGGGCGGCGATCGCCGCCATCGTCTCGCCGTAGCCCTGCATGCGCTCGCCGTGGAAGGGCGGCAGCAGCAGCCGACGCTGGCTGATGTGCGGCTTCTCGTCGAGCACCAGGACCGAGTTGTCGCCGAGGATCGGGCGCAGGATCGCGTTGCCCTCGCCGGCGTGGAAGACGCGCGGGTCGCCGGTGAACACCTGCTTGACCAGCTCCGGGTCGGAGACCATCACCCAGGTCCCTTCGTGGGCGATCCTGATCGTGAACATGTCGCCGAAGCGGGCCCGGCTCTGCTCCAGCATCCACTGCGCCTGCCGCGACCAGATCGCGGTCTGCAGGGCCCGCGGCATCCGTGGTCCGGGCGGCAGACCCTTAATCGCCGCCGGGGTCGTCGCTGGAACCGCCTCTGTGACCGTCGCCTCCATAACGCTAGACCACCGTATCCCGAAGGATGCGGGGAGTGTGTGACGTTCCGCTCTTATAGCCTCAGAGCCGACGATGCCCGCCCTTCCCCGCCTCCCACCGCCCGCCGAGCACCGCATCATCAAGCGGGCGCTGGCGCTCTCGCCACGGGTGCAGCGGCGGCTGTTCGGGACGCCCCCGACGATCGACGGGCAGACGCTGGCCAGTGACATCCACGCGCTGATCCGGCTTGCCGAGCTGAGCGAGACCAACTCGTTCCTCGCCGGCATGAGCATCGAGGCGGCGCGCGCCTCGGCCCGGCGCGAGGCGGAGACGACCGAGAGTCGCCCACCGATCCCGATGGCGACGGTGAAGGCGATCGAGATCCCCGGCCCCGGCGGCCCGATCCCGGGGCGCTTCTACACACCCGGCAACCTCCCCGCCGGCGCGCCCGCGCCCCTGCTGCTCTACTTCCACGGCGGCGGCTGGGTGATCGGCGACCTCGACACCCACGACGGCGTCTGCCGCTTCTTCGCTGCCGCCGCCGGCACCGCGGTGCTCGCGGTCGACTACCGGCTCTCACCCGAACACCCCTTCCCGGCCGCGGTCGAAGACGCCTGGGCCGCCTTCGCCTGGGCCGTCGCCAACGCCGGCGCGCTTGGCATCGACCCAGCCCGGATCGCGGTCGGCGGCGACAGCGCCGGTGGCAACCTCTCCGCCGTGGTCAGCCTGCTGGCCCGTGCCGGCGGCGGCGCGATGCCGGCGATGCAGCTGCTGATCTACCCACCGACCGACTCGGCCGGTGACCTGCCCTCGCGCAAGCTCTTCTCCGAGGGCTTCCTCCTGACCAAAGCCGACATGGACGCCTTCGAGAGCCACTACCTCCCGCCCGGCAGCGACCCCACCGACCCGCGGGTCTCGATCCTGCTGGCGCCGGACCTGCGCGGCCTGCCGCCCGCCTACGTCGCCACCGCCGGCTTCGACCCGCTGCGCGACGAGGGCGAGGCCTATGCGCTGCGGATGCGCGAGGCGGGCGTCCAGGTCGCCCTGCGCCGCCACCGCGGCCTGATCCACAACTTCGCCAACCTGACCGCGATCAGCCGCACCTCGCGCGGTGCCATGCTCGAGGCCGCCGGCGCCCTGCGCATGGGCCTCGCCCGCGCCGCGGGCTGACCCGGGCGGCGGCTCTACTCGTACTGGAGGGACTCGAGCACGTCGAGCCTCGAGGCGCGGCGGGCCGGGGCTATCGCGGCCACAACGCCCAGAAGCGCCGCCACGATCAACAGCACGATCAGCGAGCCGACCGGGTAGGAGAGCGTGAAGCCTTCGTCCTTCAAGGGCTGTGCGATCAGGGCGGCGAAAACGATCCCGAGCACCATCCCGAGGATGGCGCCGATCAGCGCCGTGATCACCGCCTCGTAGCGGATCATCGTCCTCACCTGGCTTCGCGACATCCCGATCGCCCGCAGCATCCCCAGCTCGCGCCTGCGTTCATGGATCGAGAGCGCCAGCGTGTTGGCGATCCCGAAGAGGGAGATCAGGATCGCCAGGCCGAGCAGGGCGAAGATCAGGTTGACGAGGGTGTCGACCTGCTTTTCCCGGCTTTCCTTCAGTTCCTGCTGGTTCAGGACTTCGGCGGTGGGGAAGGCGACTTTGACTCCCTGCGTCAGCAGTTCCTGAACCCGCCCCGCATCCGCCCCCGGCGCGGTCTCGACGAAGTCGGTCGTGTCCTGGGTCTGGCGGAATTCGCGCGCCAGTGCCCGCTGGGTGATCAGGACGCTGCCGAAGACCCCGAGCTTGGAGGAGAACTCGCCGACGACTTCGAAGCTCGGTCGTTTGCGGGTCTGACTGAGCAGGTGGAACCGATCCCCGACTTCGAGGCCGTTCGCGGAGGCGAAGGAGTCGGAGAGGATCGCCTGGTCGTCGCTGAGGTTGCGCAGGTCGGCAGGGCCGCCCTTTTCCCATTCGACCTTGACCGCCTCTTCGATGTCGCGGGTCGGGGCCGAGACGCGGGCGCCGGCGCCGCTGCCGGCCAGCTTCGCCTCGGCCGAGCGGATCGTCGCGACCAGATCCACCCCCGGGACTTTGCGAGCGGCTTTCGCGGCCCCGTTGGGGATCGGCGAGAAGCCGTCGCTGTTCTGGATCACCAGGCCGCCGGCGAAGTTTTCGTCGACCACCTGGGCGACCGAGCTCTTCAGCCCGGCGGCGAAGACCAGCACGAAGGCAACCAGGGCCAGGCCGATCATCAGCGCCGCCGCGGTGACGGCGGTGCGGCTGGGATTGCGTTGGGCGTTCTCGCGGGCGAGCCGGCCGAGCAGGCGCCGCAGGCGCTCCAGCGGCCAGCCGGCGACCGCGGCCAGTGGCGGCACCAGGCGTGGGCTGAAGAGCGAGACGGCGATCACGATCACGACCGCGCCGCCGCCCATCAGGCCGGCCCGCGTGCCGGCGCTGGCGCTGCCGAGCAGGCCGATCAGGACCATCCCCAGGCCGAGCGCGCCGAGCAGGATCGAGAAGGCGAGGAAGACGAGTCGCCGGCGTCGGGTCGGGGTCGGCACGAAGGCGTGGAGGGCGGCGATCGGCGGCACCCGGGTCGAGCGCAGGGCCGGGATCAGCGAGGAGGCGAAGGTGACGACGACGCCGACCAGAAGCGAGACGACGATCGTGCGCGACTCCATCACCAGGCCGGTGGTCGGCAGGTCGATTTCGAACGCTTCCAGCAGCGCCTGCAGCAGCAGCGCGATCAGGAAGCCGCCGGCGATCCCGATCACTGCCCCGAGCAGCCCGATCGCCAGCGCCTCGACGATCACGCTGGTGAGGATCTGCCGGCGCGAGGCACCGAGCGTGCGCAGCATCCCGAACTCCGAGACCCGCTGGGCGACGGTGATCGAAAAGGTGTTGAAGATCAGAAACGAGCCGACGAAGACGGCGATGAAACCGAAGACGAGGAGGAAGGTCTGGAGGAAGCTGAGGTTGTCGCGGATTTCTTCGGAGCTGCGATCGGCGCTTTCGGTCCCGGTCTCGACCCGCACGCCGGCCGGCATCTCCGCCTTGATCCGCCGTTTCAACAGCACCGGCGAGACCCCGTCGTCGGCAGCGACCGAGATCTGGTCGAAGCGCCCGCGCTTGTGGGTCAGCGCCTGCGCCACCGGCAGCGTCACCTGGGCGATGCTGGCGCCGCCGAAGGAGGCGCTGCCGAGCTGGGTGAAGCCGACCAGGCGGAACTCCCGCAGTTTGCCCTGGCCGATCAGCCCGATCTTTTCACCGAGCTCGAGGCCGGCGCTGTCGGCCGCCGCCTTGTCGATCGAGGCTTCGGTCGGGCCGCGGGGCCGGTGCCCGTCAAGGTAGGTGAGCGACTCCAGTTCTCCCGGCAGGGTCGAGGAGATGAACTTGGGAGCGAATTTGTTGCCGATCTTTTCGCCGCTGGAATCGAAGAACCCGCCGGGCGTGAAGATCGCCCCGGCGGCCAGCTTCACCCCCGGCGTCTTCTCGATCCGCGGCAGCAGCGAGGCGCTGATCGTCGGCACTTCGCCGTTGTCCTGTTCGACCGGGTTCTCGGCGGTGACGACGACGCTGGTCCCGCTCAGCGACTCGCTGAAGATTTCGTCGAAGGCGGCGAAGATCGTGTCGGTGAGGATGAAGCTGCCGGCGACGAAGGCGACGCCGATGATCACCGCGAAGGTGGTCCCGAGCGCCCGGACCTTGCGGGCCCAGAGGCTCTTGAGGGCGAGGCTAGTCAAGCTGCTTCATCAGCTCGATCACGTCGTCGGCGGAGCCCGGCGCGCCGTCCTGCACGAGCATGCCGTCGCGGAGCGTGATCAAACGGTCGGCGTGGGCAGCGGCGACGGGATCGTGGGTGACCATGATCACCGTCTGACCGAACTCGTCGACGGCCCGGCGCAGCAGGTCGAGGACGTCGGCGCTGGCCTTGGAGTCGAGGTTGCCGGTCGGCTCGTCGGCGAAGACCACGGCCGGTTTGGAGACCAGGGCGCGGGCGACGGCGACGCGCTGCTGCTGGCCGCCGGAGAGCTCGGCCGGACGGTGGGTGCGGCGATCGCCCAGGCCGACGGTCTGGATCAGCTGCTCGACCCAGGCCTGGTCGGGCTTGCGGCCGGCGATCGAAAGCGGCAGCACCAGGTTCTCCTCGGCGGTGAGGACTGGCAGCAGGTTGAAGAACTGGAAGACGAAGCCAAGCTTGTCGCGGCGCAGCTTGGTCAGGGCGCCGTCGTCGAGGCCGGTGATCTCGACCCCATCGAGCTGGACGCTGCCGCTGGTCGGCTTGTCGAGGCCGGCGAGGATGTGCATCAGGGTCGACTTGCCCGAGCCCGAGGGGCCCATGATCGCGGTGAAGCGATCGCGCTCGAAAGCGGTGCTCACACCGGCCAGCGCGTCGACGGCGGCATCGCCCTCGCCGTAGCGACGGGTGAGGTCGGTGGCGACCACGACCTGTCCGTTGATACTCACTAATCGGCACCGTATCGAGATCGGGCAATAACCTGCGGCCCGTGGCCCTGGCGGACGACTACGACGGCTTTCTGATCGACCTCGACGGGGTCGTCTGGATCGGCCGTGAGCCGGTGCCGGGCTCGCCGCAGACGCTCGCCGCCCTGCTCGCATCGGGCAAGCGGATCGTCTTCGTCACCAACAACCCGGCCAAGTTCCCGGCCGAATATGCCGAGCGGCTGCGCGGTTTGGGGGTCGAGGTCGAGGAGAGCCAGATCGTCACCGCCGGCATGGTCGCCGCCCGCCTCGCCCGCGAGGCCGCCGGACCGGACGGCAGCGCCTTCGTGATCAGCCGCGCGACGCTGAAGGAGATGGTCGCGGCCACCGGCGTCACCGTGCTCGAGGGCGAGGCCGGCCGCGAGGCGAGCGTGGTCGTCGTCTCCGGGCACCGCGACTTCGACTTCGCGGCGCTGCTGACCGCGAAGCGCGCGCTCGATGCCGGCGCCGCCCTGATCGGCACCAGCCGCGACCCGACGATGCCGATGCCGGATGGCGAGTGGCCCGGGACCGGCGCGATCCTGGCCGCGGTCGAGACCGCCAGCGGGCGCGTCGCCGAGATCGCCGGCAAGCCGGAGGGGCACCTGTTCGAGATCGCGCTGGAGTCCCTGGCCTTGCGCGGTTCGGAATCCACGAATGACGCGGAAACGGAACCGCGGAAGCCACGAGTGGCGATGATCGGCGACCGCGTCTCCTCCGACATCGAGGGCGGGCGCCGCGCGGGGTTGGAGACGATCCTGGTGCTGAGCGGGACCACCACCCGCGTCGAGGCCGAGGCCGCCGAGCCACGTCCCGACCATGTCGTCGACGACCTCGCCGCGCTGCTGCGGTGAGCGACCAGGCAACGGCTGTACCGGCCCGGGAGCCGCGGCCCGGGCTCGCCTTTGCCGGCCTCTTCGCGGTCACCTTCTGCGGCCTGCTCGCGGTCGGCGCCGTGCTGCCGGTGCTGCCGCGCTACGTGCACGGTCCGCTCGGCGCCGGCGACATCGCGGTCGGGGTGGTGATCGGCTCCTACGCGATCTCGGGCCTGCTGCTGCGCCCGATCGCCGGCCGTCTCGCCGACCGCCGCGGGCGCAAGCCGACTGTCCTGATCGGCGGCCTGCTGCTCTGCCTCAGCGGCCTGCTCTACCTGCCCAGCCTCGGCCTCGCCGGCCTGATCCTCGCTCGCCTCGTGCTCGGCGCCGGCGAGGGCTCCGTCTACACCGCCGGCTCGGCCTGGATCATCGACCTGGCGCCGCCCGCCCGCCGCGGCCGCGTGCTCGGCCTCTACGGCCTCGCCGTCTGGGGCGGGCTCAGCGTCGGGCCCCTGGCCGGGGAGGTGCTGCTGCAGACCAGCGGCTACACGGCGGTCTGGATCTTCGCCGCGGCGATGCCATTGCTGGGAGCGCTGATCGCGCTGTGGGTACCGGACCCCTTCGTGCCGGTCACCCACGCCGAGCCGCACCCCCTGATCGCTCCCGAGGCGGTGCGGCCCGGGCTCGCCGTCGCCCTCGCCTCGACCGGTTACGCCGCCGTCGCCACCTTCATCGTCCTCCACCTCGAAGTCCGCGGCGTCGGCCACGGTGCCCTCGTCTTCGGCGCCTTCGCGGCGATGATCGTCCTCACCCGGCTGCTGATCGGGGATCTGCCGGACCGGATCGGCGCCGCCCGGGTCGCGATCGGGGCGACCCTGGGCGAGGCCGTCGGCCTGGTCGCGATCGCCTTCGCCCACAGCCTCCCGGTCGCGCTCGTCGGCGGCATGGCGATGGGCGCGGCCTTCTCTCTGCTCAACCCCTCGCTGATGCTGATCGCGGTCAACCGGGTCTCGCCCGAGGCCCGCGGCGCGGCGATGGGGACCTTCACCGCCTTCTTCGACGCCGGGGTGGGGATCGGCGCGCCGCTGGCCGGGCTGGCCGCGGCGCTGACCGATTACGAGGGCGCCTTCCTCCTCGCCGCCGCGATCGCCGTCGGCTCAGCGCTGCTGATCCTCACCACCCTGCACCGGCCGGCGGCGCCTGCCAACCCCGCCTAGCGCTGGGCGATCAAGAGCGTCTGCAGAGCGCGGCCGATTCGGCCGTCCTGGTCGGAGAGCACCGACTCGGCGGTGCCGACACCGTTGGGCTGGGGCAGCGTCTGGGCGTCGACGCAGACCCACTCCCCCACCGGCATCCGCTCCAGGTGGACGGTGAGGTCGACGTTGATGAAGAGGTAGCGGCGGTAGTCGAGGCTGGCGCTGGCCCCGTTGCCGACGTCGGCGGTGACCAGCACCCGCTGCAGCGGCGTCGGCTCCTCGCCGGCGACCAGAGGCTGGCGCATTCGCAGCCAGACCAGCGCCGGGCCGGGCTCGACGAAGCCGCCGTTGACGAAAAGGACCTCCATCGCCGAGTGGTATCCGAGCTCCTCGCCGGTCGGGAAGAACTCGGCTTCGGCGCCCTGCTCAGGCCGGGGCGGTGGCTCCTTGGCGGCCATCGCCTCGGCTGGGATCTCCACCGCGGCGGTGCGGATCCGCCAGGCGGTGGCGCGCATCAGCGGCTCCCCGGCTTGGTCGCGCAGCTCCGCCTCGACCAGCTGCACCCGCCGGCCCGGGCGCAGCACCCGGGCACTTACCGTGATCGGCGCGATCGGGACCGAACGCAGGATCTCGCAGGTGACCCGGCCGACCTGGAACTCCGCCGCCTCCGGCAACCGCTCGATCTCCCGCCCCAACAGCGCCGCCGGCGGTCCGGCGTGCTGGGCGCCGGGATCCCAGGGCCCGCGGGTCAGCTCGGTCGCCAGATAGCGATCGCCGTCGCGCTCGTAGAAGGCGGCCGGCGCGGTCAACAGTCGCCGCCGAAGTCCTGGGTCCAGACGTGAGCGCCGCCGTTGCCTTCGAGGCTGCCGACCCGGAGGCCGATCCCGATCTCTTCGTAGGGACCGAGGATGTTCTCCCGGTGCCCGCTGGAGTGCATCCAGAGGCGGAAGATCGAACGCATCCCGCCGAGGCTGCCGCCGCCCCAGGCGATGTTCTCGGCGGCGGCGCAGCCGTGGAAGCCGAAGCGTTCGATCCAGTAGGTGAACTCGCGGCCACAGGCTTCGTGGCTGAATTCGTCGCAGCGGAGGATGTCGGCCGACTTGCGGTCGGCGGCGCGGGCGAGGGCATCGTCCGCCACCAGCTCCGGCAGACCGCGCGCCCGCCGGGCGCCGTTGACCAGGCACAGCATCGCCGCCTCCTGGGCCGTCGCCGGCGCGACGAGACCGGCCCGGACGGAGCAACCGGTCGCCGCGACCCGGCCGACGGCGGTCGCTGAAGCCGCGGATATGACCGCCGGCAGCGAGAGCGCCAGCAGCGCCGCAAAGATGACGATGCGCCTCATCCCGGCAAAGACTAGGCGCGATCGCGTCACCGGCGCGTAAGGAAGTGGGCGTACCCTTGATCCAAGAGACGAAAGGAGAACGATGGGTACGAAGGTCGAGAAGTCCGAGCAGGAGTGGCGCGAGCAGTTGACGCCGGAGCAGTTCGAGGTGACCCGCAAGGGCGGCACCGAGCGCGCCTTCACCGGTCCCTACGTGGACGAGAAGAGCGCGGGCATGTATCGCTGCGTCGGCTGCGGCGCCGAGCTGTTCTCCTCCGACACCAAGTTCGACTCCGGCACCGGCTGGCCCAGCTTCACCGAGCCGGCCAACCTCGAGCACGTCGAGCTGCGCCCCGACAACAGCCTCTTCATGAAGCGGACCGAGGTCGTCTGCAAGGCCTGCGATGCCCACCTCGGGCACGTCTTCGACGACGGGCCGGCGGACAAGGGCGGCCAGCGCTTCTGCATCAACGGCTGCGCCCTGGAGCTGGAGAAGAAGTAGCCGGGCCGGCGGCGCTACTGCTGGACCGCGCCGCCGGCACCGAGGTAGTTGAAGCGCACGGCGAGCGCCACCGCCTCGGTGCGAGTGTCGACCTCGAGCTTGCCGATCGCGTTGCGGACGTGGGTGTGGACGGTCGCCGGGCTCAGCGCCAGCCGCTCGGCGATCTCTTTCACCCGCAGCCCCTCGGCCAGGAGCTCGAGGATCTGGCGCTCACGCGGGGAGAGCTCGAGCAGTTTCTCCACCTCGGAGGGCTTGCCGCCGGCGAAGTCGCCGCCGAGGAAGGTGCCGCCGCCGGTCACCGCTTTGACCGCGCGGGCGATGTCCTCGGCCGGGGCCGACTTCAGCACGTAGCCGGAGGCGCCGGCCCGCAGGGCCAGGGCCAGCAGGTCCGGCTGGGCGTGGGCGGTGAAGATGATGACCTTGGTCCGCGGCCGCGCCTTGAGGACCTCCTTGGTCGCCTCGATGCCGTCGCGTTTGGGCAGCTCGACGTCGATGATGAGGACGTCGGGCTCGAGCTCCTTGACGACGTCGACCACGTCGCGGCCGTTGCCGGCCTCGCCGACGATTTCGACGATCGGCGAGTTCGCCATCCGCGACTTGATCGCCTCGCGGACGATCTCGTGGTCGTCGCAGAGGACGACGCGCTTGGCGTCGCGCACGCTCGAGTTCACGCCGCCGAGCCCCGCTCCGTGCCCGGCAAGCAATACCGGGTAGGGATGCCCGTCTGTTCTGCGCTCATTGCGGCGAGATTCTCTCAGGAGCGCCGTACTTATGCAAAGTTTTGGGTAGCGTGAATCCGCCGTACCGGTCCTGTCTGTTCTCGATCAGCGCGATCATCGTTCTTCCCACGGCCACCGCCGTACCGTTCAGCGTGTGCACCGCCTGGGGTGATTCGCCGTCGGCGGCGCGATACCTACAGCCAAGGCGCCGCGCCTGGTAGTCGGTCGTGTTCGAGCAGGAGGTGAGCTCGCGGTGGCGCTCCTGGCTGGGGATCCAGGCCTCGCAGTCGTACTTCTTCGCCGCCGGGGCGCCGAGATCGCCGACGGCGACGCTGACCACCCGGTAGGGGATCTCCAGCTCGCCGAGGATCCGCTCCTCGATCGCCAGCAGCCGCTCGTGCTCGGCCGCCGACTCGGACGGCTCGACGAACGAGAACATCTCGACCTTGTCGAACTGATGGACGCGGAAGATGCCGCGGGTGTCGCGGCCGGCGGCACCGGCCTCGCGGCGGAAGCAGGTCGAGAAGCCGCAGTAGCGCAGCGGCAGTCCGGCGGCATCGAGGATCTGGTCGGCGTGGAGGCTGGCCAGCGCCACCTCGGAGGTGCCGGTGAGGAAGAGGTCGTCCTTGGGGATCTCGTAGATCTGATCGCGGTCGCCGGGCAGGAAGCCGGTTCCCTCCAGCGCCTCTTCGCGGACCAGCACCGGCGGCACCACCGGCTCGTGGCCCTCGCCGCGGGCGAGCTCGATCGCGAACCGGACCAGGGCCAGCTCCAGCATCACCAGGTCGCCCTTGAGGTAAGCGAAGCGCGAGCCGGAGAGGCGGGCGCCGGCCTCCATGTCGATCAGACCGAGCTCGGTGCCGAGGTCGAGGTGGTCGCGCGGCTCGAAGTCGAACTCGGGGCGCTCGCCGACCTCGCGCAGGACGACCGCGTCCTCCTCGGTCATCCCGTCGGGCGCCTCGGGGTCGGGCAGGTTGGGCAACGAGACGACGAGGCGGTTGAGGTCGCCCTCGACCCGCTCCAGCTCCTCCTTGCCGGACTCGATCGTCTCCTTCAGCCCCTGCACGGTCGCCATCAGCTCGGCGGCGTCGCCGCCGGCCTGCTTGGCCTCGCCGATCTGCTTGGAGAGCGTCTTGCGCTCGGCCTGGGCGCTCTCGACCGCGGGCAGCAGCTCGCGGCGGCGGGCGTCGAGGGCGAGCAGCTCGTCGACCTGCTCGGCGGCGCCACGGCGGGCGAGCGCGGTCTTGACCCGCTCAGGTTCGGAGCGGATCAGCTTCAGGTCAAGCATGTCGCGTCGGCGCTAAGGCTTCTGGCCGGGGCGGGGCGAGGATTCGGCTTCTTCGCCCGCGTATTTCGCGACGAAGTGCGCGACCGCTTCGGCTTCTTCGCCGACGACGATGTTCTGGGGCATGATCGCCCCGGAGAAACCGCCGTTCTGGATCGCGTAGAGCGCATCGTCGTATTCCTCGGTTCGCTGGTTGAGGTTCGGACCCTGCGTCCGCTGGCCTCGATTGCCACTTCCCTGGGTGCCGGCGGCGCTCAGCGTGTGGCAGCCGGAGCAGTGGGTGGCGAAGAGCACGGCGCCGTTGTAGTTGGGGTCGTCCTTGGAGACGGAGATCCCTTCTTCGCCGAACCCGCAGGCCGAGAGGCCGAGGGCGGCGGCAACAACCATGCTTATGAGCAGTACAGGGCGCACGCGGCGCGCATCATATTGTCTGGAGCCGATCCCGAACGTCTGACGATGCCGACGCCCGACCCAGCCCGATTCCGCGCCG
>DASYJK010000040.1:0-2663 GCA_035996525.1 Solirubrobacterales bacterium
GGAGTCCGAACTGGAGATGAAGAAGCTCGGCATCCCGGTCAAGACCCGCCACAACGAGGTCGCGCCGGCGCAGTACGAGATCGCGCCGATGTTCGAGAACTCCAACGTCGGCTCCGACCACCAGCAGCTGCTGATGCAGACGCTGGAGAGCGTCGCCCGCCGCTACGGCCTGGTCTGCCTCCTGCACGAGAAGCCGTTCGCCGGCGTCAACGGCTCCGGCAAGCACAACAACTGGTCGATGGGAACGGACGCCGGCAGCAACCTGCTCAACCCGGGCGACTCGCCGGAGGACAACATCCACTTCCTCTTCTTCTGCACGGCGGTGATCCAGGCGGTGAACAAACACCAGGGCCTGCTGCGCGCCTCGGTCGCCAACATCGGCCAGGATCACCGCCTCGGCGCCAACGAGGCGCCGCCGGCGATCATCTCGATCTTCCTCGGGGCCGAACTCGAAAAGGTCTTCGAGGCGATCGCGACCGGTGAGGGCGATCCGAACACGCCGGCTTCATTCCTCGACCTCGGCACCACGGTGCTGCCGAAACTGCCGCTCGACGGCGGCGACCGCAACCGCACCTCGCCGTTCGCCTTCACCGGCAACAAATTCGAGTTCAGGGCCCTGGGGTCGAGCATGTCGCTGGCCTTCCCGAACACGGTCCTGAACACGATCGCCGCCGAGGCAATCGATGAGCTGGCCGACAAGCTGCAGGCCAAGCTCGACGCCGGCAGCGCGATGCCGGAGGCGGTGATGGAGATCGTCAAAGAGTCCTACCTGGCCAACAAGGACGTCTGCTTCGGTGGCGACAACTACTCGGAGGAGTGGCACGCCGAGGCCGAGCGGCGCGGGCTGAAGAACCTTCGCACCACCCCCGACGCGCTGCCCGAGGTGATCGCGCCCGACACGATCGCGGCCTTCGAAAAGTACAGCGTGCTGAACGAGCGCGAGCTCGAGTCCCGCTACGAGGTCTGGCTCGAGCAATACGCCCTGCGGGCCAACATCGAGGCGGAGACGACGCACTCGATCGCCAAGACGATGATCCTGCCGGCGGCACTGCGCTACGCGGTCCTGATCGCCGAGTCGGGCTTGGCCGCGGGTGTGGGCGACGAGGTCAAGGCTCTGCTCGGGGAAATGGGCGAGGCACTGGCCGCCTTGGAGCAGGCGAACTCCTACCCCGAAGAGCTCGAGGGGCTTGAGCTGGCGACCCATGCCCGCGACAAGCAGCTGGCGGCGATGGACGCGGTCCGCGAGGCCGCCGACAAGCTCGAGCGGGTCGTCGCCGATGATCTGTGGCCGCTGCCGAAGTACGAGGAGATGCTCTTCATCAAGTAACGCGGGGGCGAGGGGATCCGGGTAGGGATTCCACTTAACTTTTTCGAGATCGAGCGGCGGTCGTCCGCGGTTCGCGGCGGCGAAAAAGTACAAGACGTTTCATCCCTACCCGGATCCCCTCGCTGACGCCGGCTTCTCTTGAAGAGCTAGCGGGGGAGGGCGCGGATCAGGTATCTAGTCCTCGTCGCCGTTGTCGTCGTCTTCGGGGTTGTCGCGGACGGCGCGGACGATGATGTAGAGGATCGCCAGGGCGCCGATGATCGGGATCATGCCGCCGAAGAGGACCGGCTCCCAGGCCTCTTCGGCCCGGACCAGGATCACCGCGATCGCGAGGGCCTCGCTCACCGAGGCTCCGGCAGGCCGGGGCCGCCGTTGAGGGGGTTGAGGTCGGCCAGCATCTCCAGCAGGCGCGGCTGCGGCTCGTCGGTGTCGATCAGCACCGCGGTCCCTGGCCAGGCGTAGCGCAGGTAACGGGCGTAGGCCTGGCGGGAGCCGAGGTCGGGCTCGTAGATCCAGGAGCCGGTGTTCCAGTAACGATTGTGGCCGTCACCGACGCAGCGGACGTCGGCTAGCGGTTGGTGGGTATGGGCGAAGACGATCTGCCGGCCGTCCCCGCCCCACTCGAGGTTGCGGACGACCTGGGCGAAGGCCTCGAGCGCGTGCTCGGAGGGGTCGCTGCGCGAGACCACGGTCGGCTCGGGATAGAGCGGGCGCGAGGCGGCCGGGCCGGCCAGCGGCTGCTCACGCGCCTGACGGGCGGCCTCGCCGCGGACGACGGCGTCGAAGTGGGCCTCACTCGGCAGCGGCTCGAGACCCTCGCTCTCCCCCTGGCCGCGGTCGCGCAGCTTCGCCGCCAGGCGCTCGGCGCCGCGGACCGGCGCGCCGAGCGCCTGCGCGAAGCGCCCTGCCCGCTGGGCGGCGCGGAAGACGTTCTGCTGGGCGTGGGTGCCGTGCGGCATCTGGGCGGCGATGTAGAGCCACTCGGTCAGCAGGGTCGTGACCGACTCGTAGTCCTCGATGCAGCTGGGCTCCTCCGGACCGCCGGCGGCGATCGCCCAGAGGGTCCGGGTCAGCAGCCGGTCCCCGCGCGAGCCGCTGAGGCGAGCGTGCGGGTCGAGGTAGTGACCGTGCGTGCAGAGGACATCGCCACAGCGATAGGTCGGGTAGGCGATCTCGATCTCCACACCCGGCAGGCGGCGCTCGAGGAAGGCACGGAAGAAGGCCGGGCCCGGGGCGCCCGTGTCGGCGGCCGCTTCGCCGCTGGCGAGCCGCGCCTCGAGCCGGTCCTCCTGGTCGCGGTGGACGAGGTGGTGATCGTGATTTCCGGCGAGGAAGA
>DASYJK010000041.1:0-11939 GCA_035996525.1 Solirubrobacterales bacterium
GGTCGCCACGGCGACCAACGACGTGGCCGGAGACGGCACCACGACGGCGACCCTGCTGGCCCAGATCATCGTCCGCCAGGGGCTGAAGAACGTGGCCGCCGGCGCCAACCCGCTGGCCCTGCGCCGCGGCATCGAGAAGGCTGTCGAGGAGGTCGTCGACAACCTGCGCAACAAGCAGTCCAAAGAGGTAGCGGGCAAGGATCAGATCGCCCGCGTAGCCGCGATCTCGGCCGCCGACGACGAGATCGGCAACGTCATCGCCGACGCGATCGAGAAGGTCGGCAAAGACGGCGTCGTCAACGTCGAGGAGGGTCAGACCTTCGGCATGGACCTCGAGTTCACCGAGGGCATGCAGTTCGACAAGGGCTACATCTCGCCCTACATGGTCACCGATCAGGACCGTATGGAGGCCGTGCTCGAGGACCCCTACATCCTCATCGCCAACCAGAAAATCGGCTCCGTGCGGGACATCCTGCCGGTGCTGGAGCAGGTCATGCAGGGTGGCAAGCCGCTGCTGATCGTGGCCGAGGACGTCGAGGGCGAGTGCCTGGCGACCCTGGTCGTGAACAAGCTGCGGGGCACCTTCACCGGTGTCGCCGTCAAAGCCCCCGGCTTCGGCGACCGTCGCAAGCGGATGCTCGAGGACATCGCCGTCCTCACCGGCGGTGAGGTGATCACCGAGGAGATGGGTCTCAAACTCGAGAACACCCAGCTCACCCAGCTCGGCAAAGCCCGCCGTGTCGTCGTCTCCAAGGACACGACCACGGTGATCGACGGTGCCGGTGGCGCCGACGACATCAAGGGCCGGATCAAGCAGATCAAACAGGAGATCGAGAACACCGACTCCGACTTCGATCGCGAGAAGCTCCAGGAGCGCCTCGCCAAGCTCGCCGGAGGTGTCGCCGTGGTCAAGGTCGGCGCCGCCACCGAGACCGAGATGAAGGAGAAGAAGCACCGCGTCGAGGACGCGCTGCAGGCGACCCGCGCCGCCCTCGAGGAGGGCGTCGTCCCGGGTGGTGGCGTTGCCCTGCTGAACGCCCAGGCCGGTCTCGACCCCGACAAGCTGGTCGACGACCCGGACGAGCGCACCGGCGCCCGGATCATCCACCGCTCGCTCGAGGAGCCGGTCCGTCAGATCGCCGAGAACTCCGGCCTGGAGGGCTCGGTCGTCGTCAACGCCGTCCGTGACCTGAAGCCGGGCGAAGGCCTGAACGCGGCCAACGGCGAGTACGGCGACCTGATCAAGGCCGGCGTCATCGACCCGACCAAAGTCAGCCGTTCGGCGCTGGAGAACGCGGCCTCGATCGCCAAGAACATCCTCGTCACCGAGGCGATCATCGCCGAGCCCGCCGAAGAAGGCGGCGCCGGCGGCGGCATGCCCGGAGGTATGCCGGACATGGGCGGCATGATGTAACGACGCACGGACCTGGCTCGGTCGGCCCACGCCGCGTCTGTCGGCGCCGGGGCTGCGCCGGGCGTTGTCCTCGAAGGCCCGGATAGCTCTGCTATCCGGGCCTTCTGCGTCCTAGCCCGGCTTGCCGCGGCGCTCGCCAGCCGCCGGCGTGTACCTCCCGAGACAGGTCCGTGCGTCGCACCGCGACTCTGCGTCGGCGGCGCTAGGGGATTGGAGTTGGTTCTGCCGGCGGGACGGGGACCGGTTCGGGGGTCGGGACCGGCGTGGGCGTCGGTTTCGGCGTCGGCGTTTTCTTCGGCTTCGGCGGCAGCGGCGGCAGCAGGCCGGCGTTGTAGTCGGCGGAGGAGAGGAAGTTGGCGCGGCGGATCTTCAGGCGCAGGGTGTTGGTCGTGCGCGGGTAGAGGCCGAGGTCGTACTGGTTGCCGGGGCCGACGCCGCTGTAGTAGCTGAGCATCCGCACCCGGGGGCGCTTGACGACCCAGGCGATCACCTGCTTGACGAAGCGCGGTTCGTCTATTGGCGAGACCGCCCACTCGTTGATCGCGACCGGCTTGCCCTTCCACTGCTTGCCGGTGTAGAAGCGGCTGAGGTCTTCCCAGACGGGATATTGCGAGTAGAAGTCGGTGCCGACCCAGTCGACCCAGTGGCTGCCCGGCCAGTAGTTGCCCGGGAAGTTGCCCTTGACCCGCGGCGAGCCGCCCGGCAACGGGCTCCAGATGATGCTCACCGGCGCCGCCGGCAGGCTTTCGGGGTTCGGGCCCTTGGTCCGGTTCAGCGGCGGCAGCCCGATTTCGGCCAGGGTCGCGTCGATCCCTTCCAGGGTCTGGCCGCCGCGCACGATCGCGCTGATCCGGCGGAAGGCCTGCTTGTACCAGCCGGTGCTGTGTTCGCCGCCTTTCTGGCTGCCGTCGCAGTTGACCGCCGACCAGACGTTGAGGCAGCGGTTGGGCTCGCCGAGCGGCCGGATGTAGGCGGGCAGCCCGTGGGTGGCGAAGAAGTCGTTGAGCTGCAGCAGGTAGTCGTCGCCCGCCCCCAGCGCGATCTGCTCGGGGGTGATGATCTCCGCCAGCGTCTGGTCGTCGGCGGTCGAGATCGCCAGCACCGGCCGCGTCCCGGTTTCGCGCCAGCGTTCGTAGGCGGCGTTGAGGCTGTTGCCCCAGGGGTGGAAGGTCTGCAGCAGCGCCGGGTGCTTGCCGGTCAGCGCCGTGAATTCGTTGAACTCCGCCGTCGTGCCCTGGTCGCTGACGCCGAGGAAGACGTTCGGCTTCGGCGGCACCAGGGTCACGGCCAGCGCCGGCGCGGCGAACAGCACGGCGCCGACGGCACCCAGCGCGACGGCTCTACTCAGGCCCTTCCAGGACATCGCTCATCCTTCGCGGCTCGACTCCGAGCGCCTGCACGTCGGCGGTTCCACGCTCGCTGACCATGGAGACCTCCATCAGCTCGGCCTCCTCCCAGGTCGCAAACACGGCCTCGCCGAAAACGGAGCGCAGGGCGATCAGGCTGGAGCGGATCAGCGGCAGCGGCACGTGGACCAGCGGCCGCGGCCGCCCGGCGATGCGGCTGACCAGGTCGGACATGTCGTCGTAGCTGAGTGTCTCCGGCCCGGCCAACTCGTAGCGTTGCCTCGCCTCGCCTCCCAGTGCGGCAACCACGCTGCGCGCCACATCCTCGGCCCAGATCGGCTGGAACCGAGCCCGCCCGTCGCCGGAGACCGGCAGCACCGGCAGGAAGGAGAAGCGCCGCAGCAGGGTGATCCAGGGGTCGCTGTGGTCGTAGACGATCGAGGGGGCGAAGACGGTCGTCGCCAGCGGCGAGGAGGCGACCGCCTGCTCGGCCAGCCACTTGGCCCGGAAGAAGCGCGTGCGCTGCGCCGCGAAGGCATCGAGGGCACTGAAGAAATGGAAGCGCTCGACGCCGCTGCGCTCGGCTGCCCGGAGCAGCCGCACCGTCGCCAGTCCGTTCAGCTCCTCGATCCGCCTCGGGGGCTGGTCGCGGATCGTCGCCGCCAGGTGGATCACGGTGTCGACCCCGCGCAGAGCCTGCCGCACCAGGTAGGGGTCGGACATCTCGCCGAGGTCGCCGAGGGCGATCTGCACGTCGACCCGGCGCGCCCCCAGCCGCCGTGGCTCGCGGACCAGGCAGCGCACGTCCTCGCCGCTCTCCAGCAGCAGCGGCAGCAGCCGCGATCCGATGCTTCCGGTTGCCCCAGTCAGCAGCAGCATGAGCCGCCGATGCTAGTGGCGATGGCGTTTCGGCTTCGGCCCGGGCGCCACATTAGGCAGGAAGTAGGGGGTCCGCGCCGACAATCCGTAAAATGGTCGCAGCGCTTGGCCGGGGCATCCGGCGGGCACCCGGAAACCAGACTTAGGAGAAGCGTTCGAATGACCTACGTCATCGCCGAGCCGTGCATAGGCCAGAAGGACAACTCGTGTGTCGAGGTATGTCCTGTCGATTGCATCCACCCGACGCCCGACGAGCCCGACTACGACTCGGTCGAGATGCTCTACATCGATCCGGACGAGTGCATCGACTGCGACGCCTGCGTCGAGGCCTGTCCGGTCGACGCCTGCTTCGCCGAGGACCAGCTTCCGGCCGAGTGGGCCAAATACGCGGAGATCAACGCCAATTACTACAAGAGCAAAGCGGCTTAGCGCGCCTGTCCCGGTAGGGGTTTCGCTTAACTTTTTTGTCGTCTTGCGCTAGCAGTCCTAGGGCGGCAGCGGCAAAAAAGTACGAGACGCTTCACCCCTACCGGGACAGGCGCTTGGTTCGCTGAGTTATTGGACGACGGGGAGCGGGATGCCGCTGACCGGCGGTGCTTCGGCGGCGCTGGGGGTCGCCTGAAGGACGGGCAGCTCCTGGGGGGTCATCGCGACGATGCCGCGGGCGGCCTGGCGGATCGCCTGGGCGGCGGGTGAGTCGGGCTCGGCCGTGACCAGCGGGGTGCCGGCATCGGCGTGCTCGCGCAGCGGCTCCGAGAGCGGCACCTTGCCCAGCAGCGGCACGTCGAGCTCGTCGGCCAGTTCCTGGCCGCCGCCCTCGCCGAAGATCGTGAAGCGCTCGCCGTCCGGGGTCGTGAAGCCGGACATGTTCTCGATTACGCCGAGGATCTCGAGGTCGAATTTGGTCGCCATCTGGGCGCCGCGGCGGGCCACCGACTGGGCCGCCGGCTGCGGCGTGGTGACGACGATGAATTTGGCCTGGGGCAGCAGCTGGGCAAGCGTCATCGAGACATCGCCGGTGCCCGGCGGCAGGTCCAGCAGCAGGTACTCCAGCTCGTCCCAGGCGACGTCCTCGAGGAACTGCTGGATCGCCTTGTGCAGCATCGGGCCGCGCCAGACGACGGCCGCGTTCTCCTCGACGAAGAAGCCGATCGACATCACCTTGACGCCGCTGGGCGAGTCCAGCGGCAGGATCTTGCGCTCGCCGTTGACGTCGGGCTTGGCGTTGACGCCGAGCATGCGCGGGATCGAGTAGCCGTAGACGTCGCAGTCGAGAGCGCCGGAGGGGTGGCCTTCGGCGGTCAGCGCCGCGGCCAGGTTGGCGGTCATCGTCGACTTGCCGACCCCGCCCTTGCCGGAGGAGACGCAGATCACGTTCTTGACCTTGGCCAGGGCGCCCTGCGGCAGCTTGCCGCGGCCGAGCGATTTCTGCAGATCGCCTTTCTCCTCGTCGGAGAGGACGTCGAAGCCGACGCCGACGCTGGTCACGCCCTCGAGCTCGGAGACCTGCCTGGTCACCGCCTGTTCGAAGTGGGAGCGGATCGGGCAGCCGGCGGTGGTGAGGGAGACGATCACCTCGACGCGGCCGTTCTCCTGAACGTCGATCGAGCGGACCATGCCGAGCTCGACGATGTTCTTGCGCAGCTCGGGGTCGATGACCGCGCGCAGCTGGTCGGTTATCTGATCCTGCGTCGGAAGTGCCATTAGGAAGCATTCTCGCAAAGGCGCGAGCGCGGCACCCCCGACCGTCACGAGGGGGGAGAGTTTCCGCGCGCCCGGTCATTGCCACCCCCATACGCAAGCGAGCGAACGGGGGACGGATGTCGGGCACGCGGGGTGGAGTGGCGCGGATCGTGGCGATGGGGGTTGGGCTGGCGGTGGCCCTGGTGCTGCTGATCGCCGGCGAGGCGCGGGCGGGCAAGTACGAAGTCGCCCAGTGCGGCTGGTACGTCGGCGCCGACGCCAGCTGGGCCGATACCACCGGTGGCGCCAAGTTCCGCCCGGACGCCTGGTGCGTCCCACCCGCCGGCGCCGACCCGTTCGATGGTGCCCACATGAAGAGCCTCACCCGCGACGGTCAGGGCACCGTCTCCGGCACCCGCTTCGCCCGTTGGCGCTGGGAGGCCCCGGCGGGAACCGGGATCTCCCAGGTGCGCGGCACCTGGTGGCACACGCTCCACGATGGGCTCGAGCAGCGGATCGGGGTCGGCACCTGGAACGGCGGCTTCGACGTCTTTGCGGCCGCCGGCGGCACCGATGTCGCCCCGCGCGAGTTCGTCGCCGGCTTCAGCCCGGCCCAGCCCGCGCTAGAGGATCGTCTCCTCTGCGCCAAGGCGGAGACCAAATGGTGCGCGCTCGACCCAGGCTCATGGTCGTCCCTCCGGGCCCTGACGATCACCGTTCAGGACGACCAGACTCCCGCCGCCGGAATCAACGGCGATCTCCTCGCCGGCGGCTGGCGCCGGGGCACCCAGGGCGTCGGTTTCTGGGGAGGTGAGACCGGCGCCGGCATCCGCTTCGGCGAGACCACGGTCGACGGTGCCCGCGTCAATCTGACCGAGTACCCCTGCGCCAAAGCACTGATCGGCGGTGTCTGGAAGGCGACCCAGATGCAGCCCTGTCTGCTTGGCGTATCCGGGGGTGCAGCGATCGATACCACTCGGTTCAGCGACGGCCTTCACGGTGTCCACCACTGTGTCACCGACTTCGCCGGCAACGTCGGCTGCACGCCCGAGCAGACGGTCGCGATCGACAACAACCCGCCGGCCCACCCGCGCAACCTGACGCTGGCCGGCGGCGACGGGTGGCGCCGTGTAGATGACTTCGACTTCTCCTGGGCGAACCCGGATCAGGGCCCGGCGAGCCCGATCTGGGGCGCCTACTGGCGGATCACCGGGCCCGCTGGCTATGACACCGGCGTCAAGCTCGCCCCCGGCCAGGGAATCGCCGCGATCCCCGATCGCTTCGTCCCCGCGCCGGGCCTTTATACCTTCCACCTCTGGCTCCGTGACGAAGCCGGCAACGACAATCCAGCCTCGGCGCTCGACCTGCCGGTCCGCTTCGACGATGTCCCGCCCGGAGTCGCCTTCGCGGTGAGTGAGAGCAGCGAGATCCCGGATCAGATCCGGGTTGGGATCAGCGACGGCCATTCCGGCCCTGCCGCCGGGACGATCTCCTACCGTCGGCTCAACGCCGAGCAGTGGATCGAGCTGCCGGCCAAGCTCGAGCCCGGCCCCGAGGCGGGCAAGGCGACCCTGCTCGCCCGCACCCCGGATCTGGCTCCCGGCACCTATGTCTTTCAAGCAGAGGCAACCGATGGCGCCGGCAACAAGGCCATCACGACGCTGCGCGCCGACGGGACCGAGATGGCGATCCGCAAGCTGCCTCCCGCGGTGGCGCCGAGCCGGAGGCCGACCCCGGCCAAGCCCGCCCCGCCCCGATCGAAGGCGCGTCTGTTCGCGCGGCTGCGAGGCGGTCACGGGCGAGGCGAGGCGCTGACGGTCCCGTTCGCGGCCCCGGCGCTGCTCAGTGGCCGACTCACCCGGGCGGACGGCGCCGGCATCTCTGGCCGGCAGCTGCGGGTTGTCGCCCGGCCCTCGCGTGGCGCTCTCGCCAAGGCCGCGACCACCATGGTCACCACCGGTGAGAGGGGCGGCTTCGAGCTTCGTCTCGGCCCCGGACCGTCGCGCCAGGTTGCCGTCGTTTTTCCGGGCGATGACGGGCTCGAGCCGGCGCGGCGTGCCTCGCTCGACCTCCGGGTCCGCTCCGGTGTCTCCCTCGGTGCCGCCCCGCTAGCCCTGAAGACCGGCCAGATGGTGCGGCTCAGCGGCAGGGTTCGTGGCCGCGGCGCGGCGATCCCCCGTCGCGGCAAGCTGGTCGCGATTCAGTACCTGGAGGCCGCCACCGGCCGCTGGCGACCGGTCCTCGTCACCCGCACCGATCACGGCGGGCGCTTCCGCGCCCACTACCGCTTTCGCTACGTCAGCGGCAGCGCCGCGATCCGGCTGCGGGTAACGGCGCTGGCGGAGGAGCGCTGGCCATATGCGCCGGGATCCTCACGCCCGGTCACGGTCCGTGTCAGTGGCTGATCGGTAGGGTTCTCGGCCATGTCTAAAGCCACCCTTCACACCAATGCCGGGGCGATCGTGCTCGAGCTTCACGACGAGGACGCGCCGAAGACCGTCGAGAACTTCCGCAAGCTTGCGGCGGACGGCTTCTACGACGAATTGATCTTCCACCGGGTCATCCCCGATTTCATGATCCAGGGCGGCTGCCCGCAGGGAACCGGCACCGGCGGCCCCGGCTACACCTTCGAGGATGAGTTCAACGACCACAAGGTGGTGCGCGGGGCGCTGGCAATGGCCAACGCCGGGCCCAACACCAACGGATCGCAGTTCTTCGTCGTCACCGCCGGGGCGGCGCCCTGGCTCGACGGCAAGCACACCGTCTTTGGCACCGTCGTCGACGGCATGGATGTCGTTGACGCGATCGAGGCGAGCCCGACCGACGGCTCCGACAAGCCGCTGGAGACGAAGACGATCGAGCGGGTCGAGCTCTCCGAGTAGTTGGTTCAGGGCTCCTCGCCCTGCTCGATCAGGGACCAGAACCGGATCCACTCGCGCTCGTGGCCGAGGCCGGCGCGAACGGTCAGGAGGTACCCCCGGGGAACTTGGGGCTGTCCCTCCATCTGCTCGGCTAGCGTCTCCAGTTCGGTCAAGCGCTGGCGATGGGTCGCGAGCTGAGCGCTGGCCAGGCGCTCGGGGTTGCCGCCGAAGAAGAGCTTGAGCATCCCCGGGTCGCGTAGCTCGGCCATCTCTCCGGTTGGTTCCGCCAGCCAGTCGCCGAGCGCTTTCTCGCCCTTCTCGGTCAGCTTGTAGTAGCGACGGCGCCTGCCTCCATCCTCGCGGCGCTCACTCAGGTAGTCGCCCTCCGCCAGTCTTTCGGGCTCGGCGTAAATCTGGGCATGCGGCACCGACCAGAAGTTTCCGAGGGTCATCGCGACGGCCTGCTTGAGGTCGTACGGGGTCGCCTCGCCGGCGCCACCGATCAGGGCGAGAACGATGTAGGAGGTCGGGGATAGGCGGTGTTCGCTTGACATCGTCGGTCAGCCAATGGTATTACTCACACCGTCCGAAACAGACCATTCGGACGGTTGTCGCGGTCCCGAGCCTTCGGCGGACAGTAGTTGCCACCTCAGGCGCTCGGCCGCGGCAAACGGGCAAGTTCGACGCCGGCGATATGCCACCAGGCAGGGGAACGACGAACTTGTGCCAGGCGCTCAGCTCCCCGCCGTCGAAAGCCGCCGGCTCGACGGCGGGGAGCGTCTCTTGCCCCCAGGGTCAGTTCTGGGCGTGCTTTTCCTGGCGCCGCCGCAGCGCCTCGCCCGGGCGCCAGAGGCTGACCAGGCCGGCGACCAGGGTGACCAGGAAGATCTGCCCGATCATCATCTCCAGCCCCGCCAGCATTCGCCCGGGCTGGCCGCCGGGGACGAGATCGCCGTAGCCGGTGGTGGTCAGCGTCGTGTAGCTGAAGAAGAGGAAGTCGCTGCCGGAGGGATGCGCGACGCCTTCGAAGAAGGGACTGCCCTGGATCCGCTCGACCATGCCGTAGAGGAAGGTGAAGAGGATCCCGAGCACGGTGTAGACGCTGATCGCGCCGAGGATCGTGCGCGAGCCGACCTCGGCCGTCGTCACCACCCGGCGCAGCACCTCGGCCATCGCGATCGTCAGCAGCGTGATCTGCACGACCGAGGCGAGGTTGAGCCAGATGCGGTCGCCGGCGATCGCCGCGATCGCGGCGAGGACGACGGTCAGCCCCGAGAGCCAGATCGCCGAGCGGACCAGGCGCGGGTTGGCATGGGAGCTGGTCAGTGCCACCACCGAGGTGACGCTGGTGGCGATGGTCAGCAAGACCGCCGACCAGCCGCGGTTGGAGAGCAGCGAGGTCAACACATACGTGGTCAGCACCAACACGAGGACGAGGCCGAACGCGTCGCGAACCCTCTCGGCCCGCTGCACCCAGCGCTCGCGCCGGTGTGCGCGCGTGGCGGTCCTGTCCATGTCCGCTCGTTCGGGCGGGGCCCTGTCATTCCTGCTTCTGGCCAGGCAGCGGAGGGGGTGGGATTCGAACCCACGAGCCCCCTTGCGAGGGCCACCGGTTTTCAAGACCGGCGCATTCAACCGCTCTGCCACCCCTCCGAGACGGTGCTCGCGGATGCTAAAGGCCCATCTTCGGCCGATGGGCTGCCGCTACTGATTGGATTGGGGTATGCGGCGGTTACTCTGGCTGGCCTCGGCGATGATCTTCTTCGACGTCGCCTTCTTTGCCGCGATCGCGCCGCTGCTGCCGGACTACGTCGATCAGCTCGGGCTCAGCAAGGCCCAGGCGGGGGTTCTCTCCGCCTCCTACGCGGCCGGGACCCTGTTCGCCTCGCTGCCCGCCGGCTACGTCGCCAGCCGGGTCGGGCCGCGGCGCACCGTCATCTCCGGCCTGCTCCTGCTCGGCGTCTCCAGCCTCGCCTTCGGCCAGGTCGACGAGATTGACCTGCTCGACGCCGCCCGCTTCACCCAGGGGATCGCCGGGGCGCTGATCTGGGCGGGGGCGCTGACCTGGCTGATCACCTCCTCTCCCGAGGAGAGCCGGGGGCAGGTGATCGGGACGGCGCTCGGCACCGCGGTCGCCGGCGCTCTGCTGGGCCCGGCGCTGGGCGCGCTGGCTGGGTCGATCGGCACCGAACTGGTCTTCGGCTCGGTCCTCCTGGTCACCCTCGCGCTCGCCTACGCCGCTTCGCGGCTGCCCGAGGCGCGGGCGCCGGAGCGCCAGAACCTGCGCGAGGTGGTCACGACCATGCTCAGCAAGCCGATCCGCGATGGCGCGATCTTCGTCGCCGTGCCCTCGGTGATGTTCGGCGCGATCGAGGTGCTGGTGCCGCTGCGGATCGATTCGCTCGGTGGCGGCCACGGGGTGATCGCCGCCGGCTTCATCGGCGGCGCCGCTCTGGAGGCGACCCTGGCGCCGATCGCCGGCCGCGCCTCCGACCGGGTCGGGCGGCGGCTGCCGTACGTGGCGGGGCTGACAATCTGCGCGATCGCGATGATCGCGATCGCTCTTGCGGCGACCCTCGGCGGAGTGCTGGCGGCGCTGATCGTGACCTCGCTCGGCGCCGGGCTCTGCTTCGCGCCGGCCCTGACGCTGCTCTCCGACATCGCCGAGTCCAGCCGCCTGCACCAGGGGTTCGCGGCCGGGCTCTCGAACATGGCCTGGGCCTCGGGCCAGGTCGTCGGCGGGATCGGCGGCGGCGTCGTCGCCAGCCTCACCGGCAACGCGCTGCCCAGCATCGCGATCGCCGCGCTGCTGCTGGTCACGGTCGCCTACGCGTTCCACGCGCTGGCGCCACCGCCCGGCGCGCAACCGGCCGAGAGCTAGGCGACGACCCTCTAGGCTGGCGCGATGGCGAGGAAGCGGGCAGGTGGCGCGAGCGGCGGTTGGGTCAACTGGGCCGGGGATCAGTCTTGCCGACCGGCCGAGATCGCCTGCCCGGGGAATCGCGAGGAGCTGAGTGAGGCGATCGCCGCCGCTACCGCGGCCGGTCGCAAGGTCAGCGTCGCCGGCTCTGGCCATTCCTTCACCGGGGCGGTGCTGACCGACGGGACGCTGCTGCGGATCGAGGCGCTGCGGGGTGTGCTCGACGCCGACCCCGGTTCCGGCCTGGTCAGGGTGGGAGGGGGGACGGTGCTCGCCGACCTCAACGAGGAGCTGGCGCGGATCGGGCTGGCGATGGAGAACCTCGGCGACATCGACCGGCAGACGATCGCCGGCGCGATCTCGACCGGGACCCACGGCACCGGGGCGAAGCTGCGCAACATCTCCGCCCAGGTCGAGGGGCTGGAGCTGGTCCTGGCCGACGGCAGCACACGCTCGCTCAGCGCCGCAACCCACCCGGAGCTGCTGCGGGCGGCGCGGGTCGGGATCGGGGCGCTGGGGGCGATCTCGGCGGTGACGCTGCGCTGCGTCCCGGCCTTCACGCTCGACCGGGTCGATGCCCCGCGACCGCGGGAGCAGGTGCTCGACTGCTTCCAGGAGAGCGCCGACGCCAACGACCACTTCGAGCTCTTCACCTTCCCCTACGCCGACAGCGCCCTGGTCCTGGAGCGCAACCGCACCGGCGCGCCCGCGCGCCCGCGCGGGCGGGTCGGCGCCTACCTCAACGACGTAGTCCTCGAGAACTGGGTACTGGAGGCGCTTTCGGCCACGGGCAAGCGTTTCCCGGGAACGATCCCCTCGCTCTCGCGGCTCGCCGG
>DASYJK010000042.1:0-1651 GCA_035996525.1 Solirubrobacterales bacterium
GCCGAACTCGACCTCGACGGCCTGAAGGTAAACATGGTGCACGACAGCGGCGCGGCCGCCGGGCGGCTGACCCGGCTGCGCCGCAGGTTCCCCGGCGCGGACCTCGTGGTGTTCGGGCACTCCCACATCCCGCTCGACGAATCCGCGCCCGGAGCGCCCGGAGGCCCTGGAACGCCCGGACTGAGGATCTTCAACCCGGGGTCGCCCACCGACCGCCGGCGCCAGCCACACGGCACGATCGGCCTGCTCCAGATCCGGGACGGCCACCTGATCACGGCCGCCATCGTGCCGGTCACCTAGCCAGATAGAACATAAGGCATAAACAAAGGCGCGCTCCTTCCCGCCGAAGCGGGCCGGCGCGCGCCTTCGCAGGACGCGACTAGCGGTTACTCAGCTTTACTCAGTCCACCAGTCCTCGTCGTCTTCCTTGCCGTTGGCGGCCTGCTTGGTGTTCGCCTGGGTCGCGGCGGGCGAGCCACCGTTGGTCGGCCGCTGCTGCGCCGCCGCCGCGGCCGCCGGCGAGACCTGGGTGGCCTGGTGGCTGGCCGACTGGGCGGGCTGCACGGCGGTGGGCGGCGCCGAGCCGCCGTTGCCGTTGCGCGGCGCGCTGGCCGGAGCCGCCGGGGCGGCCGGAGCTACCTGGGTCGGGGGAGCGGCCGGAGCCGGCTCCGGCGCGATGGCCTGCTTGGCGGGCGGCGCCTGCATCGCCGCAGCGTCCATGCCAGGCATCAGCTGGCCGCCGAGCAGCTGGCGCACCTGCGCCAGGTGGGTGGCGATGCTGTCCTTCTGCCTGGTGAGCTCGTCGACGTCGCGCTGGGCGGCGCCGCGGCGGCGCTCGGCGTCGGCCTTGGTCTCGGCCAGGAGCTGGTCGGCCTGGGCCTTGGCCTGCGACACGATCTGGTCGGCGTTCTTCTTCGCGTTAGAGACCAGCTGCCGGGCGTGCGAGTCGGCGTCGCGCCGGGTCTGGTCCGCCTGCGCGGACGCCTTCGCTGCCCGCTGCTCGGCGGTCGAGGCGCGCTGCTCGGCTTCGGAGACCAGCTTCTGCGTGGCGGACTGGGCGGCGGCGAGCCGTTCGGCTTCCTGCCGCTCGGCCTCTTCGCGCCGCGCCGCGAGCTGGATCTCGAACTCGGCCTCGGACTGGGCCCGCTGCGCTTCGCTCTCCTCCAGGATCCGCTGCGCCTGGCTGCGCATCTCGTCGGCCTGCCGCTTGGAGGTGGTGAGGATCTCGTCCCGCTCCCGCTTGGCGGTGGCCTTCAGCTGGGCAACCTCGCGCTCAGTGCTCGTCCGCAGCTTGGCGATGTCACGCTCGGCCCCGGCCCGCTTGTCCGCAACCTCGTGGTCCGCCGTGGCCCGGAGCTTGGCCACCTCGCGCTCGGTGGTGTTGGTCAGCTCGTCGGCCTCGCGCTGGGCCGTGGTCCGGATCGAGTCCGCCTCACGCTCGGCCGCGCCGCGCAGGTCGTCGGTTTCGCGCTTGGCATTGGCGCGCAGCTCGGTGGCCTCGTTCTCGGCCGCGGCCCGGAACTCCGCCGCGTCAACCTTGGCCGCGGCCTTGATCTCATTCGCCTCTGACCTGGCCGCCTGGACCAGCTCGGTGGCCTGTTCCTCGGCCAGCCTGAGCAACTGCTCAATACGGGCACCCAGGCCGGAGTAG
>DASYJK010000043.1:0-6858 GCA_035996525.1 Solirubrobacterales bacterium
AGTCGGAGACGTCGGTGATGACCGCCTTGACCCGCATCCCGTGGTCGTAGCGCTCGTTGTAGACCTGCTCGGACTTGGGCAGCAGTGCCTCGACCCGCTCGCGCAGTTGGACCAGCGTGTAGCGCTTGTCGGACTGCTGGATGATGCCGGTGATCAGCTCCCCGACCCGGTCCTGGTACTCGTCGTACATCATCTGCCGCTCGGCCTCGCGAATCCGCTGCAGGATCACCTGCTTGGCGGTCTGGGCGGCGATCCGACCGAAGTCCTCGGGGGTGACGTCCCTTGTCGTGATCTGGTCCTCGTAGGGAGCGATCATCTCCGGATCGAGTTCCGGGTCCTCGGGCTCGCGCATTTCGCCCGTCTCCGGGTCGACTTCGGGCTCCTCCTGCAGCTCCGCGGCTTCAGCGAGGAGCTTCTGCTCCAGCTCCGGTGGCAGGATCAGTTCGAAGACGCGGAAATCGCCGGTTTCGTGATCGAGGTCGACGCGGGCGTATTTGGCGGCGCCGGGCGTCTTCTTGTAGGCCGAGAGGAGGGCATCCTCGAGGGCATCCATCAACTTGTCGGCGGCGATTCCCTTCTCCGCCTCGAGCGCTTTGACTGCGTCGACGATCTCTTTGCTCACTGAAGCGGCTCCTTGGAATCGGAAGTGGTGGCGGGGCGGCGGTACTTCGGACCCGGCGAGGAGACCTCGAGCGTGTACTCGTTCAAAAGGTCCCCAAGCTGCCTGGTGACCTGCTCGCAAAGCGCCAGATCGACGCCGCTCGGGTGGTCGATGAAGATGCGCAGGGTCTCGTTGCCGGGGCGCTCGATCGCGACCAGGTCGAGTTCCGAATCTAGCTCGGAAAGTTGCTCTTGAATGTTCTGCTGGAGGTCGGCCATGCCTGATTCGGGCGTAAAAAAAGTGGGCCAGGCCCACTTCTCGATACTGCATAGGACGGAAAAGCTGAAGCGAGTATAGCCCGCTCAGCGAGTCGGCTGACCGGCGTCGCCGCGGAGCTGGTCGACTCTGCCCAGGATCGCCTCGGCGACGGCGTCCTTGGAGTCGAGCGGGACCTCGGTGTCGCCCGCGGCATCGATCAGGGTGACCGCGTTGCTCTCGCTCTCGAAGCCGATCTCGGGATTGGAGACGTCGTTGAGGACGATCAGGTCGGCGCCCTTGCGGGTCAGCTTCTCCCGCGCCCGGCCGGCGCCGTCCCCCCCGTGCTCGGCGGCGAAGCCGACGATCGTCTGGCCGGCGGCGCGACCGGCGGAGAGCGCGGCGAGGATGTCCTCGGTCGGCTCGAGCTGAAGGTTGAGGCCGTCAGCGCGCTTGAGCTTTCCCGGCGCCACCGCGGCGGCGCGAAAGTCGGCGGGGGCGGCGGCCATCAACAGGACGTGGGTGGTGGCGAACTCCGTGGCGGCGGCGGCGGCCAGCTGCTCGGCGCTCTCGACGTCGACGCGGCGGACGCCTACAGGCGCCGGCAGGGCGACATTGGCGGCGACCAGAGTCACCTCGGCGCCGCGCCGGGCCGCGGCGGCGGCGAGGGCGATGCCCATGCGGCCGCTGGAGCGGTTGCCGATGAAGCGGACCGGGTCGATCGGCTCGCGGGTGCCGCCGGCGGTGACCAGGACCCGCAGTCCGTCCCAGGGGCGCTGGCCGGATGGCAGCGCCGCCTCGACCGCGGCCAACAGCCGCTCCGGCGCCGGCAGGCGGCCGCGGCCGTGCTCGCCGCGGGAGGCGAGCCTGCCCTTGTCGGGCTCGATCGCCTCGACCCCACGCTCACGCAGCGTCGCCAGATTGGCCCGCGTCGCCGCGTTCGCGTACATGCGGTCGTTCATCGCCGGCGCGACCAGGCGCGGCGCCGAGCAGGCGAGGAAGGAGGTGGTCAGCATCGAGTCGGCGGCGCCGGCGGCGAGCTTGGCGATCGTGTTGGCGGAAGCCGGGGCGACAAGGAAGGCGTCGCAGTTGGCGGCGAGCTCGAGATGGCCGATCGGGTCGTGGCTCGGCTCGCCATCGCCGGGGAAGGCGCCGCGCATCGGATCGCGCTCGAACTCGGAGATCAGCACCGGGGCGCCGACGATCCCCTCGAAGGAGGCGGCGCCGACGAAGCGGGTCGCGGTCTCCGTCATCAGCACCCGCACGCCGTGCCCGGCGAGCGTCGCCAGGCGCGCCAACTCCAGCGACTTGTAGGCGGCGATCCCACCGCTGACACCAAGCAGGACTCTGGCCATCGGATGCCTCCTGGAGAGGGCCCTTTTGCGCCGGGGCGCTAGGAGCGGTACTCGTATTTGAGCTTGCCCTCGGCAAGCTCTTCAAGCGCCATCGTGAGGTAGTTGCGCTCGGCGTTCACCTCGACCATCGGTGGCGGGTACTCGCCGAATCCACCCTCACCGAGGTTGTGGAAGTAGCTGTTGATCTGACGCGCCCGCTTGGCCGAGACGACGACGGCGGCGTAATGCGAATCAGCGTGCTCTAGAAGCTTGTCTACGCGAGGTTTAATCATTGGCGCTGGAGTCTAGTGATAGACCGAGCTCGGTGCGCACGATCCCCTCCAGCTCGGTTGCGGCGCGATCGAGGTCGTCGTTGACGACGACGTGGGCGAACTCGTTCTGGGCCGCCATCTCCCCCTCCGCGACCTTGAGCCGCGCATCAATCGCCTCGGCCGAGTCGGTGCCGCGGCTGTCGAGGCGCTGGCGCAGGACGGCCGGGTCGGGCGGGGCGATGAAGACCTGGATCGACTCGCGCATCGCCGCCCGCACCTGCCGCGCGCCCTGGACCTCGATCTCGAGCACCACCGAGTGCCCGGCCGAGAGCCGGCGCTCCACCTCGGTCCGCAGGGTGCCGTAGCTGTTGCCGCTGTAGGTGGCGTACTCGAGGAAGTCTTCGCGGCGCATCCGCTCCTCGAACTCCGCCGGTGAAAGAAAGTGGTAGTCGCGGCCGTCGACCTCGCCCTCGCGCGGCCCCCGGGTGGTGGCCGAGATCGATAGCTCGAGATCAGGCAGGCGCAGGAGGAGTTCGCGGATCAGCGTTCCCTTGCCGACACCCGAGGGGCCGGTGATGACGAAGACTTTGGCTGCCATGCGGCCGGGATATTGACCGGCGTGGCGGTCGTCTAGCGGCGCAGGAGCGAGACCAGCTCGGTGCGCTGGCGCTCGGAGAGCCCGCCGATCGTCTTCGAGGGCGAGATCCGGCACTGATTGAGTATTCGGTTGGTCTTGACGCGGCCGTACTTGGGGACGGCGAGCAGCATGTCGAAGACCTTCGCGGTCAGCAGATACTCGGGCGGGTCCAGCAGGATCGCGTGAATGCTCGCCCGGTTCGCCTTCAGATCCTTCTTCAGTTTGGCCCTGGCGGTGCGGATGTCGTTGGCTCGTTTGAGCGCGTCCATCCTCTGATCCAGGGACCGCTCGGGAGCGGCGGCTGAAATTTTGACTGGGGGGCCGGCCATCTGCGCGGCGAGTATAGCTTCGGCTCGAACCTCTGCAAGCGGCGGGAGCCCAATTCTGCCTAAATTCACCTCAACCTCTACTGGAGGTTGAGTACGGAGGCGGCCTCCGGGCGTCGCGAAGGGCGCTCGCCGAGTTCGGCGACGACCCGTGAGCCAGCGCGCGGGTCGCGGAAATTCTCGGTCCCGACCGCGACCAGAGTCGCTCCGGAGGCAAGAAATTCACCTGCGTCGGCGCCGCTGGAGACGCCCCCCATCCCGATCGCGGGCAGCGCCGTGGCCGCGGTGACCGCCCGCAGCTGCTGCAGGGCGACCGGGCGTACCGCCGGGCCGGAGAGTCCGCCATGGCCCGCCGCCAGGGCCGGGGCGCCGCTGAGCGGGTCGATCGCGCTGGCCTTCAGCGTGTTGATCAGCGAGACCGCGTCCGCCCCACCCCGCTCGGCTCCGACCGCGACCGCGGCGGGGTCGGCGACGTTGGGGGTCAGCTTCACGATCAGCGGCTTCGCGGTGAGCGGGCGCAGCGTTTCCAGCAGCGCCTCGGTCTCTCCCGGCTGCTCACCCACGATCAGGCCGGAGTGGACGTTGGGGCAGGAGACGTTGAGCTCGATCGCCGCGACCTCGTCACGGGCGGCCACCGCCCCGACCAAGCGAGAGAACTCCTCCCGGTTCGTCGCCATCACCGAGACGATCAGCGGCACCGGCAGTTCCGCCAACCGCGGCAGATCCTCCGCCAAGAACCCCTCCAGTCCCTTGTTGGGCAGCCCGATCGAGTTGATCATCCCGGCGGGCGTCTCCCAGATCCGCTGCGGCGCATTCCCGGCCCGAGGCTCCGGCGTGATCGTCTTGGAGACGAACGCGGCGAACGGGAATTCGGCCAGAAGATCGTCTCCAAAGACCTTGTGCGCCGCGATTGCGTCGTAGGTTCCGGATGCGTTGATCACGGGATGCTGGAGCTCGATGCCGCAGAAGTCGAGGGACGGGCTCGCTCCGGCGGCGGGTCCTGTCGTGGTGGTATCCCCCACGGTGCTCGGCGGCAGAACCGCCTCCGCGCCGCGGGGGACCCCCACCACCACGCCACCCGCCGAGGAGCGCATCACCGGTCCGTCTACGCAGAGGCGGTGATAGCCGCCCTCGGGCTTCGGGATCGCGCAGCCAAAACAAGCGCCGAAGCCGCAGGCCATGGGTGCCTCCATCGCGAGTTCGCAGGCGACGTCCCTGGAGTCGCAGAGAGCGGCTACGGCGTCGAGCATGGCGGGTGGGCCGCAGGAGTAGACGGCGGCGGATTGGGCGTCGTCTCCTTCGAGCATCAGATTGAGCAGGTCGGTGACGTAGCCGCGGTAACCCGCGTGGCCGTCCTCTGAGGAGAGGCGGACCTCGGGGCAGAGCTCGGCGCCGGCGCCGCAGAAGAGGTCCAGGCCGCCGGAATGGTCTTCGTTGCGGAAGCCGAGGAGGACTCGGAGGGGGATGCCGCGTTCGCTGAAGCGGCGGCGCAGGAGGGCCAGCGGGGCGACGCCGATGCCGCCGCCGACCAGGATCGCTCCGGCGGCCCCGGGGCTGAGGTCGCGTGGCGTGGAGAAGGCGTTGCCTAGCGGGCCGGCGACCCAGACATGCTCGCCGGGCTCGAGGGCGCAGAGGCGGTCGGTGCCGGGGCCGATGCCCTCGACCAGGAAGTCGAGGCGGACTCCCTCCGCGGCGGGGCCGAACTCGGCGACCGAGATCGCCCGCGGCAGGAAGGGCCTCTGCCCCGCGCCGGCCCAGCCGGAGGCGGCGGTGAGCATGTAGAACTGGCCCGGCAGCGGCTCGGGACCGTCGCGGTCGAGCAGGGAGAAGACGCGGTAGCCGCCCGAGGCACGGGCGGCACCGACCTCGCAAAGCCGGCGGCCGAAGGGCGCGGCCATCAGGGTTGGGCCGCCGCCGTGGCGCGGCCGTGGATCTCCTGGATGCTGAGCACCTCGGCGTCGCCCTGGCGGCCGGCGGCGATCGCGCGGGCGGCCGCGGTGGCGCCGGTCATCGTCGTCACGCAGGGGATGCCGTGGCGGACGGCGGCGGTGCGGATCTCGTAGCCGTCGGCGCGGGCACCGGAGCCGGTCGGGGTGTTGATGACGAGGTCGCAGCGACGCTCCCGGATCAGGTCGACGACGTGCGGCGAGCCTTCGCCGAGCTTCTTGATCCGGGTCACCGGCACGCCCATCCGCTCGATCGCCTGGGCGGTGCCGCCGGTGGCGATCACCTCGAAGCCGAGATCGTGAAAGCGGGCCGCCAGCTGGGTCGCGGCCGGCTTGTCGGTGTCGGTGACGGTGATGAAGACCGAGCCTTCCTCGGGCAGCATCACTCCGGCCGCCGCCTGTGCCTTGCCGAAGGCGGTCGGGAAGTCGGCGGCGACGCCCATCACCTCGCCGGTGCTCTTCATCTCCGGGCCCAGGACCGAGTCGGCGCCGGCGAAGCGGGCGAAGGGCAGGACCGCCTCCTTGACGCTGACGTGCTCGGGCGGCCCCTCCGGCAGCTCCTGGTCGACGAGGCGCTCGCCCAGCATCAGCCGAGCCGCCATCTTCGCCAGCGGCACCCCGATCGCCTTCGAGACGAAGGGAACGGTGCGGGAGGCGCGCGGGTTGGCCTCGATCACGTAGAGCTCGCCGCCGGCGACGCCGTACTGGATGTTGAGCAGGCCGATGACGCCGAGCTCGAGCGCGATCCGCTCGGTCGTGGCGCGAATCTCCTCCAGCATCTCCTCGCCGAGGCTGAGCGGCGGGATCACGCAGGCGGAGTCGCCGGAGTGGACGCCGGCCTCCTCGACGTGCTGCATGATCCCGGCGACCCAGACCCGCTCGCCGTCGGCCAAGGCATCGACATCCACCTCGATCGCGTTCTCGAGGAAGCGGTCGAGCAGCAGCGGGTGCTCCTGGTCGGCCTTGACGTGGGCGGCGAGGTAGGCGTTGAGGTCCCCGGTCGAGTAACAGATCTCCATCGCCCGGCCGCCGAGCACGAACGAGGGCCGGACCAGCAGCGGGAAGCCGACCAATTCGGCGACGGTCCCGGCCTCCTCGGCCGAGAGCGCGGTGCCGTAGGGCGGGTGCTTGATCCCGAGCCGGCGCAGCAGGGCGCCGAACTGGCCGCGATCCTCGGCCAGGTCGATCGCGTCGACCGGGGTCCCGAGCAGCGGCACCCCCGCCTCTTCCAAAGTGCGAGCCAGCTTCAGCGGCGTCTGGCCGCCGAACTGGACGATCACGCCCTCCGGCCGCTCCTGCTCGCAGACCGCGAGCACGTCCTCGGCCGTCAGCGGCTCGAAGTAGAGGCGGTCGGAGGTGTCGTAGTCGGTCGAGACCGTCTCCGGGTTGCAGTTGATCATCACCGCGTCGCGGCCGAGCTCGCGGGCGGTCATCGCCGCGTGCACGCAGCAGTAGTCGAACTCGATCCCCTGGCCGATCCGGTTCGG
>DASYJK010000044.1:0-5384 GCA_035996525.1 Solirubrobacterales bacterium
ACCCTGATCCCTTCACGAGGGGTCCGCCTGATAGAAATCCGGGCTGTGGATCGCGAGACCGCACGTAAGAACATGAGCTCCGGGCTGGTCGCCGGGGGTTTCGCCGCCGCCGTCTTCGCCCTCTGCTTCGTCGCCGCCTTCCTCTACATCGCCCAGTAACCATGAGCGAGCACCGACACATCCCCGAGCCCGGCGAGATGGTCTACACGCCAAAGCCGTCCTGGGCCCCGTTCTTCCTCGCCCTCGGCGCCACCGGCCTCGTCGCCGGCACCTTCGCCGCCGGCTTCATCTTCCCGCCGATCGTCTACGCCGTGGTCGGCGCCGTCTTCGTCCTCGGCGCCCTCCGCAACCTCATCGGCGCCGCGATTCGCGGCTTCTACGGCCTGCCCCGCAAGCAGCGCGTGCCCAGTGCTGCGCTTCCCGTGGAGACGATCGTCTTCACCCCGCCGCCGAAGTCGTAGCTCTCTCGCCCGGCTCAGCCGGGGGTCATCCCGGACGTGGCGCCATCTGAGGTCCAGACGCGGACGATGTCTCGCATCGAGAGCACGCCGACGGCATCGCCGGCCTCGAACACGACCAGGTGGCGGACGCCGCGCCGCGACATCTCCGCGGCGGCGCGCTCGAGGCTCCAGTCCGGTTCCGCCGCGATCACCCGCTCTGCCATGTGCTCCGCGACCAACTCGACGTCCGGGTCCTCGCCGCCACCGATCGAGATCAGCAGGTCGCGCTCGGTGACGATCCCCGGCGTCGGCAACTCCGCATCGCTGACCAGAGCCGCCCCCGTCCCCTTCTCGACCATCATCGCCGCCGCCTCACGCAGCGTGTGCGAGGGGCCGACGGTCAGCGACACCTCTGACATCCCATCCTTCACCTGCATCTGCGGCCTCCTCTCGCCTGCCCTCTGAGTTAGTGCGGATCGACGCAAGACTACCGCAATCGCGACGCCCCACTGGACGCTTTCAGGCGGCCTCGACATATAGACTCCGGCGCCCGTCAGCCGTATGCGAAGCCCTGCCAAACTCATCCGCCCGCTGCTCGTCCTCGCCGCCCTCGCGGGCGTCGTCGCGGTCGCCTCCGGCTGCGGAACGACCAGCGCCGACACCACGCGCGGTCGCGTCCTCTTCGTCCAGAAGTGCGGCGTCTGCCACGCCCTCGCCGAGGCCGGGACGAAGGTCCAGATCGGCCCGGATCTCGATAGCGCCTTCGCCGCCGCCCGTGAAATCGGCGAGAACAGCGACACGATCGAAGGGATCGTCAAGGCCCAGGTCGAGAACCCGCGACCGGTCAACGGCGACCCCGCGGTCTCGATGCCCCCGGATCTCGCCAGTGGCCAGGATCTCGACGACATCGCCGCCTACGTCGGAAAGTACGCCGGCGTGCCCGGCGCGGCGCCCCCCACCGTCCCCGGCGGCCCCGGCGCCCAGGTCTTCGCCAACAACGGCTGCGGCGGCTGCCACACCTTCAAGGCCGCCAAATCCGGCGGGGTCACCGGCCCCAACCTCGACGAAGTCCTGGTCGGCCAGAGCGAGGCGATGGTGCACGAATCGATCGTCGACCCGAACGCGAGCATCGCCAAGGGCTACCCGGCCAACGTGATGCCCGCCACCTTCGGCGAAACGATCTCCAGCAAAGAACTCGAACAGCTCGTCGAATATCTGGTCGACAACACCCCCGGCGGCAAATCCGCCGGCTCGAAGTCCAAGGGCGGCTGAGTCTCGCGGCCGCGAGGCCGCTGCGATCATCTCTGACGATGCGGCAACCCCTCCGAGACCGCTTCGAGATCTCCCCCCAGCGCTACGCGCAGGTCACCGCGGTCGCACTCGGCGCCCTGGCGCTGATCGTGCTCACCGGCGCCGGCGTGCGCCTCACCGGCTCCGGCCTCGGCTGTCCGGACTGGCCCAAGTGCTACGGGGGCACGGTGCCGCCGCTCGAATCGCACGCCGTGATCGAGTACGCCAACCGGCTGCTGACCGGGTTCCTCGGCTTCGCCGTGATCGCCGCCAGCGTGCTCGCCTTCTTCCGCAGGCCCTATCGCTGGCACCTGGCGCTGTTCGGGGCCCTGCTGCCGCTGGGCGTGATCGGCCAGGCGATCCTCGGCGCCCTCGTCGTCAAGTACCACCTGGCGCCGGGCCTGGTGATGTCCCACTTCATCCTCTCGATGATGCTGCTCGACGCCTCCTTCGCGCTGGCCTGGTGCTCGCGCTATGAGCCCTGGGAGCGGCGGCGCTCCAACGACCGCCTCGGCGTCTGGTCGGTACGGGCGCTGATCCCGCTCGGCCAGCTGACGATCCTGGCCGGCACGATCGCCACCGCCTCCGGGCCTCACGCCGGCGCCCACGCCGGCCAGCTGGTCCACCGCTTCACCTTCGAGGGGGTGGCGACGCTGGAATGGGTGGTCCAGCGCCACGCGGTGATCGCCGCCGTCTACGGCTGCGCCGCGATCGGCGTCTGGTTCCTGCTGCGGCGCCCAGGAGGCGACAGGAGGGCCGTCAAGCCGCTTATGTTCGTCCTCGGTCTACTCGCCCTCCAAGGCGTCATAGGCGGCTTCCAGTGGTATCTGAAGCTGCCTACGGAGATCGTCTGGGTCCACGTCGCGATCGCCACCCTCAACTGGCTGGCGATGCTGTGGACGGTTGCCACGGCGGGACGGCTGGAGCCGCGCGGAGAGCCGGTGAGCAGCGGCAGGCCGGCCGAGGCGACGGTGGGCGCCGCCTAGGCTTTCCGCGCTTGCTTCCCTTCGGCCTCTCGATCGGCGTCCTCAGCCTCGTCCAGGCGGCGCTGGTCGCGGCCCCGCGGCCCGCCGCCGCCCCACTTCTCTCGGGCCTGCGCAGCCGCACCTGGGCGCTGATCCTGCCGCTCTCGATCGTGGTCGTGATCGGCGCGATCGCGCTCGAATCCGCCGTCGCCCACCTCCTCACCTACCTGGCCCTGGTCGCGGTGCCGCCGCTGGCGGCGCTGGCGCTGGCGGCGCTGGTCCGCGGCGGACGTCCGCCGCTGGCCCTGCTGGCGATCCCGCTCTTCGCCGTCGCCTGGGCCGCCAGGGGAGCGCTGAGCGGCCAGACGGCGGCGCTGGGGCTCTCCGCCCTGGCCTGCGTCAGCCTCGGCTGGCTGCTCGCCTGCGTCGTTCCCACTCGCTGGCTGAAGCTGGGGATCTACGCGATGGCGGCGCTCGATGCCTGGCTGGTCGGCTCCAGCCTCCTGCAGGAGCCCAACGCCGTCCTCAATGCGGCCTCCCCCGGCAGCCTCCCCCGCCTCCAGCTCGCTTCCTTCGGCACCGCGATCATGGGGTTCGGCGACCTCTTCATCGCCGCCACCCTCGGTGCCCTGCTCGCCCACGACCGACGCCTGCAGCTGACCGGAGCCGCCCTCACCGCCATCATCGCCCTCACCTTCGACCTGCTCTTCCTCACCGTCGACCAGCTTCCCGCCACCGTCCCGATCGCGCTGGCGCTGGCGGTCCTGGAGCTATGGCCACGGGTCAGGATCCCTTGGCATGCCAGTCCCGGAACCAGCGATAGGCATGCACGCTCGCCGCAATAACCAGGATCAATCCCCAGATCGCCCCCACCAACGGCCGCGTCAGCAGCGTCAGCGCAATGATCGACGCAGCCGCGGCCCCGACGATCACGACCCACCTGAACACAGCCTCCTCTGAGATCTTCATGCCGTCACCGACGCCCTGAGGTGGCCGCCGAGCGCAAACCGCCTCAGAGGATGTAGACGGTCACGTAGACGATGAGCCACATCACGTCGACGAAATGCCAGTAGATGCCGGGAACCTCGACACCGAGATGATCCTCCGCATCTGGGCCGAAATGGCCGCGGAAAGCGCGGATCGAGGCGAAGCTGAGCAGCATCAGGCCGACGAAGACGTGAGCCCCGTGGAGGCCGGTGAGGCCGTAGAAGATCGAGCCGAAGGCGAGATCGCGGGCGCTGAAGCCGAGGTGAACGTACTCGTTGATCTGGATGAAGAGGAAGGTCGCGCCCAGCATCCAGGTCAGAACCAGGCCCAGCTTCAGGCCCTGCCTGTTGCCGCGGCGGATCGACTCCAGCGCGTAGTGGATCGTGAAGCTCGAGGAGACCAGGATCGCGGTGTTGATCCCGGCGATCGAGACCGGCAGTTCGTAGGGGTCGGGCGGCCAGCTGGCGGGATCGACGACGACCCGGAGGAAGAAGTACGACGCGAAGAAGGCGCCGAACAGCATGATCTCGGAGACGATGAAGAGGAAGATCCCCAGCACCTGTTTGTCGATGCGGGAACTCTGGTTGGCCTCAGGCGGGCCATGATGCTCCTCCGCGTGATCGTCGTGCCCGAGGGCAACCGTTGCGCTCTCCATCTCAGTCTGCCTCTCCCCCGGCCACGGCCGCGGCGACTACCGCCGCCGGTCGCCCAACCTCTATGTGCTCGACCTGCTTCTCGGTGATCTCGCGGACACGGCCGATCAGATCGTCCTCGAGCCAGCGCGAGCTCTCGCCGGCGAAGGTCGAGATCAGGACCTCGTCGATCCGGTAGTGCTCAATCGCATTTTTCACGGCCCGGAAGGGATCGGGGCTCATCGGCTGGCCGGTCGCGTCGACCTCGGCCCGGTAGAGCTCGGCCAGCGTCGCGGCGAGGTCACGGACGATCTCGGCCTCGCTGACGTCCTCGGACCGGGGGCAGACGATCGTGTAGCGGTGGGGGCGGCCGGCGGCGCGCTCCTTGAGACGGTTGACCAGGTCCGGAGTCGCGACGGTCTTGGTCGCGACGACCAGCGTGTGGATCAGGTCCCAGCGGATCGCGTCGTCTTCGATCCGGACCGGAATGTGGGTCAGCTTCGTCTCCGGTTCGATCTTCGCCCGGGTCCACTCCACCAGGTCCTTGCGGGTCAGTCCGAAGCGGGTGTCGGCCCGGCAGGAGAACAGAACCTCGCCCGGTTCGTGGGCGCGGACCGCGTCATCGACCGCAAGCGAAGGCTCCGGGTCCATCACCTCGCCGACCGAGTCGATTCCGAACTCGGCGAGCACGGACATCGTCACCTCGACCCGCGCCCGGGCGGCCTCGCGCAGCTCGCCGGCGTCGATCAGCTGACCGACCGAAGGCTGGTTCTGCGGCGCCGCGACGATCACCTTGGACACCGTGCCCTGACGCTCGCGGACCGCCTGCAGAAGTTTGCGTCCACCCGCGACCTCGTTGAGGAAGACCAGCAGCGGCCGGCCCTCTTCGACGGCGCTCACGTGGTCCCCACCACGGTCGGCTCCTGCTTCGGCACCTCGCTGCCTTCGCCGGCCATGATCGCGTGTTTGGCGCCGGGAACCCCGAACTCGTAGGGCCCGCCGACGACGCGCGGAATCTCGTCGAAGTTGAAGACCGGGGGCGGCGAGGAGACCTGCCACTCGATCGAGTT
>DASYJK010000045.1:0-15006 GCA_035996525.1 Solirubrobacterales bacterium
CCCGAGGACCCGGCCAGCTCGCGTCTGGGGGAGGGCTTCTGGGCCTTCCTGCCGCGCACCGTCTCCGGCAGCCTGCGCTCGGCCTGGGGCATCGAGGCCGCGCGGCTCGACCGGCTCGGCAAGTCGCACTGGAGCCGGCACAACGACCTGCTCAGCGCCTGGGCGATGACGGTGGGGCTGTTCGCCGTGCTGGCGCTCGTCTTCGGCCCGGTCGTGCTGCCCTACCTGCTGATCCAGGCGGTGCTCGGCTTCTCGCTGCTGGAGGTCGTCAACTACCTCGAGCACTACGGCCTGCGCCGCAACAGGCGCGAGGACGGCCGCTACGAACGCTGCCTGCCCGAGCACAGCTGGAACAGCAACAACGTCGCCTCCAACGTGCTGCTCTACCACCTGCAGCGCCACAGCGACCACCACGCCAACCCGACCCGGCGTTACCAGGCGCTGCGCCACGTCGAAGAAGCGCCGCAGCTGCCCACGGGCTACGCCGGGATGATCGTGCTCGCCTGGTTCCCGCCACTGTGGCGGCGGGTGATGGACCCGCGCCTGCTCGATCACTTCGAGGGCGACGTCACCCGCGCCAACATCCAGCCGCGCAAGCGCGAGAAGATCCTCGCCCGCTACGGCGCCGCGAGCAGCGGGCCCGCCGTATGAGCCGCTGGCGCTGTCCCGGCTGCGGCTACGTCTATGACGAGGTGGCGGGACACCCGCGCGAGGGCTTCCCGCCGGGCACGCCCTGGGCCGAGGTGCCCGACGACTGGGCCTGCCCCGACTGCGGCGTCCGCGACAAGGTCGACTTCGTGCCCGACGAGGAGGCCGCGTGACCGCTGCCGCTGCGACGATGGGGGCGACGGTGGCGAGCGCGCGAACCCCATATCCCGAGGCGGCCAGGGCACTGCTGCGGCAGACCCTGTTCGGCGCCGCTCGGGATCAACTCGAGCAGCGGGCCTGGTCGGAGATCACGATGTCGGACATCGCCGCCAGCGCCGGCGTCAGCCGCCAGACCCTCTACAAGGAGTTCGGCAACCGCAACGAGTTCGGCCTCGCCTTCGTCATCCACGAGGGCGAGCGCTTCCTCGACGACGTCGAGGCGGCCGTGCTGGCGCACGTCGACGACCCCCGCGCCGCCGTCGCCGCCGCCCTCGAGCTCTTCCTGCGCACCGCCGGCGAGGACCCGCTGATCCGCATCCTGCTCAGCGACGACGGCACCGGCGGCATGCTTCCCTTCGTCACCACCCAGGGCCTGCCGGTCGTGCGGTGGGCCACCGCCCGCCTCGGCGCCGTGATCGAGCAGGGCTGGCCGCAGGCGGCGAAAGCCGACGTCGACCTGCTCTCCGAATCCCTGGTGCGGCTGGCGATCAGCTACATCACCGGCCCCAGCGGCTCGCCGGAGACGACCGCGGTCTCCGTGGCCGACCTGCTGGGCCCGTTCATCGACCGGGCCCTGGGCTCCACCGCCTGACGTTCCGCGGTTCGGTTCCCGCGAAACCCGTGGGTACGGAACCGCGGAAGCCAGGTCACCGGTTCCGTGGTTCGGTTTCCACCAAATAGGTGGTTACGGAACCGCGGAAGCCGGATCGGCGCCGGCACGCAGCGGCACCGCGCCCTTGATCAGGTCCGCTGCGCGCTCGGCGATCGCGATCGTCGGGGCGTTGGTGTTGCCGCGCGGGACCACCGGCATCACCGAGGCGTCGACGACGCGGAGCGCCTCCAGGCCCTCGACCCGCAGCTCGGCGTCGACGACGGAGCCGATCGCGCAGGTGCCGACCGGGTGGTAGATCGGGTAGGTGGTGGCGGCGACATGGGCGCGCAGGTCGTCCTCGCTCTCGCCGCCCGGAGTCGTGAACGGCTGCGCGCAGTAGGGGCGCATCGCCGGCTGGCCGCAGATCTCTTCCATCAGCCGCACCGCGGCGGTCATCCGCGGCATGTCCTCGGGGGCGCTGAAGAACTCGTTGCGGACGATCGGCTTCGCGCTCGGGTCTTTGGAGGCGAGGCGGACGCCGCCGCGGCTCTGCGGGGTGAGCAGGCAGGGGGAGACCCAGACGCCGTGCGCCTGCGGGTCGCCCATGCCCTCGTCGACGATGTGGACCGGGGCGACGTGGAACTGGGTGTCGGGCGCCTCGGCGCCGGCCTCGACCCGGGCGAAGCCGCCGGACTCGGCCAGGTTGGAGGCGAACGGCCCGGTCTGCGAGGCGGTGAACTCCTCCAGCGCCGCCGGCTCCAGGGCCAGCAGCAGGCTCTCCTCCTCGGGGGTCGTCCAGACCGCGAAGCTGGCGGCGTGGTCGCTGAGGTTGGCGCCGACCTCCGGCTGGTCGACCAGCGCCTCGATCTCCCGCATCGCCAGGTGCTCGGCCGGGCCGACGCCGGAGAGCATCAGCAGCTGCGGCGAGTTGTAGGTGCCGCCGCAGAGGATCACCTCGCGCTCGGCCCGCAGCTCCTGGGCCTGGCCGAGCTGGCTGGCCTCGACGCCGACCGCGCGCTTGCCCTCGAAGAGCACCCGCTCGACCAGCATGTAGGGCATCACGGTCAGGTTCGGGCGCTCCATCGCCGGGTGCAGGTAGGCGACGGAGGCACTGGCGCGCAGGCCGCCGCGCTGGGTCACCTGGTACATCCCGACCCCGTCCTGCTCGGCGCCGTTGAAGTCCTCGTTGCGGGCGAGGCCGGCCTCGACCCCGGCCGCGACGAAGGCGGACGTGATCTTGTTGCCGGAGCGCTGGTCGGAGACCGCCAGCGGCCCGCCGGCACCGTGCCACTCGGAGGCGCCGCGCTCGTTGTCCTCGGCCTTGAGGAAGTAGGGGAAGAGGTCGTCCCAGGCCCAGCCGTCGGCACCCCAGTCGTCGTAGTCGGCGCGGTTGCCGCGGATGTAGACCATCGCGTTGACCGAGGAGGAGCCGCCGAAGACCTTGCCGCGGGGGAGCGGCAGACGGCGGCCGTTGCAGTTGGGTTCGGGGGCCGAGTAGTAGTCCCAGTCGACGTCGGTGCGGGCCAGCTGCAGGTAGCCGAGCGGGACGTGGATGTTCTCCTTCACGTCCGGCGGGCCGGCCTCGAGCAGCAGCACGCTGACCTCGGGATCCTCTGAAAGGCGCGCGGCCAGCACGCATCCGGCGGAGCCCGCTCCGACGATCACGTAGTCGTACATCGATCTCCTCCTCGGGTTGGGCCGATCCCACTCGGCACGCTCCCGGCCAGCCTACTCCGCACTGGCTCGCTGGCCAGTCGATTTCTCGAAGGATTGCTGCTGCCGGGGCAACCACGATCCTTCGATTACGCTGCGGCGATGGACACCGCGCACCCCCTGCGAGAGCTCGAGACCTGGATCGGGGATGCCCGCGAGGAGGGCTTGCCGCAGCCGGGCTCGGTCGCCTTCGTCACCGTCGGCGCGGGCGGGCGGCCCTCGGCGCGCACCGTCAACCTGAAGCGGATCGAGGACGAGGCGCTGCTCTTCACCTCGGCCCTGTGGACGCGCAAGGCGCGCGAGGTCGAGGCCAACCCGCATGTCGCTTTGCTCTTCCACTGGCCGGCGCTGGGCCGCCAGGTCCATGTCACCGGCGCGGCGGCGCTGGCCGAGCGGGCGCTGGCGGTCGAGCTCTTCGCCGAGCGCGACCTGCCGCACCAGCTGCAGACCACGGTCTCGCGCCAGGGCCAGCCGATCGACGACCTCGAGCCGCTGCGCGACCGCCTCGCCCACCTCGCCGAAGTGCAGGAGACGGCGCCGATCTGTCCCGAGGACTGGGGCGCGCTGCGGGTGCGGCCGGAGACGATCGAGCTCTGGAGCGAAGCACCCGACCGCCTGCACGAGCGGCGGCTGTTCGAGCGTGAGGGCGACGGCTGGAAGGTCGGGTTGCTGGCTCCCTGACCGCGCTGGCGGCGTTAGCTTCAGCGCATGCCCGAAGTCGCGATTCTGCTGCTCGCCGCCTGCGGGACCGCGCTGGCCACCGGTCTCGGAGCTATCCTCGTCTTCCTGCTGGGGAGCCGGGCCGCGGCGCTGGCGCCGACGCTGCTCGGGTTCGCGGCCGGCGTGATGGGGGTCGCTGCCGTGGCCGGGCTGCTGATCCCGGCCACGCAGGAAGGCTCGGCGGCGGAGGTGCTTGGCGGGCTGGCGGTCGGGGTCGGCTTCCTGGCGCTGGTCCGCTGGCGCCTCCAACCCGATGCCTCGTTCATGGGCCGCAGCGGGTCCGGCGCCCGCACCTCGGCGCTGGTCTTCCTCGTCCTCTTCGTCCACAGTCTGCCCGAGGGCTTCGCGGTCGGCACCGCTTTCGCCTCCGACCGGGCGGGGCTGAGCCTGTTCGTAATTCTTGCGATCGCGATCCAGAACATTCCCGAGGGGACCAGCGTCGCGATCCCGATGGAGGAGGCCGGGTTCAGTCGCGGCCGCCAGTTCTGGGCCGCGGTCGCGACCAGCGCTCCGCAGCCGGTCGGCGCCCTCGTCGCCTACTTCGCGGTGGAACAGGTCCACGGCCTGCTGCCGTTCTCCTTCGCCTTCGCCGCTGGCGCGATGCTGGCCCTGATTGTCGCCGAGATGCTGCCGAAGGCCTTCGCGGGTCCGGGCCGCGCTGCCCCAAGCGCCGGTGTCGTTGTCGGCACCGTTCTGATGCTGGTGCTGAGTCTTGCGCTCGGGGTCTGACCAACCTCGGTGGCGCTAGAAGACGGTTAGGGCAGCGAGGGCGAAGACCGAGATGGCGATCACCGTCAGGGCCACTCCGGTCGCGATCCGCCCGGCGCGGCCAAGGGCGTGCTCTCCCATCAGCTCGCGGTTCTTGCCGAGCGAACGCAGGAAGGGGAGCAGGACGAGCAGGAGGACGGCGTTCAGCGCCTGTGAGAGGAAGAGGATCGGGATCAGTGGCGCGCCCGGGATCAGGACGAGCACGGCGGCGACCACCACCACGGCGCCGTAGCTGAGGTAGAAGACGCGCGCCTCCTCGAAGCTGTCGTCGATGTCGGCTTTGCGGCCGAAGGTCTCCGAGACCGAGTAGGCGGTGGAGAGGGGAACGATCGCCGCCGCCAGCAGCGCCGCACCGAGGAAGCCGAGGCCGAACAGGGTCGCCGCGGTTGCTCCGGCCAGGGGTTCGAGGGCGCGGGCAGCGTCGCGGGCGTCGTTGACCTCGATGCCCTGGGCGTGCAGGGTCGCCGCGCAGGCGACGACGACGAAGAGGCCGATGATGCCGGTCAGCAGGGCGCCGACGATGACATCGGCGCGCTCGTAGCGGAGGTCTTTCACCTTCAGTTTCTTGTCGACCGCGTAGGACTGGATGAAGGCCAGACCCCAGGGCGCCAGCGTCGTGCCGACGGTCGCCACCGCGACCAGCACCGCCTCGCGGTTGAGCGGCAGGTTGGGTACCACCAGGCCCTTCGCGGTCGCGCCCCAGTCGGGGTGGGCGAGAAAGCCGGAGATCACATAGGCGACGAAGACTGTGCTGAGGGCGAGCAGGACGTGCTCGACATAGCGGAAGGTGCCACGCAGGACGAGTAGCGAGACGCCGGTCGCCGCCAGCGGCACGCTGACGTAGCGGCTGACGCCGCCGAGCAGGTCGGCACCAGCGGCGACCCCGGCGAACTCGGCGCAGAGGGTGCCCGTGTTGGCGATCACCAGGGCGCCGAGGACGAGCGCGGCGGCGCGGTGGCCGTAGTGCTCGCGGACCAGCGTCAGCAGCCCCTTGCCGGTGACAATTCCGAGTCGCACGCCGAGCTCGTGGAAGACGATCAGCGCCGCCGTCGACAGCGCCAGCACCCAGAGCAGCTCGTAGCCGTATTTGGCGCCGAGGATCGAGTAGGTGGTGATCCCCGCCGGGTCGTCGTCGGAGAGGCCGGCGAGGACCCCGGGCCCGACCACCGCCAGCAGGGCGGCGACCCCACCGGCGCGCAGCAGCGCCGGGCGCTGTCGCGCCAAGCGCCAGTGCGCATGGCGTCCGGGTATGCGTTTTGCGCGCTGGGCCGGCACGCCGCTCATACTCGCGGTTGCGAGAGGGTGGGAGCATGAGTGGCGTCAATGCGCGCGATGGTGCTCAAGCAAGCTGGCCGGCCCCTGCAGGCCGTCGAGTTGCGTGATCCGACTCCCGGCCCCGGCCAGGTCCTGATCGAGGTCTACGCCTGCGGCGTCTGCCGCACCGACCTCCACATCCTCGACGGCGAGCTCAGCGAGCCGAAGCTGCCGCTGGTGCCGGGGCATCAGATCGTCGGCTCCGTGGCCGCGACGGGGGAGGGGGCCGAGCGCTTCGCCCGCGGCGATCGGGTCGGCGTCCCCTGGCTCGGCTGGACCGACGGCGAGTGCCGTTACTGCCGCTCCGGTCGCGAGAACCTCTGCGACAACGCCCGCTTCACCGGCTACGACATCGACGGTGGTTACGCCGAGCTGACCGTCGCCGACGAGCGCTTCTGCTTCCCGATCCCCGCCGGTTATCCCGACCAGCAGGCGGCGCCGCTGCTCTGTGCCGGGCTGATCGGCTACCGGGCGCTGCGCCTGGTCGGCGAGGCCGAGCGGCTCGGCTTCTACGGTTTCGGCGCCTCCGCCCACATCCTCTGCCAGGTCGCCGTCGCGGAAGGTCGCCGTGTATTCGCCTTCACTCGCGCGGGTGACGAGGAGACCCAGGCCTTCGCACGGCGGCTCGGCGCCGAGTGGGCCGGGTCCTCTGACGAGCTGCCGCCGGAGCAGCTCGACGGCGCGATCGTCTTCGCCGCCGCTGGCGAGCTGATGCCGGCGGCGCTGCGGGCCAGCGCCAAGGGCGCCCGGGTGATCAGCGCCGGCATCCACATGAGCGAGATCCCCGCCTTCCCCTACGAGATTCTCTGGGAGGAACGCAGCCTCGGCTCGGTCGCCAACCTGACCCGGGCCGACGGCGAGGAGTTCATGGCGCTGGCGCCGCGGCTCGGGGTCGAGACCGAGGTGACGAGCTACCCGCTGGAGCGCGCCAACGAGGCGCTCGAGGACCTGCGGGCGGGCCGCTTCCGCGCCGCCGCCGTGCTCACCCTCGGACCGGGTTGACACGCGGGGCCGGCTCGCCCGGCGCCGCCGCCGAGGAGTCGGCGGGGTGTCCGAGCCAGCGCAGGATCAGCAGCAGGGCGGCGGGGATGATCAGGGCGCCGCTGACGACAAGGAACCAGAGCTGGGCGGCGTCGCTGCCGGCCCCGATCGTGTGCGCGATCGCCAGCACCCAGAAGGCGGCGGTGAGCCGGTGCAGGCGCTTCCAGCGGGCGGCCCCGATCCGGTCGCGCAGGTAGTAGGTGAGGCCGAGCACCGCCAGGCCGTAGCCGGCGATGATCCCGAGCCCGGTCCAGAGCGGCCGATAGGCGGCGACGAAGGGAATCGCGATGCCGCTGAGGCCGGGGTTGAGAAAGGCGTCCCCGAGCAGCGAGACCCCCGTGCAGAGCAACCATCGCCAGGGTCGTCAGCGAGAGCGCCTCGTGCAGCGCCCGCAGGTCGCGCTTGTTGGCGGCTTTGCGCTTCGAGCTCATCATCAGTCCCAGGCCGACGCTGGCGCTGGAGAGCATCAGCGCCGCCCCGCCGGCGGCGCGGCTGGTGATCCAGAAGAGGTGGGGCCCGATGTTCACGCGGCCACCGCGATTGCGGTGGTGCCGCTGTCGATGCCAACGAACTCGGCCTCGCCGTCGTCGCCGACGAGGACGCCGCCGTGCGGTAGCCAGCGGGCCGCCGCCTCGGGACCGGCCAGCAGCGCCGCCTTCGCGTAGACCTCGGCAAGCAGGGCAGAGGGGGCCAGCGCCGTCGCCTGCACGATGCCGGTGAAGGCGGGCTCGCCGCTGGCCGGGTCGAGGATGTGGTGGGCGACGGCGCCGTCGGGGCCGACCCAGCAGCGGCGACTGATGCCGCTCGTCGCCACCGCCCCGCTCACGATCCTCAGCTCGCCCAGCGGACCGCCGCCGAAGGGGTTGTCGACGGCGACCCGGCGCGGCTGGCCGGCGCTGCCGCCGATGCGGATATCGCCGCAGCAGTCGATCGCGTAGGCCCGCGCCGCGCCGAGCTCGGCGGCGACGAGGTCGGCGACCAGGCCCTTGGCGATCCCGCCGCTGTCGATCCCGACACCTGGCGGGCGGACGATCGTGCCCGCCTCCGGGTCGGCCCCGACCAGGCGCCAACGGGCGGCGGGGTCGGGGCTCGCGGGCGCGCGCCCGGTGTGGCCGGCGAGCGCTTCGGCGAGCGAGACCGGCCGGTGCTCGCCCAGCGACTCGCGGTAGCCGGCACGCTCGATGCCGCCGAGCAGGGTCGCGTCGACGAGGCCGTCGCTGCGCCCGCCCGCCTCGGCAACCGCCGCCGCCAGGGTCTGCAGCAGCTCCGTCGCCGGCACCGCCGCGCGGGGGTCGCGGTTGAGCAGGGTGAGCTCGCTGTCCTCGCTGAACCTGGTGAGCCGCTGGTGGGCGTCGAGCAGGCGCTCGCGCGCCCGGTCCACCGCCTCCTCGCCGGATTGGGTTGTCTCGCCGCGGATGTGAACGGTCGCCCTACCGCCGAAGCAGGCGAAGTCGCGGTGGGCTTCGGCGCTCATGACTGGCTGGTCGTCACCGGGGCGGGTTCCGGTTCTTCGAATTCGATTTCGGGTTCGGCTTCCGCTTCGAATTCCGGTTCGACTTCGACGGGTTCTTCTTCGATCGGTTCGAGTTCGTTCGCTTCCGGTTCTAGTTCCTTCGGCACGGTCGTTTCGATTGCTTCCTTCGCCACCGCCGAGCCGCTGCGGGTCGTCGGGGTAGAGGCACCGAGGACCGGGTCGTTGCCGGTCGCCATCTGCGCGAAGACGATTCCCCAGAGGAGGACGAAGGCGATCAGCGAGATCGCGACGACGCGACCGCGCAGCAGGCCGGCCCGCTGGCGCTGGGCCCGCAGGCGGCGCTGTGCCTCGCGCTTTCTTTCCAGTTTCTCGATCGGATCCATCTGTACACCTTCGTCGTGGGTGGGAAACGGCCGTTAAACGGACTCTGAGAGTTCTCTTAAAACCAGGGAGCGGCGGCGGAGAAGGTGAGCACGGCCAGGGTGGCCCCGGCCAGCAGCGAGGTGCCCAGCGCCAGCGTCCGCGCTCCAGCTCCCGCCCGTCGCGCCTCGCGGGGGCCGCTTCGGCGCCAGTCCGCCGCCGCCAGCGACGGCACCTCGAGCAGGTGGCCGAGCACGTGCAGCGTCATCAGCGCCACCCAGGCGATGAAGCTGAGCTTGTGGAGGAAGATCAGGGTGTTGCTGGGCGGGCCGTCGACCAGCAGCGCGACGCCGGTCCCGAACAGCGCGAGGGTGGTGAGCACGACTCCGGGGGCGAGCAGCCGCAGGGCGATGTGGGGCGGTCCCTTGCGGGTATAGGGCTCGCTGCCGGTGTAGTAGCGGGCGAAGCGGTAGCCGGTGCTGGAGAGCTTCAGGAGCACCGGCCCGATCAGCAGCATGCCGATGAAGACGTGTGGTTCCAGCAGCGAGCCGATGAATGGGATCGTCGCCCCCTCGGCGGCGAGCAGCACCAGCAGCACCGCCGCGGCGGTGCCGGTCAAGCGGGCGTTGCCGGCGACCCCGTCGCGCGTCTTCTCCGCCAGTTCCTTGTACATCGGTGGGATGCTCGGCTCACCCCGTTGCCTTCACCTAAGCGTTTGCTGAGAGCTTTCTCATCTGGGCGCGAAGCCGGGCAGCTCGAAGCGGACGCGGGCGCCGCCGAGCTCGGAGTCCTCGACCCAGATCCGCCCCCCGTGCGCCGCGACGATCGAGCGGGCGATCGCGAGGCCGAGGCCGCTGCCGCCGGAGCCGCGATCGCGTCCGGCGTCGCTGCGGTGGAAGCGGTCGAAGACCCGCTCGCGCTCGGCCACCGGAATTCCGGGGCCGTTGTCCTCGACCGTGATCGTCAGCCCGGCGCCGTTGCCGCTGGAGGAGAGGACGACGCGCTCGCCGTGGCGGTGGGCGTTGGCGAGCAGGTTGCGGAGCACCTGGGTCAGCAGGTCGGGGTCGGCCCGCAGCGTCCCCTCCGCCAGCTCGCCCAGCTCGGTGCTCTCGCCCGGCGTCGCTGCCGCCAGCGATCGCAGGAACGGCGCCGCTGGCAGCTGGCGCGGGGCCGGGCCGACCCCCTCGTCGAGCCGGGCCAGGCCCAGCAGGTCGTCGAGCAGTCGCTCCATCCGCCGCATCTCGGTCATCGCGATCGCCTCGACCCGGCGCACCTCGGCCCCGTCCGGGCTCTCTTTGCGCGCCAGCACCTCGAGCTGTCCCCGCAGCGCGGTGAGCGGGGTGCGCAGCTCGTGCGAGGCGTCGGCGACGAAGCGGCGCTGCTGGGCGAAGGCGCGGTCGAGGCGATCGAGCATGTGGTTGAAGGACTCAGCCATCGTGCGTAGCTCAACCGCCGACCCGGGTTCGACCGCGAGCCGGGGGGTGAGGTCACCACCGTCGACCCTGGTCGCGGTTGCGGCGAACTGGCGCAGGGGGGATGCGGTGCGCGCCGCCAGTAGGTAGCCGGCCAGGAGCGCCGCGAGCAGGGTCGCGCCGCCGGCCAGCAGAAACGTCTTTTCGACATCGGACTGGGCATCGGCGATCGGCGAGATCGAGGTACGCTCCCCGGGCTCGGGCCGGGGGCCGAGGTCGCTCGGCTCCCGCGCCTCGTGGCGCTCGATCAGGCTCGACTCGTGCGACATCTCCACCCGCACGACGACGAAAACGAGCGCGAAGGCGAGCACGACGATCGTCCCGATCGAGAGCGCCAGGCGCCCGCGCAGGCCGAGCCGTGACCAGGCGCCCATCAGCCGCGCTCGCGCAGCCGGTAGCCGACCGAGCGCACGGTCTCGATCGGCGCCGGTGACCCGGCCCGGCTCAGCTTGCGACGCAGGTAGCCGACGTAGACCTGGACGATGTTGGTGCCGGGGTCGTGGTCGTAGCCCCAGACCGCGGCCAGGATCTCCTCCCGGGTGCAGACCCGGCTCGAGTGCCGCATCAGGTAAGCGAGCAGCTCCGCCTCGCGCGCGGGCAGGTGAGCCGCCTCGCCGTCGCGTGTCGCTTCGCGGGCGAGCAGGTCGAGCCTGATCCCGGCCGCCTCCAGGGTCGTTTCCGAAGCGCCGCCCGACTCGCGCAGCCGGCCCCGGATCCGCGCCAGGAGCTCCTCGAAGGCGAACGGCTTCGTCACGTAGTCGGTGGCGCCGAGGTCGAGCCCCTCGACCCGGTCGGCCACCTCGGCCTTCGCGGTCAGCATGATCACCGGCAGCGCCGGCTTCGCCTCCCTGATCGCCGCCAGCACCTCGATCCCGTCGTGGCCGGGGAGCATGCGGTCGAGCACGACCAGGTCGACGCCGGGAGAGAGGGCGAGGCGCTCACCGGCGATCCCGTCGCCGGCCACGGTCACCATGTAGCCCTCGGCTACCAATCCCCGGGAGAGGAAGTCGGCGATCCCCGCCTCATCCTCGACGACCAGGATCTCCATGTGGCGATGCTACGGGACGACCCCGGCGCTGCCGCGCGGCGATCGTGCTCGCCGTTCGGGGCTGAGGCGTCATACCCTGGGGCGATGCGGCCACGCCGAATTCCGTTCGGGCTGGTGGGCGAGCCCCCGTCCGCCTGGCTAGGTCTGCTGGCAACGCTGGCCGTGGTCGCGGCTGGCACCCTGCTCGTCTACCCGCTGAAGTCGATCGCGCCGGCTGTTTCGCTGGGGGTTGTCTACATCCCTGGCGTGTTGCTGATCTCGACCGTCTGGGGCCTGCCCCTGGGCCTGCTGACGGCGCTGTTCAGTGCCGCCGCCTTCAACTGGTTTCACCTGCCGCCGCTGGGCGCGCTCGACGTCTCCGCCGACCATGACCTCGTCGCGCTGGCGGTCTTCGCGATCGTCGCGATCGCGAGCGGGGCGCTGGCGGAGCTGGCGCGGGCTCGCGCCGCCGAGTCCGAGCGCCGCCGTGAAGAGGCCGGCCGGGCGCTGGTCGAGCTGGAGGAGCTGACCCGCGAGCGCGATCGCATGCAGGCGGAGGCGATCGAGGCCGGGGCGTTGCGTCGCAGCGACGAGCTCAAGACCTCGCTGCTGCGCTCGGTCTCGCATGACCTGCGCACGCCGCTTACCTCGATCATCGCCGCCGGCGCCGCCCTCGACTCGCCCAGCGCCAGCGCCGAGGAGCGCCACGAGCTGAGCGAGGCCGTGGTCGAGCAGGGGCAGCGGCTCTCGCGCCTGGTGGAGAACCTGCTCGACGTCTCGCGGCTGCAGACCGGGCACGCCGAGCCGCGGCGCGAGCCGGTCGAGCTGGCGGAGCTGCTGGCGGCGGCCCGGGGCTCGCTCGGCGCCCGCGGCGAGCCGGTGCGGCTGGCACTCGACCCGGAGCTGCCGCCGCTGCGCGCCGACCCGACCCAGCTCGAGCGCGCCTTCGCCAACCTGCTCGAGAACGCCGTAGTCCACGGTGGCGGCCAGCCGGTCCAGGTGCGCGCGCGCCTGGTCGGATCGCGGCTCGTCGTCCGCGTCGTCGACCAAGGCCCGGGGATCCCGGAGGCGGAGCGCGAGCGCATCTTCGAGCCGTTCTTCCGGGCCGGGGCGCTGGCGGGGGGCGGTTCCGCGTCGCCAGGCGCTCGTGACGGCTCGCTGCCGGTCGTCGGCGCCGGCTCGGGCCTCGGCCTGGCGATCGCCAGGGGCTTCGTCGAGGCCAACGACGGCGAGATCGAGGTCGAGTCGCTGCCCGGCCAGGGCAGCAGCTTCGTCGTCAGCTTCGACGCGCCGCTAGCGGGCGCGCCCGCGCCTGGGGCCGGAGGAGACGCGTGAGCGAGCTCCCCCGCATCCTCGTCTGCGACGACGAGCCGCAGATCCTGCGGGCGCTGAAGGTGATCCTGCGCGACGCCGGCTACGAGGCGGTGCCGGCGAGCACGGGGGAGGAGGCGCTCGACCGCGCCGCCGTGAAGCCGCCGGAGGCGGCGATCCTCGACCTGATGCTGCCCGACATCGACGGGGTTGAGCTGACCCGGCGGCTGCGCGAGTGGAGCCAGATGCCGATCCTCGTCCTCTCCGCCGTCGGCGAGGAGGACCGCAAGGTCGAGGCGCTGGCGGCCGGGGCCGACGACTACGTGACCAAGCCCTTCGGCCCGCGCGAGCTGGTCGCGCGGCTGGCGGCGGTGCTGCGGCGGGCTCAGCCCGAGAGCGCAGAGCCGCTGATCGTCGCCGAGGGGCTGGAGATCGACCTCGCCGCCCGCAGCGTGCGGCGCGACGGCGAGCCGGTCCACCTCACCCCGACCGAGTTCGGCCTGCTGCGAGAGCTCGCCCGCAACCGCGGCAAGCTGATGACCCACCGGGCCCTCCTGGTCGCGGTCTGGGGGGTCGAGTACGAAGACGACTTCCAGGTCCTGCGCGCCCACGTCGCCAACCTCCGCCGCAAGATCGAGCCGCCCGACGGGCCGAAGTACGTGCTCACCGACCCCGGCGTCGGCTACCGCTTCACCAGCTAACGAGCGCGGCAGTCCTTTGGTCCGGATAGCGGACGAAAGGACTGCCGCACCCGTCTTCACAGGATCTGTATAGGCGCGGGCGGAAGTTCATGCGGCCTTGACGGGAGCGGGCGCATGATCGATCCGTGCTCTTCCTTGCGGACATCTTCCCCGGCGGTGGCAGTCCTCTCGCCGACGCGCTCGCAGTAGTGATCGCCCTTGTCCTCTTCGCCCTCCTCTACTGGGCGATCGACCTGATCGAGCGGATATGAGCGTGCCGCTGGCCGCCCTCACTGCGGCCGACGTCGTCGGCCTCTTCGTCGCCGCCGCCGTCTGCGCCTTCCTCGTCTACGCCCTGCTGCGCGGGGAGAACCTCTGATGGCCCAGGGCTGGCTGCAGATCGCCGTCTTCGTCTTCGTACTCGTCGCGCTGATCAAGCCGGTCGGCTTCTACATGGCCCGGGTCTTCAGCGACCAGCGGGTCTTCCTCAGCCCGGTGGTCGGGCCGGTCGAGCGCCTCGCCTACCGGGCGCTGCGGGTGCGGTCCGGCGACGGCCAGGACTGGAAGGCCTACGCCCGCAGCGTCGTCGTCTTCTCGCTGCTCTCCTGGCTGGCGCTCTACCTGATCCTCCGCACCCAGGCGATCCAGCCGTTCAATCCCGAAGGCTTCCACTCCGGCCCCTGGGACCTCAGCTTCAACACCGCCTCCTCCTTCGTCACCAACACCAACTGGCAGTACTACGGCGGCGAAACGACGCTCACCTACTTCGCCCAGATGGCCGGCCTGGCGGTCCAGAACTTCGTCTCGGCCGCGGCCGGGATCGCCGTCGTCGTCGCCCTGATCCGCGGCGTCGTCGCCCGCAGCGGCAGCGAGCTCGGCAACTTCTGGCGCGACCTGGTCCGGATCCTGCTCTACGTCCTCGTCCCGATCGCCGTCGTCGGCGCCCTCTTCCTCGTCTCCCAGGGGGTGATCCAGAACCTCCACGGCGCCACCCTGGCGCACACGCTCAGCGGCGGCACCCAGATGCTCGGCCAGGGCCCGGTCGCCTCCCAGGAGGCGATCAAGGAGCTCGGCACCAACGGCGGCGGCTTCTTCAACGTCAACTCGGCTTTCCCGTTCGAGAACTCGACCGGGCTCACCAACTTCGTCGAGATGCTGCTGATCCTGGTCATCCCGGCCGGCCTCACCTACACCTACGGCCGCATGGTCGGCAGCCAACGCCAGGGCTGGGCGATCTTTGCGGCGATGTTCGCCCTCTTCACCGTCGGCGTCGCCGTCGTCTACATGGCCGAGCAGCACGGCACCGTCGCCCAGCACGCCGCCGGCCTCCACACCCACGCCTTCGCCGGCTCGACCGGCGGCAACATGGAGGGCAAGGAGCAGCGCTTCGGCGTCGCCGGCTCCTCGCTCTGGACGGCGGTGACCACGGTCACCTCCTGCGGGGCCGTCAACGCCGCCTTCGAGTCGCTGACCGGGCTCGGCCAGGCGGTCCCGTTCGCCAACCTCAGCTTCAGCGAGGTCGTCTTCGGCGGCGTCGGCACCGGCCTCTACTCGATGCTGCTCTACGTCCTGCTGGCGGTCTTCATCGGCGGCCTGATGGTCGGCCGCACCCCCGAGTACCTGGGCAAGAAGATCGGCGCCCGCGAGATCAAGCTGGTCTCGCTCGG
>DASYJK010000046.1:0-30890 GCA_035996525.1 Solirubrobacterales bacterium
GGGTGGCTCTCCGAACGTTTTGTGCCGCTGGCGCGGAGACAATCTCGGGAGGCCGCAACCGATACAGCCAGGCAGGCAAGTGAGGAGAGCCACCCGGCGCTCCCCCGCGTCCCGCGTCCAGCTCCTTACGGTTTCTTGACCAGCGTCGCCGTGTAGAGCAGGCGGGCGTTGCTGTAGTAGCAGCCGTAGGTCTTGGTCTTGCCGACGCCCTGCTGGGGATTGCCGCCCTGGATGTCTTCCTTGGAGGCGCAGTGTTCGGGCAGGCGGCTGCCGCGCCAGGTGTTGTTGTCTTCGACGTTGAAGGCGAACATCGGCGCCCAGGTGGGGACGGTGAGGGCGACGATCTGCCCCTTGAGCACGGTCAGCGGGTGCTCGAGGGCGAAGATCGGGGTGGTGCCGAAGTAGGGGTTGAGCACCTCCAGCGGGCTCTGGCGGACCAGGGTGTACTGGGGCGGCTTCGAGCCTTCGACCGGGCGCAGGACGCCGATCCGCGCCTCCGACGGGGCGCCGAGGAATTCGTTGAAGAAGCCAACCTCGTTCGAGGTGGTGGGCGATTCGACCGTCGAGGGCTTGGCGAGGGTGATCGACCAGGCGACGATCTTGCCTTCGAAGGGTGCCTCGTAGGGGCGGGCGACGCCGCCGGCGATCGCCTGGAAGCCGCTGACGTGGCCCTCGACCCGGCAGGGCGTGATCTCGACGTTGTTGACGATCTTGCCCGGGCAGGAAGCCGGCGGGGTTTCCGACGTCTGGCCCAGGACCACGACACGCAGCGGCGCCGAGTCGGCGTCGGGGACGGCAACCGCGACCAGCGCCGCGAACAGGCAGACGGCGAGGGCGACGAACGCCCAGGCGTGGCCGCTCCGGCTTGTTTTCTCGGTCAAGGGCATGGACTTAGGCAAACACGCGGTCGAGACCCCGGTTGCGGCTCCGATTCTGCCTTCCGGGCCAGGGGAATGCGGTGGGACTCTCCCACTTGCACGATCCCGGCCATTCGCGCGCGGTAGGTTTCTCTGCGATGCCAGCGATCGTGGTCGAAGGACTTGAGCGCGCCTTCGACAAGGTGCTTGCGGTGCAGGGCATCGACCTTGCGGTCGAGGAGGGCGAGATCTACGGCTTCCTCGGGCCCAACGGCGCCGGCAAGACGACGACGGTGCGAATGCTGACGACGCTGCTGCTGCCGACCGGCGGCCAGGCCAGCGTCGCCGGGCACGACATCGTCAAGGAGGCGCGGGCGGTGCGCGCCTCGATCGGCGTCGCCCTGCAGGAAGCGGCGCTCGACCCGCTGATGACCGGCCGCGAGCTGATCCGCCTGCAGGCGACCCTGCAGGGCATCCCCACCGCCGATGGCCGCCGCCGCGCCGACAGCCTGCTCGAACGGGTCGACCTGACCGCCGCCGCCGACCGCCGCGTCGGCGGTTACTCCGGCGGCATGAAGCGGCGGCTCGACCTCGCCGCGGCGCTGGTCCACGAACCGCGGGTGCTCTTCCTCGACGAGCCGACGACCGGGCTCGACCCGGTCAGCCGCAAGACGATCTGGGAGGAGGTGCGGGAGCTGAACGAGAGCGGCACCACCGTCTTCCTCACCACCCAGTACCTGGAGGAGGCCGACCAACTGGCCGACAACGTCGGGATCATCGACAGCGGCCGGATCGTCGCCGAGGGCACGCCGGAGTCGCTCAAGGCCGAATTCGGCAACCCCCACATCCAGCTGCAGCTGGCCCAGGGCTCGGTCGCCGAGGCGGAGTCGATCCTGGCGCCGATCGGCAAGCTCCTGCCCCCCAAGGACGGCAAGAAGGTCCTGGTCGAGGTCGAGAACGGCGCCGCCGACATCCCCCGCGTGGTGCGGGCCCTGGACGAGGCCGGGATCGCGGTCGAGGCCCTGGAGCTGGTCAAACCGACCCTGGACGACGTCTTCGTCGAGAAGACCGGCTACCACCTCGAGGAGGAGAGCGAGGAGAACGCCGAGAAGGCGCCGGTGGAGGCATGAGCGCGCTCGCCACCAACGTGCGGGTGGTGCGGGCACTGGGAATGCGCTCGGTCCGCCAGACCTTCCGCCGCCCGCAGCTGATCGCCCCGATCATCATCTTCCCCACCCTGCTGCTGGCGATCCAGACCGGCGGCGCCAGTGGCGCGGTCGAACTGCCGGGCTTCCCGCCGGTCCAGAGCTTCCTCCAGTTCATGCTGGCCGGGGCGATGATGCAGTCGCTGATGCTGGCCGGCAACAGCGGCGGGATCGCGCTCGCGGTCGACATCGAGATGGGCTTCACGGACCGCCTCTTCTCGGCCCCGATCCCGCGCTTCGCGATCGTCCTCGGGCGACTGGCGGGGACGGCGGCGCTGGGCCTCTTCGCCTCGCTCTGGTTCCTCGCGATCGGACTGATCTTCGGGGCCGAAATCGAGAGTGGCGTGCCCGGGGCGCTGATGGCGATCGTGCTGGTCACCTCGGCGGCGCTGGCGGTCGGCGGGATCGGCGCCGCGATCGCACTGCGGACCGGCAGCGCCAGTGTCGTCCAGGGCCTCTTCCCGCTGGTCCTCGTCGTCCTCTTCCTCTCCTCCGCCTTCTTCCCCCAGGAACTGATGATCGAGCCGGCCAAGACGATCGCCCAGTACAACCCACTCAGCTTCATCGTCGAAGGGATCCGCGGCCCGATGATCTCCGGCTTCGACGTCTCGGAAACGCTCGACGCGGTGCTGGCGATCCTCGGCATCGTCGTCCTCGGCCTCTTTCTCAGCGACCGCGCCCTGCGCCACCGGTTGCGGGTGGGCTGATGGAAGCGACGGTGGCGATCCCGGCCTGGCGCGCCAACCTGGCGACGATCGGTGCCCTGATGGCGCGGGCCAAGAACGAGCTGGTGCGGGTGCCGGGAGCGGCGATCCCCGGGGTGCTGGCGCCGACGATCTTCTTCCTCGGCCTCAACGGCGTCTTCGGCGCCCTGACCCAGCTGCGCGGCTTCAGCACCGGCAGCTACGAGAGCTTCATCGTCCCGGTCAGCATGCTGCAGGGCGCCGGCTTCACCGGCGCCGCCGCCGGCGTCAACCTCGCCCGCGACATCGAGCAGGGCTGGCTCGACCGCCTGCTCGTCTCCCCCGCCCCGCGCTGGGTGCTGCTCTCCGGCACGGTGCTGGCGGCCAGCGCTCGGGCACTGATCCCGGCCACCTTCGTGCTGACGATCGCGCTGGCGCTCGGGGCCGGCTGGCCCGGCGTCGACGGCTTCCTGATCACCTACTTCATGGTCGCGTCGATGGCCGCGGTCGCCGCCTGCTGGGGCTCATTCCTGGCGCTGCGTTTCAAAAGCCAGTCGGCGGCCCCGCTGATGCAGGCGGGGATGATGGCGCTGATCCTCACCACCACCGCCTACGCGCCGCTGGCGCTGCTGGCCGGATGGCTGCAGAAGATCGCCCGGGTCAACCCGGTGACGCAGGTGGTCGAAGCGGCCCGACAGGGCTTCGTCGGCAGCGTCACCTGGGCGGAAACCTGGCCCGGGCTGCTGGCCCTGGCGGGTCTGCTGGCGGTGCTGGGCTCCCTGGCCCTGCGCGAGATGCGGCGCACGGCGGAGTGAGCGAGGCGGCGAAAGCCGCGGTCCTGGCCGAGGCCGAGCGCGTCCTGCGCCAGGGCTGGGAACGGGGCGGGCGCGACGGCGGCGCCTACGAATACACGCAGCCGAGCCCGGGGCGCTATCCCTGGCAGTGGTACTGGGATTCCTGTTTCGCGGCGATTGTCTGGCGGCGCTTCGACCCGGCGCGGTCGCGGGCCGAGTTGGAGAGCCTGCTGGCGGCGCAGCGCCCGAACGGGTTCATCGGCCACACGATCTTCTGGAACCAGCCGGTCTCGCCGCTGCGCTACCTCTTCTACAACGTCACCTCGCGCCGCTCGTTCCAGACCGAGACGATCCAGCCGCCGCTGCTGGCCTGGGCCTGGAGCATCGCCGTCGGCGACCCGGCACGGGAGCCGCGGATCGGGGCCCAGATGGACTGGCTCGCCGCCAACCGCGACCTCGAGGGCGACGGCCTGCTCTGGATCGTCCAGCCGGACGAGTCCGGGCTCGACGCGTCGCCCAAGTTCGAGCCGGTCTGGGGGGCGCTCGCCAACGGCAAGCTCGGCTTCCCGCTGCTGGTCCGCCGCAACCGCCGGATCGGCTTCAACGCCAGGCGGGTGCGCGAGCGCGGCTGGCCGCTGCTGTGCGAGACGCTGGTCAACACGATGTGGTCGCTGTCCCGGCAGGCGCTGGGCCGGCCCTCGGCCACCCCGGCCCTGGTCGAGCGGCTCTGGGACGAGCGGCGCGGGCTCTTCCTCGACGAGATGCAACCGGGCGGCGAGCGGCCCGGAGTCGTTACCTGGGCCTCGCTGGCGCCGCTGGCGCTGCCCGACCTGCCGGAGCAGATCGGGCGGCGGCTGGTCGAGGAGCACCTGCTCGATCGCGACGAGTTTCTGACCGCGGTGGCGCCGCCCTCGGTCGCGGCCTCGGAGCCGAGCTACGAGCCCGACGGCGGCCACGGCCCGATCCGCCGCTACTGGCGTGGGCCGACCTGGGTCAACTCGGCCTGGATGGTCTGGCTGGGGATGCGACGTCTCGGCTACGAGGAGGAGGCCGGGCGGCTCGCCGACGGCGTCATCGACACGGTCGCCCGCGAAGGCCTGCGCGAGTACTACGACCCGCGCAGCGGCAAGGGCCTGGGTGCCGTCGACTTCGCCTGGTCAGCGCTGGTGGCAGAGCTGGCGGCCCCCCGGCCGCTGCAAACCGGCGCCTGACGGCGTCCTCGGTCGCTTGTGTGCAAAGCACACGGCGCTCCCTGCGTCCTGGTCAGGCTTGGTTTTCGCAGCCGGACTATTTGTAGCGATACGTAATTCGACCGCGATCGAGGTCATACGGGGAAAGCTCGATCTTGACGCGGTCGCCGGGAAGGATCCTGATGTAGTGGCGGCGCATCTTCCCCGAGATGTGGCCGAGGACATCGTGGTCGTTGTCCAGTTTGACCCGGAACATCGTGTTGGGGAGAGCCTCGGTGATCTCCCCCTCCATTTCGATCTTTTCCTCAGCCATCTGCCTACGAGCGTACCTGACGTGCGTGTTCTACGGCTGCGGACCTGTCCCTGACTTCGCCTGCGTACTGGGCCGCCTCGAGCTCGGCGAGCAGGCCGCCCAGTTCCGGTCCTTGGTCGATACCCAGCTCCGCGGCCAGCTCGTCGCCGCGCAAGAGCGGCGCCGGCGGGCCGTCGCGGCGCCAGTCGAGGGCGGCAGCGACCATCTGGCGGGCGAGCGCGAGGTGCGCCTCGACCATCTCCGGCCGGGCCAGCGGGCCGGCACCGCGGGCGGAAAGGCGGTCGGCGACCGTGAGCAGGGTGACGTCGACGCCGACCGGCTCGGTCGCGCGCAGGTATTCATGGACGCGACGCGGCGGCAGCGGCGCCTCGGGGATCAGGAACCCGAGTCGCAGGTGATGCTGCGTCAACCCCCGCAGGTGCTGGGTGAGGCGGCGGCTGGCCCGCAGCCGGGCGCAGATCTCGCCGACGATCTCCGCCCCCACCCGATCGTGGCCGCGGAAGCCGACGAAGCCGTCGCGCTCGGCCCGGGTCGCCGGCTTGCCGATGTCGTGGAAGAGCGCCCCGAAGCGCAGCGCCGTGCCGCGGCTGATCTCGTCGGCGAGGGGCTCGGCGAGGAGCTCGGCCACCTCGCCGGCGCGGTTGCCGGCAAAGCGATCGAGGTTCGCCTCGACCTCCAGCGTGTGCTCGAGCACGGCCAGCGTGTGGTCGTGGACGTCGAGGTGGTGATTGGGGCCCTGTTCGACCCCGCGCAGGCGCTCCAGCTCCGGCAGGACGACCGCCGTCAGCCCAAGCTCGTCGAGCAGGGCCAGGCCGCGCAGCGGCTCGGGGCCGCCGAGCAGCTGGCGCAGCTCGGCCAGCTGCCGCTCGCCGGCGGGGTCGGCGGCACGGCAGGCGTTGGCACGCGCCAGAGCGACGGTCCCGGGATCGATCTCGAGGCTGAGCCCCGCGGCAAGGCGCGGCGCTCGCAGCAAGCGCAGCGGGTCCCCGCCGAAGCTGTTCTCCCCCACTGCGCGGAGGACACCGCCGTGGAGGTCGGCAAGCCCGCCGAAGGGGTCGATCGGGTCACCGCCGCCGAGCGGCACGGCGACGGCGCCGATGGTGAAGTCGCGGGCCGCCAGGTCGGAGTCGATCCCGTCGCCCCGGAGGACGGTCGCGTCGATCTGCCAGCCATGCTCGCGGGAGACCACGCGCCAGGTCCCGAACTCGGCCGAGAGCTCGAAGGCGTGCTCGCCGAGCTCGGCCGCGACGGCCTTCGCCGCGGCGCCGGGATCGCCGGCGACGGCGAGGTCGAGGTCGGCGACCTCACGACCCAAGGCGGCGTCACGCACGGCACCGCCGACGATCCAGATTCCGTCCTTACCGCTCAGCGCCCGCGCGGCCGCGACGACGAGCGGGGAGTCGAAGAGCCTGGCAACGTCGTCACTCATAGAGGCACAAGCTCGCCGGGCTCAGGCCGCGCGTCGCGGCACCCGGGCCGAGATCCCGCAGGTGACCTCGTAGTTGATCGTGTCGAGCCGGGCGGCGACCTCCTCAGCGCGGATCGCCTCCTCCCCCTGGGTACCGATCAGCACCGCCTCGTCACCGGGCGTCACCTCGGTCTCGGGGCCGAGGTCGATCGTGATGTTGTCCATCGAGACGGTGCCAACCAGGGGATGGCGGCGGCCGCCGACGAGGACCTCGGCGTTGTCGCCGAGGCCGCGGCGGACGCCGTCGCCGTAGCCGAGCGGCACCACCCCGACCCAGGTCGCCGCCACCGCCTTCCAACGTTGCCCGTAGCCGGCGCTGGCCCCGGGCTCGAAGCGCTTGACATCGGCGATGTAGGAGCGCAGCGACAGCGCCGGCGTCAGCCCGCGCTCGGCCGGATCGCCCTGGAAGGGGTCGAGGCCGTAGACCGCGACCCCGCAGCGGACCATGTCGAAGTGCGAGCGCGGCTCGCGGAAGACCGCGGCGCTGTTGGCGGCATGGGCGATCGCCGCCGGGAACTCGGCCTTGACCGCGGTCGCGACCGCCTCGAAGCGGCCGAGCTGCTCCTCGAAGAAGCCCGAATCGGGTTCGTCAGCGGTGGCGAAATGGGTCCAGACGCCGGCCAGCTGCAGGTTCGGGTCGGCTTCGGCGGCGCCAGCGAGCGCCAGCACCTGATCCGGGTCGGGATTGCCGAGCCGGCCCATGCCGCTGTCGAACTTGACGTGGACCCGGGCCGGCCGGCCCTGGGCGCGGGCCCGGTCGGCGAGCAGCCGCAGGAAGCCGTCGCGCCAGACCGCCACCTCGGAGCCGGCGGAGAGGACGATGTCGACCTCGGCCGCGGTTAGCGCGCCCATCGTCAGCAGGGGGATGTGCTGGAGGCGGCGGCCGACCTGTTCGGCCTCGACCGCGGTCGCCACCGCCAGCCGCGTCGCCCCGCCGGCGAGGGCGGCATTGGCGCAGGCGTCGGCGCCGTGCCCGTAGCCGTCGGCCTTGACTACCGCGCAGAGCTCGGCGCCGGCGCTCAGCTCCGACTTGAGCCGGTTGCAGTTTGCCCTGATCGCCTCGAAATCGACCCGGGCGACCGCGCGCTCCATCGGCTACTCGTCGTCGACCAGCGCGGCGAGGGCGTCGGCGTGCGTGACCATGCCCGCCAGGCGCCCCTCGACCTCGACCACTGGAAGATGGTTGTGGTGCTTGTCGGCAATCTTCTTGGCGACCCGGTCGGCCGCTTCGTGGTCGTGGGAGACGACCGGATCGGCGGTCATCAGCTCGACCACGGCGACGGCGCCCACGTCGGTCTGCGCCAGGAGGTCGATCGCGGCGCGGGCATCCTCGGGCACGACGCTGGGCACGTCTCTGTTCATGATCTCCGCCGCCGTCTTCATCCCGGCGAGATTATTCGACCGGCTCGGCGCCGCGCAGGCCCGCCGGGATCGAGTCGATCACGTCGCTGGCGATCACCGACTCGGCGGCGCCGACGCGATCGGCGGCATCGCGACCGGCGCGAGCGTGGGCGACGACCGCCGCGCAGGCGGCCGCGAACGGCTCCAGACCGCGGGCGAGCAGCGCCGCGGTGACCCCGGAGAGGACATCGCCGCTGCCGGCCGTGGCCAGCCCGGGGGCGGAGATCGCGTTGACCGCGACCCGCTCGCCGTCGCTGACGATCGTGTCGTCGCCCTTGAGGACGACCACGGCGTTCGCGCGCTCGGCCGCCTCACGCGCGCAGGCGAGGCGGTGGGCCGCGATCTCCTCCGCGTCGCGACCGAGCAGCCGCCCCAACTCACCCGCGTGCGGGGTCAGCACGGTGGCGCCGTCGCGGGCGGCGACCGGACCGAGATGCCCGGCGAAGGCGTTGAGGCCGTCGGCGTCGATCACCAGCGGCGCCACGATCCCGCCGACCACCTCCCGCGCCAGCTCGACCGAGCCCGGGTCGCGGCCCATGCCGGGCCCGAGCACCCCGGCGGCGGCGCGCTCGAAGGCGCGCAGCACCGCCTTTGCCGAGGCCGGGACCAGGCAGCCGTCACCGCCCGGGCAGCCGACCGACATCACCTCCGGCTCGCCCGCTTCGAAGACCGGCTCGAGGTCGGCGGGAACGGCAACGGTGGCGTAACCGGCGCCGGCCCGGATCGCCGCCAGCGAGGACATCCGCACCGCCCCGGTCAGCCCCCGCGAGCCGCCGACGATCGCCACCTGGCCGGAGCTGAACTTGGTCGAACGCGGGCCCCGCCGCGGCAGCAGCGCCAGAACCGCCGGGGCGATCGTCCCGCCGCGCGGCGCCGCCGGGGCGCCCGGTGGGATCCCGATCGGGACCACCCGCAGCTCGCCCGTGTGCCACTTGCCGGGCGCGATCCGCTGTCCCAGCTTGGCGGCGTGAAAGCTCACGGTCAGGTCGGCCTCGACCGCCGCTCCCTCGACCTCGCCGCTGGAGGCGTCGACCCCGGAGGCGATGTCGCAGGCGACCACCGGCGCCCCGCAGCGGTTGATCGCGTCGATCGCCGCCGCGGCCGGCTCGCGCGGCACTCCCGAGAACCCGGTTCCGAAGATCGCGTCGACCACCGCGCCGGACCCGTCCAGCCAGGCACCGAGGTCGGCGGGAGCGTCCCCGGACCAGAGGCTCACGATCTCCACCTCGAAGCCCATCCGACTCAGGTGGCGCGCGGCCACCTCGCCATCGCCGCCGTTGTTCCCCTTGCCGCGGACGATCCGCACCGGGCCCTGTGGCGACAGCCCCGCCACGGCCTCGGCCAGGGCGGTCCCGGCGGCCTCCATCAGCTGTGCCGACGGCACCCCCTGCTCCTCGATCGCCCAGCGGTCGACCGCCCGAATCCCCTCGGCGTCGAACAGCGGGCTCAGCCAGGCATCCACGGCAGGGAGCCTAGCCAGGTCGTCAGCGGGCGACGCTACTTACCGATGCCGGCGATCAGCTTTGCCGTTGCCTCTTCGCCCGAGGCCCCCGAGCCGATCGCCAGGTATTCGATCTTGGTCAGGTAAGGCTTGGCTTCGTCGAAATCTTCCTTTTCGTCGGCCGGGATCAGCGCCGAGGCGAGCTTCAGCGCCGCCGGGCCATCGACGAAGCCGCTGATCGGGGTGCTCCCGAGACTGCTCACCGCTTCCTTGTAGGTGGCGCTATCGGCGAGGCTGCCGCCCTCGGTGTCGGTGGCAAGGGCCTGCGCGGCGGCGGTAGGACCGTAGGCGATCGCGATCCGTTCCCCCTGCGCGGCGATGACCAACGGCTTTGAGCCGAGGTCGGCGCTGCGGATCGAGAAGCCGCTCGCCTTGCCGGAGATCGCCGTAATCCCGGGCGTGCCGGCCGCGCGCAGCAGCAGGCCGACATTGGCGACGGTGTTGGTCGCTTCCTGGGCCCCCTTGGTTTCCAGGACGACCGCGCCGCCAAGACTGCTCTCGCTGTTGCCGGTGGCGAAGACGCCGAGGTTGCCGACCGAGGCGGCGATCTTTTCGACGTCGATCCCGGCTTCTTTGAGAGTGCTCTTGAACTTGCCGGCCGGAACCTGTCCGGGGATGCCGTTGGCGTCGATCTGGTCGATCGCTTCCCCGAAGCTATCGCCGAAATCGGGCGAGGAGATGGCGGCGACGGAATCGGCCGGCAGGGAGCCGAGCAGCTCCGAAGCGTCGCCCGTCGGCGGTTTCTGGCCACCGAGGTCGCCGCTGAAGTCGATCTCGATCTGTTCGGAGCCGGGGACGAGGCTGGCCACCGCGGTCGCTTCGTCGGGTTCGATGCCGGCGCTGTCGAGGAACTGGCGCGCTTCCGGGTCGATCGTGCCGCCGGACTGGTCGATCAGGCCGCCGATGTCGACGAAGACGTCGGCGAAGCTGCCGCTTGGCGCGGCGTCGATCGTGCTCGAGAAGCTGTCTTCGTCGGCCAGCGATTCGCCGTTGGAGGCGTCGACCATCTGCTTGAAGGTGGCGGCGTCTTCGGCGAAGACGAGGAAGTCGCCGACGACGCCGATCGTGGTGCCGTCGTCGGCCTGGACCTCGTAGTCGACCCCTTCGTAGGAGCCTTCTTCTGGCACTTCGTCGCTTTCTTCGGCCTGCTTGTCGATGAAGTCCTGGGTGGCTTCGGTGTCGGTCGTCTGGATCGCGACGCCATAGCCTTCGAAATCGTTGCCGTCGTATTTCTGGAAGAAGAGGCCGCCCTTTTCGCCGAGCCATGGTTCGACTTCCTTGGCGTAGTCGAATTCATTGCCTTCGTCGCCGGCCGACTTTTCGAGTTCGGAGACGATCAGGCCGCCGAGATCGTCGACCCCGCCGATGCTCTTGGCGAGGGAGTCGATATTCGACTTCAGCTCGCCTTCCGGCTGCACCGTGGCCTCGATGTAGAGCGGGGACTTCGGCGGCGCCAGCGTGGCCGGGTCGGAGGAACCCGAGTCGCTGCTGCCTCCGCAACCGGCGACGGCGAGAGCCGCGGTCGCGGCAGCGACAAGGAGGACGAGGCGGGGCTTCACAGGACGGCGCATCCTAGCGACGCGATTGCGCGAGATCACTCGACCGTGACGGTCTTGGCCAGATTACGGGGCTGGTCGACGTTGAGCCCCCGAGCTCGGGCGATGTCGTAGGCGAGCAGCTGCAGCGGCAGGATCGCCACGATCGGCTGCAGGATCCAGTCGGTGCGGGCGATCTCGACCGATTCGTCGGCGACTTCGGCGGCGCGCTCGTCACCGGCGGTGGTGATCGCGATCGTCTGGGCGCCGCGGGCGCGCACCTCTTCCACATTGGAGAGGACCTTCTCCAGGACCGGGCTCTCGGTGGCGATGCAGACGACCGGCGTCGACTCGTCGAGCAGGGCGATCGGGCCGTGCTTCATCTCCCCGGCGGCGTAGGCGTCGGTGGGGATGTAGGAGATCTCCTTCAGCTTCAGCGCCCCCTCGAGGCAGACCGGGAGGCCGATGTGGCGGCCCAGGTAGAGGAAGAAGTTCTGCTCGCTGTGAGCGGCGGCGACAGCGCGGATCGGCTCCTCGACGGCGGCCAGGGTCTCCTCGATCTTCGACGGCATCGCCTTCAGCTCCGCCACCAGCTCGGCGATCCGGGTGGGCGGCAGCGCCCCGCGCAGCTCGGCGATCCGCAGCCCCAGCAGGTACATCGCCGCCACCTGGGCGAGGAAGGTCTTGGTCGCGGCGACCCCGATCTCCAGCCCGGCGCGGGTGTAGAGGACGGCGTCGGCGTCGCGGGTCGCCTGGCTGCCCATGATGTTGGTCACGGTCAGCACCGTCGCCCCCGCCTCGCGCGCCAGGCGCATCGCCGCCAGCGTGTCGGCGGTCTCGCCGGACTGGGTGATGCCGACGACCAGATCTCCGGGCCCGACCACCGGGTTGCGGTAGCGGTACTCGGAGGCGATGTCCATCTCGACCGGCACCCGTGCCCACTCCTCGATCGCGTAGCGCCCGATCAGACCGGCGTGGTAGGAGGTGCCGCAGGCGACGATGACGACGCGGCGCAGCCCGCGCAGGAAGTCGTCGTCGAGGGCGACGTCGGAGAGGTCGACGCCGTCGTCCCCCGGCAGCCGGTCGGCGATCGTCTCGGCGACCGCGTCGGCCTGTTCGTGGATCTCCTTCAGCATGAAGGTCTCGAAGCCGCCCTTCTCGGCGGCGTCGGCGTCCCAGGTGACCTCTTCGACGGCGCGGTCGATCGGGTTGCCGTCGGTGTCGGTGATCCGCACCTCGGCGGCTTCGATTTCGACGATCTCGCCGTTTTCAATCGGCACCGCGGTGCGGGTGTGGGCGAGGAAGGCGGGGATCGCGGAGGCGAGAAAGGTCTCCCCCGCGCCGATGCCGGCGACCAGCGGGCACTCCTTGCGGGCGCCGACCAGGCGGTCGGGCTCGTCGGCGTGCATGGCGACGAAGGCGTAGTGGCCGCGCAGCTCGGCGTAGGCGCCGCGGACGGCGGCCGCGAGGTCGCCGTCGTAGTGGGCGGCGATCAGGTGGGCGACGACCTCGGCGTCGGTATCGGAGGTGAACGTCTCGCCGTCGGCCTGCAGGCGCTTGCGCAGCCCGGCGTGGTTCTCGACGATCCCGTTGAGGACGATGTGGACCTTGCCGGAGCTGTCGTCGTGCGGGTGGGCGTTCTCCTCGGTGACCCGGCCGTGCGTCGCCCAGCGGGTGTGGGAGATGCCGGTGTGGGAGACCGGCAGGGCGCCGGCGCCGTTGGCGGCGCGCTCGTCGACCGCGGCGCGCAGGTTGGCGAGGTTGCCGACGGCGTGGACGCTGTCGACTTCTCCGTCCTCGATCACGGAGAGGCCGGCCGAGTCGTAGCCACGGTATTCGAGCTTTTCCAACCCCGCCAAGAGAAGCTCCTCGCAGGGGCGACCGCCCACGTATCCGACTATTCCGCACATAAGGGCGAGTAAGGGTAGAGGGCGACGGTACTCAGGCCAGCTCTTGGCGGACCAGCGCGACAAGGCGCTTGCAAACGGCGTCGGCCTCCTCGGCGCTCGGCGCCTCGACCATCACCCGCACCAGCGGCTCGGTCCCGGACGGCCGCAGCAGCACCCGGCCGCGGCCGGCGAGGGCCTCTCCCTCACGCTCGACCGCCTTCCAGACGGCGGCCGCGCCGGCGATCGCCTCGCGGTCGGCGACCTCGACGTTGACCAGCGTCTGCGGCAGCTTCTCCATCGGCACGGCGGCGCCGAGCGGCGCCCCGGCGAGCTCGCGCATCGTCATCAGCGCGGCGGCGATGCCGTCGCCGGTGGCGACAAAGTCGGAGGAGATGATGTGGCCCGACTGCTCGCCGCCGAGGGTCCAGCCGCGCCGGCTCATCTCGTCGAGCACATAGCGATCGCCGACCTGGGTGATCGCGACCTCGATCCCGGCCTCCTCCATCGCCCGGTGGAAGCCGTAGTTGGTCATCACGGTGACGACGACGCCGCCGCCGAGCTCGTCGCGAGCGGCGAGGCCGCGGGCCGCGAGGGCGATCAGCTCGTCACCGTCGTGGACGCGGCCATCGCCGTCGACCGCGAGCATGCGGTCGGCGTCGCCGTCGAAGGCGAAGCCGATTTCGGCGTCGGAGTTGGCGACGCGGTCGGCCAGGGGCTCGAGGTGGGTGGAGCCGCAGCCGGCGTTGATGTTGCGCCCGTCGGGCTCGGCGCCGATCAGCTCGACCTCGGCACCGAGGCGCTCGAAGATCGCCGGGCCGGCGCGGTGGGCGGCGCCGTTGGCGCAGTCGAGGACGACGCGGCGACCGGAGAGGTCGAGCGGGAAGGCCGCCTCGAGTTCACGCAGGTAGTCGTCGAGGCCGCCGTTGAGCTCGCGCACACGGCCGGGCTCGGCGGCGGTGGGGGCGCCGTCGAGCAGCGACTCGATCCGCGCCTCGAGCTCGTCGCCGAGCTTCGTCCCCTGACCGGAGAAGAACTTGATGCCGTTGTCGCGGTAGGGGTTGTGGGAGGCGGAGACGACAGCGGCGAGATCGAGGCCCAGCCGCTTGACGAGGATCGCCGCCGCGGGAGTCGGCAGGACACCGCCCAGCAGCGCGTCGCCCCCGGCGGCGGCCACGCCGGCGGCCAGCGCCGCCTCCAGCATCGGCCCCGACTCGCGGGTGTCGCGGACGATCAGGACCTGCGGGCGCTGGGCTTCCAGCGAGGCGGTGGTGGCCCGGCCGAGCGCCGTCGCCAACTCCGCGGTGAGGAACGTGCCAGCCTCCCCTCGGACCCCATCGGTTCCGAAGAGCTTGCGCTCGGCGCTCACCAAACCCCCGTCAGCGCTTGCTGAACTGAGGCTTCTTACGAGCCTTCTTGAAGCCCGCCTTGCGACGCTCCTTGACCCGCGCGTCGCGAGTCAGGAAGCCGCGGCGCTTGAGCTCGCCGCGCAGCTCGGGGTCGATCTCGGTCAGCGCCCGGGCGATCCCGTGGCGGACAGCGCCGGCCTGGCCGCTGATGCCGCCGCCGTGGACGCGGACGCGGACGTCGACGTTGCCCTCGTAGCCGGAGACGGTCAGCGGCTGTACCGCCATCGTCTGATGCAGGGGACGGGGGAAGAACTCGTCGAGGCTGCGCTTGTTGATTTCGACCTTGCCGTCGCCGGGAAGCAGGATGACGCGGGCGATCGAGCACTTGCGTTTGCCGGTGGCGAGGAAGCGGGCGCCGCTCTCCATCTTCGCCGGCTCGCGGCTGGCGGGCGCGGCCTCGGAATCGTCGGAACCGACCAACGCCGCTTCGCGTTTCGCCTTCTCCTCTTCCTCGGCTTCGAGTCGCGCTTTCTCCTCGGCGCTCAGCGGCCTCTCGGGCTCGACCGCGATCGGCTCCAGATCGGCGCCGGGAATGACGTCTTTCTTCTTCTCAGCCTTCGGCTCCTCAGCGGCGGGCTCCTCGGCCGGAGTCTCCTCGACGGCCTCAGTCTCAGTCTCCTCGGCAACAGGCTCAGCGGAAGCCTCCTCAGCGGCGGGCTCCTCGGCAGTCTCGGGCTGCGCCTCGTCCACGGGTGGCGTGGAGGATGGCTCCTCGCCCGCAGCTTGCGAGGACGAGGAGTCGTCCTCCACGCCAGGACCCGTGGCCGGGGCGTCCTGGCTCTCCGGGGTCTCCTCTACTGCGTCCGGCTCCTGCGAAGTCTCGTTGTTCTGCTCGTCCGTCATCTATCTCTCGGTCTTCATCGGTTTCGGCTCCTGCGCCGCGTGCGGGTGCTCGGGACCGGCATAGACCTTCAGCTTGGTCAACTGCTGGCGGGCGAGGCGGTTGCGCGGCAGCATCCCCTTGACGGCCTTGCGGATCACTTCCTCCGGGCGACGATCGAGCATCTCGGCCAGGCTGCGCGACTTGATCCCGCCGGGATAGCCGCTGTGGCGCCAGTAGGTCTTCTGCTCCATCTTCTTGCCGGTGACGCGGATCTTCTCCGCGTTGATGACGACGATGAAGTCACCGGTGTCGATATGCGGCGTGTACTCAGGCTTGCGCTTGCCGCGCAGAGCGTCGGCGATCTGCGTCGCCAGGCGGCCCAGGGTCTGCCCCTCGGCATCGACGACATACCAGTCTCGCTGGCGGTCGCTGGGCTTGGCTACGTAGGTCTTAACGGTGGTGTTCATCATCAAAAAGCCGCGCGGACTCGCCGACGCGGCCGGGGGATCATAGCCATCCCGCGCTCTATACTGCCGCGCCAGCAATGCCGAGTCTCATCCGGGCGTCCGGATGGGGGCGGAGGAACCGCAGAGACCGATGCAGGTCTCCGGGGCGAATCGGGCGAAAACGCCCGTAGCGCATCTCTTTCAGCGCGAGCCCGACAGCTAACTCCGTAGGCGATCGAAAGAGAGGCTAGCGGTGCGCGAGAACAACTTGGTCCGGCCTGGCGCGGCGGCGAAAACGGGGTCCATCGCCCTCGCGATGCTGCTGATCTGGGCGGCCACCGCGATGGCCGCGGCGACCGGTGGCGCTCCCACTCCCAGCGGCAGCCCGCCGCCGCCGAGCAGCCCGGCCGGCACTCCCACCACCGCCCCCAGCGCCGGCGCCCTCTCCCTCCTCGCCGCCGAAACGACGCCGCACAAATCCTTCTACTTCGGCTACCGCTTCCCCCGGCTCAGCTACACGATCGGCAGCAGTCAGCCTCAGAACGACCTCCAGATCGACGTCGTCGACGCCACCGGCGCGGTCATCAAGACCTTCTACCGCAACGACGTCTCCCCGGGCGTGCCCACCAGCATCCGCTGGGACGGGGCCACGAACGAAGGGCGCCCGGCCAGCAATGGCCGCTACAGCTTCCGGATCGGCCCGCAAGCCGCGGCGGCGCCGGCGGCTCGCCGGGCGACCAGCTCGACCGCGCTCAGCCTCAGCTTCGCCTTCTACCGCTACGCCTTCCCGATTCTCGGCGCCCATGAATTCAGCCTCGGCGCCGGCCGCTTCGGGGTCGCCAGGTCTGGCCACACCCACCAGGGCCAGGACGTGATGGCGGCCTGCGGAACGCCGCTCGTCGCCGCCCGCGGCGGCACCGTGCAGTACTCAGCGTACGAGGCCAACGCCGGCAACTACATAGTGATCGACGGCAAGGGCACCGCCAACGACTTCATGTACGCGCATCTGGCCGAACCCTCGCCGCTGCAGGCCGGCGAAATGGTCCGCACCGGCCAGCCGATCGGCATCGTCGGCGATACCGGCGACGCCACCGCCTGTCACCTGCACTTCGAGATGTGGGGCCCACCGGGCTGGTACGAGGGCGGCAGTCCGTTCGACCCCCTCCCCTACCTCGAAGAGTGGGACCGATACAGCTGAGCGGCGCTCGGCGGCCGCGGAGAGCGGTGAATTTCAGGTTAAGCGGGATCAATACTCAGAAGTTCCAGAGTATGCGGATAACGTAGGGGCAGCCACCCATACCCCGAAGGAGCCCCCGCCGTGCGAGACCGAACCGAAACCATCGACCCGCGCCTGGTCAAGGCGCTTTCCCATCCCCTGCGCATCCAGATCCTCGATGTCCTCAGCGAACGCATCGCCAGCCCCAACTGGCTCTCCGACCGGCTCGACGCCACTCTCAGCCACGTCGCGTACCACACGCGCACGCTTAACCAGTGCGGCTGTCTGAGCCTCGTCGACACCGCCCAGAAACGCGGTGCCACCGAGCATTTCTACAAGGCCGCCCCCGGTTCCTACGTCAGCAGTCGCGTCTGGCGGCGGGTGCCGCAGGCGATCCTCGGCGGCGTCTCCGGCGCCACCCTGCAGAGCTTCATGGACAGAGCGGTGGCGGCCCTGGAAGCGGGCACGATCGACGCCCGCGAGGACACCGTTCTCACCTGGATGCCGCTGCTGCTCGACCGGTACGGCTGGGAAGAGGTGGTGTCGATCATGGAAGAGGCGACCAACCGGGTCCTCGCGGCACAGCAGAAGAGCGACCAGCGCGTCGCCGACGCCGACGACCCGCCGGAGACAATCTCGACGATCGCCGGCCTCGCCAGCTTCGAGACGGCGGGGTCGCGGCCGGCCTAGCTGCGGGGCGCTACTCCCACTCGATCGTCGCCGGCGGCTTCGAGGAGATGTCGAGGGCAACGCGGTTGACGTCGCGGATCTCGTTGATGATCCGGTTCGAGACCCGCTCCAGCAGGTCGTAGGGGAGCCGCGCCCAGTCGGCGGTCATCGCGTCGTCGGAGGTGACGGCCCGGATCACGATCGGGTAGGCGTAGGTGCGCCCGTCCCCCTGAACGCCGACCGAGCGGACCACCGGCAGGACGCAGAAGGACTGCCAGAGCTGGCGGTAGAGCTCAGCCGCGCGGATCTCCTCCTGCAGGATCGAGTCGGCGGCGCGGAGGATGTCCAGGCGCTCTTTGTTGACCTCGCCGCCGACGATCCGGATCCCCAGCCCCGGGCCCGGGAAGGGCTGGCGCCAGACCATCCGCTCGGGCAGGCCGAGCTCGATGCCAACCGCGCGGACCTCGTCCTTGAACAGCATCCGCAGCGGCTCGACCAGCTCGAATTCGAGGTCGTCGGGGAGGCCGCCGACGTTGTGATGGGACTTGATCGTCGCCGCGTGGTCGGAGCCGCCGGACTCGATCACGTCCGAGTAGAGCGTGCCCTGGACAAGGAAGTCGACGCCCTCGAGCTTCTCCGCCTCCTCCTCGAAGACGCGGATGAACTCGCCACCGATGATCTTGCGCTTGGTCTCGGGATCCTCCTGCCCGGCAAGCTTGGCGAGGAAGCGCTCTTCGGCGTCGACGTGGACGAGCGGGATGCCGAACTCGCCGAAGGCCTCGACCACCTGCTCGGCCTCGTTCATCCGCATCAGGCCGTGGTCGACGAAAACGCAGGTCAGCTTCTCCCCCACCGCCTTATGGACCAGCATCGCGGCGACCGAGGAGTCGACGCCACCTGAGAGGCCGCAGATCACCCGGCCGTCGCCGACCTGAGCCCGGATCTTCTCGACCTGCTCGGCGATCACCGACTTGGGCGACCACTGCTGCTCGCAGCCGGCGACGTCGCGCAGGAAGCGGGTGAGGATCTCGGTCCCGTAGGGCGTGTGGACGACCTCGGGATGGAACTGGATCCCGTAGAGGTCGCGGTCGGGCAGCTCGCAGGCCGCGACCGGGGAGCTTGGGCTGGAGGCGAGCGCGGTGAAGCCCTCGGGCGCCTCGAAGACAGCGTCGCGGTGGCTCATCCAGCAGCTCTGCTCCTCGGGCAGGCCACCCAGCAAGCGACCGCCGCCCTCGCGCAGAACCAGGTCGGTCCGGCCGAACTCGCCCGACTCGGCGGTCTCGACCCGGCCGCCCAGCGCCAGCACCATCGCCTGCATCCCGTAACAAATCCCCAGCATCGGAATCTCGAGATCGAGCAGCTGGGTCGGAAACGCCGGCGCCCCCTCCTCATAGACCGAAGCCGGCCCACCGGAGAGGATCAGCGCCTTCGGCTCGCGCTCCCGAATCCGCTCCAGCGAAGCACTCGCCGGCAGCAGTTCAGCAAACACTCCGCATTCGCGGATCCGTCTCGCGATCAGCTGTGAGTACTGCCCCCCGAAGTCGAGAACCAGCACCTCCTCCAGCGCTCCTCCCGCGGGTGGCACTGTAGGGGGGCCCATGTCCGAGGAAGCTTTAGCTACCGGAGGACATGGGGGGTCCCCTGCAGTGACAGGACCCGCCGGCCGGAGCGCGTCGGAGCTACTAGTCATCCGATACGGCAACCCCGGCGGACACCGCCGCGCGACCGTTCGACCCCATCCCGACCGACTGCTCGTTCTGCAGCTTCTTCCCCTCGCTCATCAGCGCCGGCGCGACCATCACCTCGGCCCGCTGGAAAGAGCGGATGTCCTCGTAGCCACAGGTGGCCATCGAGGTTTTCAGCGCTCCCATCAGGTTGAAGGTGCCGTCGTTCTCCGTGGCCGGCCCGAGCAGGATCTGCTCCATCGTCCCGTCCTGCTTGGTCGAGACGCGGGTGCCGCGGGGCAGCGAGGAATGGAACGTCGCCATCCCCCAGTGGAAGCCGCGACCGGGGGCCTCTTTGGCCCGGGCCAGCGGCGAGCCGACCATGACCGAGTCGGCCCAGCAGGCGATCGCCTTGGAGATGTCGCCACCGGTGCGCATGCCACCGTCGGCGATCACGTTCACGTACTCGCCGGTCTCCAGCATGTGCTGGGAGCGGGCGGCCGCGACGTCGGCGATCGCGGTCGCCTGCGGAACGCCGATGCCGAGCACGCCGCGGGTGGTGCAGGCGGCGCCGGGGCCGACGCCGACGAGGACGCCGACCGCCCCGGTCCGCATCAGGTGCAGCCCGGTCGAGTAGGAGGCGCAGCCGCCGACCACGGTCGGGACCGGCACCTCGGCGATGAACTCCTTCAGGTTCAGCGGCTCGACCGTGGTCGAGACGTGTTCAGCCGAGATCACCGTGCCCTGGATGACCAGGATGTCGAGGCCGGCCTCGACCGCCACCTCGTAGTGCTCGCGCACCTTCTGCGGGGTCAGCGAGGCGCAGGCGACGGCGCCGCGGGCCTTGATCTCGGCCACGCGCTTGCCGATCAGCTCCGACTTCACGGGCTCGGTGTAGATCTCCTGCATCAGCTTCGTCGCCACGTGCTTGGGAGCGGCGGCGATCTGCTCCAGGCGCTCCTCCGCGTCCTCGAAACGGGCCCAGATCCCCTCCAGGTTGAGCACGCCGAGGCCACCCAGCTCGTTGACCAAGACAGCGGTGTCGGGACTGACCACCCCGTCCATCGCCGAGGCTACGAGCGGCAGTTCGAAGCGGTACGGACCGAGGGTCCAGCTGATGTCGATGTCGTCGGGGTCACGGGTGCGGCGCGAGGGGACGATTGCGACATCGTCAAACCCGTATGCGCGCCGCCCTTTCTTGCCACGGCCGATTTCGATTTCCAAGTGATTCCTCCAGGGCTGGCGTTGAACAGCCAGCCTACACTTCCGCCGGGACCTCCAAATCGTGGACGGCGACCTCACCGAGCAGGCGCTCGACCTGGTTGCGGTCGACGGTGCCGGCGCCGAAGTGCTGCGTCGACTCGGCGCCGCAGGCAACTCCGTAGGCGAGGCAGTCCTGCGGCGAGCGCCCCTCGTAGCGGGCGGCCACGTAGCCGGCCAGGAAGGCATCGCCGGAACCGACCGTGGAGACCGCCTCGAGCGGCTCGGTGTGGACCTCGAGAAGGCGGCGCTCGGACCCCTCGCCGACCGCAGCCACACAGCCTTCGGGCCGCGTGATCGCGGCCTCGGTGGCGCCGAGGCGGACCAGCTCCAACAACCCCTGGGCGAGATCGCCGCCGCCGTCGAACTCCTGGCCGACCAGCTCCTCGGCCTCGCGCTCGTTCGGGGTCACCATCGAGGCGCCGGCCCTGACCCCGGCCAGCATCGCCTCGCCCTCGGCGTCGAGCACCACCGGCACCCCGCGGCGGCCGAGATCGGCAATCAGGCGCGCGTAGAGGTCGTCGCCGGCGCCCGGGGGCAGGGAGCCGGCCAGCACGCAGATCTTCGCCCCGCTCGCCAGGTAGCCGATCCGCTCGAAGAGCTTCTTGGTCTCCTCGGGACTGACCGCCGGACCACGCTCGTTGATCTCGGTCTGGTCGCCCGACGTGGGATCGATCACCGCGAGGTTGATCCGCGTCTCCGCGGCGATCCGGGTGAAATCGGTCAGGACCGACTCTTCGCGCAGGCCTTCCAGCACCCGGGTGCCGGTCGGGCCGCCGACGAAGCCGGCGGCGATCACCGGCCGGCCGAGCAGGCTGAGGGCCCGGGCGATGTTGATCCCCTTGCCGCCGGCCACGGTGCGGCTCTCGACGGCGCGGTGGCGGCGGCCGAGGCGGAAGTTCGGCACGGCGACGGTACGGTCGATCGCCGCGTTGAGAGTCACGGTGAGGATCACTGCGCTTTCACCCTGATCCGCTCTCCTTGGTCGTTGCGGCCGGACAGACGCCGGTAGAGCAATACCCCGCCAATCAGTATCACGAAGAGCACGATCGCGATAGCGATCAGGTTGTTATCGAGGAGGGCGCGGGCGCGATCGAAGGCGCTCGCCGCCGGGATCGCGCGACCGGCGTGCAGCGGCACCGAGGCGGCGCGGCGGCCATCGACGGTGACCGTCGCGCGGCCGAGGACGGCACCGCGCTCGATCGGCCCCTCCACCTCGGACGGGGCACGGACGTCGACGCTGAGCCGCTGGCCACGACGCAAGCCGACCGCGACCGTTTCGGCGGCGCGCAAGGGCAGGGCGCCGCCCGAGTAGCGGATCGACGGGTCCGCGAGGTCCCGTCCGGCCCGGATCGGCAGCCGCCGCCGGTACTGGGAGAAGCCGTATTCGAGCAGTTCGAGGTTGTCGCGAAAGCGAGCTTCGTCGCTGGGGGCACCGAGCGCGACCGAGATCAGGTCCACCCCCTTGCGGCGCCCGGAACCCACCAGGCAGTAGGCGGCGTCGAAGGTGTGGCCCGTCTTGACGCCGGTAATCCAAGGCGCGTCCAGCAGCAATTCGTTGATCGTCGCGATCCGCCGCGGTGGTCGCAGGCTACGCAGGGTGGCGCTGCGCGAGTCGGCGATTCTGGCGAAGGCCGGGATCCGCAGCAGGTGCTGGGTCAGGGTCGCGAGGTCGCGGGCGCTGGAGTAGTTGCCGTGCTGGTCGAGCCCGACCGGGTTGGCGTAGTGGGTGTCGGCGAGGCCGAGGGCGGCGGCGCGACGGTTCATCTGGGTCACGAATCGCGGCACCGACCCGGCGGCGGCGAGGGCGAGATCGTGGGCGGCGTCGTTGCCGCTGCGCAGGATCAGCCCATAGAGGAGATCGCGCACGCTGATCCTCTGCCCGGTCCGCAGTCCCAGCAGCGACTCCCCGTAGATCGGGTGATAGGGCGCCGCCCGCACGATCTTGTCGAGTGGCAGCTCCCGCATCGCCACGTAGGCGGTCATCAGCTTGGTCGTGCTGGCGATCGGCAGCGCCTGAGCCGCGGCGTGGGACTCGAGCACGGTGCCGGTGCGGGCGTCGATCAGAGTCCAGGCGCGCCCTTCGGGCTGAGGCTCTTGTGCCGCCGCCGTGGTGGCCAGGCAGAGCGACGAGACGGCGAGCGCCGTCAGCAGCGCGACGCCGAACCGGCGCCACCTCATCGCAACTTCAGCGTCTCGCCGGCGATCAGGATCTGCGGGTCTACTTCGGGGTTCAGGGCGAGAATGTGGGCTACGGGAATCCCGGTCCGGTGGGCAATCGCGACCAGGGTGTCGCCGCTCTTGACCACGTAGGTCTTCGCGCTCGTCTTCGGCTGCGCCCTGTGCGTCTTGTGGCCGTTGCCCTGCTTCGACTTGTCCGAGGAGTCCGATTCGCCAAGCGAGCTGGAGATCGCGACGATGACGACCACCACCGCGCCCGCCAGGGCAATTGCGGCAAAAATACGAGCGAATGCGCTGGTGCGTTTTTCCAATGGACCGGGTTCGTTAAGTCGAGCTCGACGCCGCTGATCGTATAGCGGCCGCAGGCGTCTTCAGGCGCCGGAGATGTCCCAGACCGTGGCTCGCAGCCGCTCCGCGGCGGCGGCCGGGTCGGGATCGGCGGCGATCCCGCGTGAAGCCGCCACCAGCGCCGATGCCCGGCCGGCAGCGAAGGCGGCACCGAGCATCTCCGGCTTGCCGCCCTGAGCGCCGACGCCGGGGATCAAGAAGATCGAACGCGGCATCAGCTCGCGCAGGCGGGCGATGTGCAGCGGCTCGGTAGCACCGACGACGGCGCCCATCCCGCTCAGACCGGACTCCCCCAGGAGCCGCTCGGAAAGCCCGTCGACCAGACCCGCGAGGCGCTCGTGCAAGGGCTGGCTGGGCGCCGACAGGTCCTGGACGTCGGCGGCGCCGGGATTGCTGGTGCGAACGAGCGTGAAGATCCCCGCACCCGTCTCGGCCGCGGCGGCGACCAGCGGCTCCAGGGCGTCGAGCCCGAGCAGCGGGTTGGCGGTGAAGGCGTCGGCGCCGAGGCCGGCGACCGGCCCCCATGGGGTCGGCGTCTCGCCGACCAGAGCCTGTGCGTAGGCCGCGGCGGTGACCGGGACGTCGCCGCGCTTGCCGTCGGCGATCGTCAGCAGGCCGGCTTCGTGGGCGGCGGCACAGACCTCCGCCAGCGCCGCCCAGCCGGGAGCGCCGAGGCGCTCGAAGCAGGCGAGCTGAGGCTTGACCGCGACGCAGGCCGGACCGGCCCGCTCGATCAGGGCCCGGCAGTGGGTGACGACCGCGGCAGCGGCCAGGTCGGCGGCAAGGGTCCCTGGCCCGGCGGCCATCGGCCCCTCCCCGGCCAGCTTGGCCGGATCGGGGTCGAGACCGAGGCAGATCTGACTGCGGCGCTCGGCTACGAGCGCCGCCAGCCGATCCGCGAACGGGGTCAGGAAATCAGCCGCCCTTGACCTTGGTCTTCAGGGCCGAACCGGCCGAGAAGCGCGGCACCTTGCCGCCCGGAATCGTGATCCGCTCGCCGGTGCGCGGGTTGACGCCCTGGCGGGGGCCACGCTCGGCGACGTGGAATTTGCCGAAACCGGTGAAGCTCACCTCGCCGCCGGAGCTCAGCGCGTCGGTGATCGTCTCGAGCACGGCATCGACGGCGTCGCTGGCAGCTTTCTTGCTGCCAAGCCGGTCGTCGCCAGCCAGTTGGTCCAGAAATTCAGCCTTGGTCACGTCGGGAATCCTCCTCGGGGGTTGAAGACGGGCGCCAATCTAACAGCGGGCTCGGCGTCAGGCTCACGCACCGCTGACGGCCATCGCCGCGATCAACAGCGGCGGAGTCCGCACCGAGCCCCCGAACGGGACCCAGCGCGACTCCGAGCCGGCGGCCTCGACCGCTCCCAGCATCGAGATCAGGTCGCCCGCGATCGTGAACTCACGCAGTGGCTCGGCCAGCTCGCCGGCGCGGATCGCGTGGCCGGAGGCGCCGACCGAGAAGACCCCGGTGACCGGGTTGACGCCGGAGTGCAGGCCGGCGACGTCGGTGACGTAGACGGCGTCGCCCGCCACCCCGAGCAGCTCCGCGAACAGGAGCGAGCCGGCCGCGACGACGAGGTTCGAGGTGGCAACAGCCGGCAACGAGCGGTAGCCGTGCCGCGAAGCGTTGCCGGTCGAGGCGCCGCCCTCGCGGTTGGCCGTGTAGGTGTCATAGAGGTATGCCTGCAGGCGGCCGCCCTCGATCAGCGCGGTGCGGCGGCGGGGCACGCCCTCGCCGTCGAACGGGGCCGAGGCGGGCCCGCCGGGGTCGCGCCCATCGTCGTGCAGGACCAGGGCCTCGCCGGCCAGCTCCTCGCCGAGCCGCCCGGCGAACGGGGAGCGCCCGCGCTGCACGGCGCTGGCGCCAAGGGCGCCGCCGATCAGGCCGGCGAAGCTGGCCGCGACGGTCGGGTCGAGCACCACCGGGCAGTTGCGCGAGCTCGGCTTGGAGGCGCCGATCATCGCCGTCGCCCGCTCGGCCCCTTCGGCCCCGATCGCCTCCGGGTCGAGGCCGGCCGGCCCACGGGCGAGGCCGAAGCCAAGCCCGGTCTCCTTCCCTCCGTCCCCATCGGCGAGGGCCTGCAGATAAGCGAAGCAGTCCGAGGACTCGTACTCGCCGGCGAGGCCGGTCGAGGAGGCGACCGCGACCCGCTCGGCCGAGTCGGCGTAGACGACCTGCTCGACGCCGGCCACGCGGGCGTCCGCGGCGAGCGCCGTCCGCTCGACGGTCAGCGCCAGCTCGGCCGCGTCGGCGGTGCTCCAGGCCGCGACCGACGGATCGCTGAGCCCGGCCAGCGCCTCGATCTCGGCGGGCCGGGGCGGCGCCGCGAACTCGTCCTCGTCGGCCACCGCCGCCGCCTCGGCGGCGCGCGCGGCGATCGCCGCCACCCCCGCCTCGGAGAGGTCGGTGCCGAAGGCGTAGCCGACCCGGCCGCCGATCCAGGCGCGCACGCCAATGCCGCTCTGTGTCGCCGCGGTCAGGCTCTCGACCTCGCCGCCGTGGACCCGCACCTCGCGGCCCCTGTCGCGCGAGGCGTAGGCCTCGGCGTCGCCCGCCCCGGCCGCTAGAGCCGCCTCCACCGCGCGCCTGGCGGTCGTGCTCAGCTCGGTCACGCCCATGTTCCGCTTCGCTCCCTCACGAAGGAATCAGATATGGACGTTCGGTCACTCCGCGTCACAGCTCGGTGCCCCCGACGGTCATCGTCCGCACCCGGACATGGCCCTGACCGGTCCCGACCGGCGCTTTCTGACCGCCCTTGCCGCAGATCCCGGTCTTCATGAAGAAGTCGTCGCCGACGGCGTCGATCGCCATCAGCGCCTCCAGGCAGTTGCCGATCAGGGTTGCGCCGCGACACGGTCGGGTCACCCTCCCCCCCTCGATCAGATACCCCTCGGACACACCGAAGACGAAGTCGCCGGTGGCTGGGTCGACCTGGCCGCCGGCGAAGGAGACGGCGTAGAAGCCCTGGTCGAGCTCGGCGATCATCGCCTCCGGGGTGGCGTCGCCGGGAGCGATGTAGGTGTTGGTCATGCGCGGGATCGGCAGATGACGGAAGCTCTCGCGGCGGCCGTTGCCGGTCGAAGCGACGCCGTCGCGCTCGGCGGTGAGGCGGTCATAGAGATAGGCGGTGAGGCGGCCGTCCTCGATCACCTGCGTCTTCTGGGTCGGCGCTCCCTCGTCGTCGATCGCGTCGCTGCCCCACTCGTGCGGTAGGCGGCCGTCGTCATAGGCGTTGAGCAGCGGCTGCGCGACCTGCTCGCCGAGCTTGCCGACGTAGACGCTGGCGCCCTTCTGGATGTGGTCGGCCTCGAGCCCGTGGCCGGTCATCTCGTGGAAGAGAACGCCGCCGAAGCCGCCGCCGACGACCACCGGCATCGATCCCGAGGGCGCCGGGCCGGCGTCGAGCAGGGTCAGCGCCTTACGCGCCGCCTGCTCGGCGATCAGCGCCGGGTCGTCTTCGAGCAGCTCGAAGCCGCGGTGGGCACCGAGGGTCTCGGCGCCGGTCTCGACGGCGTCGCCACGGCGGGCGACGACCTGGGCGCCGATCCGGGTGCGGGTGCGATCGTCGCCGCTCAGCAGCCCCTCGGAATTGGCGATCGCGATCTCGCGGCGAGCCTCGGCGTAGGAGGCGGTGAACTGGGCGACCTCGTCACCCTGGCCGCGAGCGCGCTCGTCGAGCTCGCGCAGCAGCGCCGCCTTGCGCTCGGCGGGGACGTCTTCGGGGCGACGCTCGATCGGCAGGGGCGCCGGCGCCTCCGCCCGCAGCTCCCGCGGCCGGCGCCGCTCGCCGCGCAGGGCGGCTGCGGCCTCGTCGGCGGCGCGCTCGAGGTCGGCCGGGTCGAGTCCGTCGACGTGGGCGAAGTAGGTGGTGGCACCGTCGACGACGCGCACCCCGGCCCCCTCCTCGGCACCGGACTGGACCGACTCGAGCCGCGACTCGTCGATCGCCATCGCCAGGCCCCGGCGACGTTCGGCGAAGACCTCGGCGAAGCGGCCGCCGTTGGCGAGCGCCCGCGCCAGCACGCGCTCGGCCACGGCAGGCTCGATCAGCTCGCTCATGGCTTCGGCCGCTTCCCGCCGAGCTCGACGAGCCGGCCGGCGGCGGCGAAGAGATCGGCCCCGGAGCTGGAGTCGTCGGCGTGGTCGGCGCTGTGGCCGTTCGGGTAGTAGAGACGGGCGAAGGGGCGGCGGGCCACCCGGCGCCGGCGCATGTAGGCGGCGGCCTCGTCGGCGTAGCCGGAGACGCGATCGAGCAGAACCCGGTGTGGCTTCGGCGGCATCAGCCGCCCAGCTCGATCGCGAGGTCGCGCAGGGTCGAGCGGATGTCGAAGAACATCAGCGAGGCGAGCGCGAAGCGGTCGCTGACGACGATCGCCGCCAGCCCGGCGTGGCGGAGGACGAAGACCTCGCCCTGCTCGGTGGCGACGTGAACCTGCTCGACCGGCTCGTCGCCGGCGGCGTCGGCCACCGCGAGCAGCGCCGTCGCCTCCTCGCCCCAGCGCACATGGTCGCCGGAGGCGGCCAGCACGGCGCCGGCGGAATCGAGGATCGCCGCCGCCCTCAGGTCGGGTGACATCTCGCCGAGGAAGGCCAGCGCGGCCTCCGCGGCGTCGCCCTGGGCGACCTCTGTGGTGGCAGCGTCGGCCATGTGAGTGAAAATACCGACCGTGACCCTCGCCCGAGCCTCATGGATCATCGTCGTCGCGATCTGCGCGATCGCCGCGGTCCTCTTCGCCCTCAGCGGCTACACCGGCTACACGATCACCCTGATCGCCGTCGGCCTCGCCGCCGCGGTGAACCTGCTGCCCCCTCCCTGACTCACCTCAACCGGAGCGGAACGGTCCCGACTCGCTGTCGTCGGGCTCGCGGAAGGAGGTCTCCGGCTCGGCGTGGATCAGCACCTCGGCCTGCGGAATCTCTCCCTCGATCGAGTCGCGCATCTGGTGGGCGAGCTCGTGGGCGCGCTCGAGGCTGGTGCCGGAGCGGTACTGGACGTGGAAGTCGATGTGGCGCCGGCTGCCGGCCCGGCGCGCGCGCAGCTTGTGGTACCCGGCGACCTCCGCCGTGCGGGCGCTGGCGATGGCCCTCTCGATCCGGTCCAGCTCCGCCTCCGGCAGGGTTTCGTCGACCAGCACCGCGGAGGAGCGGCGCAGGATCCGGAAGCCCGCCCAGACGATCGCCACGGCAACGACCAGCGCCGTGATCGGGTCGAAGGCGGCGTCACCGGTGATCTGCACCAGGGCGAGGCCGAACAGCACCCCGGCCGAGGTCATCGCGTCGGTGCGCAGGTGGGCGGCATCTCCCTCCAGCGCCTGCGATTCGTGCGCCTTGGCCTGGCGCGAGAGCACCGCGGAGACACCGAGGTTGGCAAAGACCGAGAAGGCCATGACGGCGATGCCAACGCCGAGACGGTCGACTTCGGCGCCGCGGACCAGCTGCCGGGTGGCCTCGTAGATGATCACTCCGGCACCGACGAGGATCAGCATCCCCTCAATCGCCGCCGCCAGGTTTTCGACCTTCTCGTGGCCGTAGGGGTGCTCGGCGTCGGCCGGCTCGTCGGCTTTGCGGACGGAGAAGAAGGCGATCACCGAAGCGACCAAGTCGATCAGCGAGTGAACCGCCTCGGTGATGATCGCGATCGAGCCGGTGATCGCTCCAGCGGCGAGCTTGAGGGCGATCAGGATCGCGTTGGAGGCGATCGAGAGCGCCGCCGCCCGGCTCTTGGTGCGGATCACGGTGAGCCGGCGTCCCTCAGGCCGAGGTGGGCCGCGAGCTTGCGCACCGCCCGGCCACGATGGCTGATCGCGTTCTTCTCGGCCGCGCTCAGCTCGGCGTAGGTGCGCCGGTCGCCGGGGCCGGTGTCGTCGGGGACGAAGGCCGGGTCATAGCCGAAGCCGCCGTTGCCGTGGCGCTCGCTGAGCAGGTATCCCTCGCAACGCGCCTGGAAGACGTGCTCGGCGCCGGCCTCGTCGATCAGGGCGATCGCGCAGACGTAGGCGGCGCGGCGATTCCCGCCCGCGGCGTCGACTTCCCGCAGCAGCTTGTCGAGGTTGACCTCGTCGCTCGCGCCCTCGCCGGCGTAGCGGGCGGAGTAGATGCCGGGGGCGCCGCCGAGATCCTCGGCGGCGATGCCGGAGTCGTCGGCGATCGTCACCTCGCCGGTCGCCTCGCGCGCGGCCCGCGCCTTGATCAGCGCGTTGGCGGCGAAGCTGTCGCCGTCCTCGGGTGGCATCTCGAACCCGGACGGCAGGGGTTTCAGCTCAACCGACGGCAGCAGTTCCTCCATCTCCGCCAGCTTGTGCCGGTTACCGGTGGCGAGGACCAGCCTCCGCGTCTTCACGCGACCCGCTCCTGCACCTCCCGCAGGCGGGCGATGCCACCCTCCGCGAGACCGAGCAGGTCGTCCAGGGAGGTGCGCGAGAGCGGCGTCCGCTCAGCCGTCGCCTGCACCTCGACCAGGCCGCCGTCGCCGGTCATGACGACGTTGGCGTCGACCTCGGCGTTGGAGTCCTCGATGTAGTCGAGGTCGCAGAGCGGGCGCCCGTTGACCATGCCGACGCTGACCGCGGCGACGGAGCCGCTCAGCGGCATCGTCTCCAGCGCTTTCTTGTCCACCAGTTTCTGGAAGGCCTGGCGCAGCGCCACGTAGCCACCGGTGATCGCGGCGCAGCGGGTGCCGCCGTCGGCTTCGAGCACGTCGCAATCGACGTAGACGCTGCGTTCGCCCATCGCCTTGAAGTCGACGACGACGCGCAGCGAGCGACCGATCAGCCGCTGGATCTCCACCCCGCGGCCGTCCTGCTTGCCCTTGCTGATGTCACGCTGCTTGCGGTCGCCGGTCGAGGCGGGCAGCATCGCGTACTCGGCGGTGACCCAGCCTTTGCCGCGACCCTGCATCCAGCGCGGCACCGATTCGTTGACGGAAGCCGTGCAGATGACTCTCGTCTTGCCGATTGAGATCAGCGCCGAGCCGTCAGCGGAGGCGACGAAGCCGGGGTCGATCGTGACCGGTCGGATGTCGGCGGGGGCACGGTCGTAGCTGCGGGAAGCTGGCATCGCGGGAGTCTTTCACGCGAGCGGCCGGCACGCGAGAACCGCCTACCGGCCCGGATGCACCCGCAGGCCGCGCTGGCTGAAGTGGACGTCGAAGGCGAACGCCTCACCGCCGCCGTCGCGCTCGATCAGGGCGAAGGAGGTGGCATCGACGTAGCTCCACTCCTTGTCGCCGTGACGCTCGAGGATCTCCCAGGCGTCGCCCTCGACGTCCTCGTCGAGCCGGACCAGCTCGATCGCGCCGCTGGCGCGGAAGCGCCTGCCCCACTCGATCGCCTCGCCGCGTCCGACCCTCACCATCAGCGCCGTGTAGGTCTCGGCGAAGACGTAGTTGGAGGTGAAGAGGGCGGCGCCTTCGGCCAGCAGACCCGAGAGCGCCGACCTTGCCTGCTCATGCTCGGCCTCGGCGGCATTGCGAAGCGCCACGAAGGCGCTGGTGTCGACGAAGACCGACCTCATCGGCCGTAGAGGTCGCGATCCAGCGTGGTGACGCTGGTGCCCTCCCGGCCCCGCCCCGGGGACTCGTCCACCAGATAGCGGAGCAGGGGATCCGCCGCCAGATCGGGTCGACGGGCGCGCTCGGCGTCGATCAGCTCGCGCACGACGGCCGCGATGCTGCCCGAGCTGCCGGCCCGCTGGCGCAACCAGCGGTGCTGAGCCTCGTCCAGATATAGCTGCGTCCGATGTTTCATGCTGTCATACAGCATACGTCGCAAAGTGGACGGAATCGGTGCGGCCGTTGCCTGTGCAATCGTCATCTCGTTTTCTCCCTTTCCTCTCATGAGCAGGGGAAAGGCGGCCCGGCGGCCGCCCCGACCCCTATTTGAAGGCGACTTTGTCCACCGCCTCCTTGATCTTGTTGACGATCACGTCCGCCAGCTCCGTCCCCTGCTTCCCGTTGAAGCCTTTCATCGCCGCGACCATCCCCACCATCAGCAGCGAGACCAGCAGGATTAGGCCGACGTACTCGACCGTCCCCTGCCCCGC
>DASYJK010000047.1:0-1846 GCA_035996525.1 Solirubrobacterales bacterium
CCCAGTGAAGCCCCGGCAACCACCTCGAACTTCGGTTCGAGGGGAGGTGCCAACTCCAGCAGGTCGCACCGCAAGGGCACCTGGAAGATGTGGGGGACGTCCGATCGGACCTCGCCCCACACAAGGCGAGGTTTTTCTTTAGCTAGGAAAGAGGATCGGATGTCAATCGAAAGTCTCAAGTGCAAGGAGTGCGGCACGGCCTACGCGCTCGACGCCAGCTACGTCTGCGAAAACTGCTTCGGGCCGCTCGAGGTGGCCTACGACTACTCGGCCCTGGATGCGGTCGGAGCGAAACGGCGGATCCAGGCCGGGTCCCAGGGGATCTGGCGCTACGCCGACTTCCTTCCCTTCGAGGGCCGTCCCAACGACCCGCTGGAGCCGGGCCTGACGCCGCTGGTCCGGGCCGACCGCCTGGCCGAGCGGCTCGGGGTCGAGGGTGAGATCTGGATCAAGAACGACGCAGCCAACCCGACCCACTCCTTCAAGGACCGGGTCGTCGCCGTGGCGGTCGCCAAGGCCCAGGAGCTCGGCTTCTCGACCGTCGCCTGCGCCTCGACCGGCAACCTCGCCAACGCGGTCGCCGCCCACGCCGCCGCCGCCGGCCTCGACTCCTACGTCTTCGTCCCCGCCAACCTCGAGGAGCAGAAGCTGCTCGCGACCGGCGTCTACGGGACCAACCTGGTCGGCGTCCGCGGCAACTACGACGACGTCAACCGGCTCTGTACGCAGCTGGCCGAGACCCGCCCCTGGGCCTTCGTCAACGTCAACCTGCGGCCCTACTACGCCGAGGGCTCGAAGACGCTCGCCTACGAGACCGTCGAGCAGCTCGGCTGGGAGCTGCCGGACCGGGTCGTCTCGCCGATCGCCTCCGGCTCGCTCTTCACCAAGCTCGGTCGCGGCTTCCAGGAGTGGCTCGACCTCGGCCTGGTCGAGGGCAGGCAGCCGATCTTCAACGGCGCCCAGGCGCAGGGCTGCAGCCCGGTGGCGACCGCCTTCGCCGAAGGCTGGGACGTCTGCAAGCCGCAGAAGCCGGAGACGATCGCCAAGAGCCTGGCGATCGGCGACCCGGCCGACGGTCCCTACGCGGTCGAGCACGCCCGCCGCACCGGCGGCGGCATCGACTCGGTCGACGACGGCGAGATCCGCGAAGCGATCAAACTGCTGGCCGAAACCACCGGGATCTTCACCGAGACCGCCGGCGGGGTCACGGTCGGGGTGCTGAAGAAGCTGGCCGAGCGCGGCGAGATCGGCGCCGGCGAACGCGTCGTCGTCTACATCACCGGCGAGGGGCTGAAGACGCTCGACGCCACCCGCGATACGTTCCAGATGCACGAGATCGACCCCGACCTCGAGAGCTTCGAGACCGAGTTCCGCCAGGAGGTAGCCGCCTGATGTCAGTCACCGTGAAGATCCCGACCCAGCTGCGCGCCGCGACCGGGGGTCAGTCCGAGGTCGAGGTCGCCGGCGCCACCGTCGGCGAGGTGCTCGACGCCGTCTTCGACGCCCACGGCGACCTGCGCGAGCGAATCACCCAGGACGGCGACCTGCGCCGCTTCGTCAACGTCTACGTCTCCGGCGAGGACATCCGCTTCCAGCAGGGCCTGGAGACCAGCATCAGCGACGGCGCCGAGGTAACGATCCTCCCCGCCGTAGCGGGTGGCTGATCGAGTGATGAGTTAAGCGGCCTATAGCCCACCTAACTCACCAATCGATGAAGCCGCCCGTCCTCATTCTCTGTGGTGGCCGGGGGACGCGCCTACGCGAGCGTACGGAGACGATGCCGAAGGCGCTGGTAGAGATCGGCGGCCGACCGATCCTCTGGCACGTGATCGGGATCTACGCGGCG
>DASYJK010000048.1:0-4936 GCA_035996525.1 Solirubrobacterales bacterium
GTCACGGCGGTCGCTCAGGACGCCCGCGGCCAGTCCCGTAATCGCGAGCTGGCCCTGCAGCGCCTGGCGGCGAAGATCGCCGCCGGTCTGGCGACGCCGCGCCGGCGCCGGCCAACCAGGCCGACCAAGGCCTCGCGCTACCGGCGCCTCGAACAGAAGCGCCGGACCGGCGAACGCAAGCGCGGCCGCCACCGGCCGGGTGGAGATGGGGAGTAGGGCCGATTAGTTCGCGGTGGTCATCCGGTCATAGGGGTAGACGAACGATTCGACACCGACGGAAGGAGACACCATGCTCGCCAGCTCCAAGGCATTCAGCGGCTTCGCGGTCGATGACCTGCGGAAGGCACGGGAGTTCTACGGGGAGACGCTGGGGCTGGAGGTCGAGGTGCTCGACGAGGAGAACGGCCTGCTCAGCCTCCACCATCCCGACGACCGCGCCACCCTCGCCTACCTCAGCCCCGGCATGACCCCGCCCAGCTACACGATCCTCAACTTCCCGGTCGACGACATCGACCAGGCGGTCGACGAGCTCGCCTCCCGCGGCGTCAGCTTCGAGCGCTATGAGGAGATGCCCCAGGACGAGAAGGGCGTGATGCGCGAGGGCGGCCCGCTGATCGCCTGGTTCAAGGATCCGGCGGGCAACACCCTCTCGGTGCTGCAGGAACCCCTGGCGTAAGCGGGAAGATGCCGGCCAATGGTCGGCGAGCGCAACGAGGACGGCTTCTCGGCACTGACCCTGGAAAGCGAGGCGCTGGGAGGGATCGAGGCGATCTTCGTCCCCGAGGCGGGGATGGTCTGCTGCTCGCTGCGCCACCGCGGCGAGGAGCTGCTCGGCCAGCGCGGGGGCCTGAACGAGTACATCGAGTCGGGGTCGACGATGGGGATCCCCTTTCTCCACCCGTGGGCCAACCGGCTGGGGCGAAGCAGGTTCGAGGTCTGCGGCCGTGAGGTGGACCTGGACCTGCCCGACCTGCGGGTCAAGCGCGACGCGGCCGGCCTGCCGATGCACGGCCTGCTCACCGCCGCGAGCGGCTGGAAGGTCGAGCGGCACGGAGAGGTGGACGGAGGCGGAGTGCTTACCGCCGGCTTCGACTTTGGCGCCTATCCGCGGCTGACCGCCGCCTTCCCGTTCCCGCACCGGGTGGAGCTGGAGGCGACGCTGCGCGGACCGACGCTGACGATCGTCACGACCCTGCGCAACGCGGGCGACGCAAGCCTTCCGGTCTCCTTCGGCTTCCATCCGTACTTCCGCCTGCCGGGTCTCGACCACGCCGACTGGCTGTTGGAGGCGCCCGTGCGCGAGCGCCTCGAGCTCGGCCCCGACCAGTTGCCGACCGGCCGCCACGAGCCGGTCCGGATCGAGCCGGGGCCGCTCGGCTCGCGCCGCTTCGACGACGCCTTCCTGGCGCCGCCCGGCGGCGAGCCCTTTGCGCTCTCTGGCGGCGGCCGGCGCCTCGAGCTGCGGATGGGCGCCGGTTACCGCTTCGCCCAGATCTTCACCCCCGACGACCGCGCCGCCGTCGCCTTCGAGCCGATGACGGCGCCGACCAACGCCCTGGTCATCGGTGGTCCCGACCTACCCCTCGTCGCCCCCGGCGAGAGCTTCGCCGCGACCTTCTCGATCACGGTCGGATGATGGGCACGGTTGGTTTCGAACCAACGACCTCTCGCGTGTGAAGCGAGCGCTCTCCCACTGAGCTACGCGCCCGGGAGAGAGCGGATCTTACGGGGAACGCGACTCCGCTGGCGTAGGCGGGGGAGGGGACTATCGATGGTCCGCGCCATCGAACGTTGGTCCATAAAAATAGGTATGAGGGTTGAGAATTTTAAGTAAAGGGTTTCTATGGATCGAGAATCCTGCACGGGCAGGGGATCTACGAAAGGAACCTCGTGAATCGATCCATGGACACTCATATTCGGGGGGCGACCGCGGTAGGCGGCCTGGTAATGGTCGCCCTCACACTGATGCTCAGCGTCAGCGCGAGCCAGGCGCGCGCAGCGACCAGCGTCTACCCGGCCGGGGGCGGCACCTTCACCGATGGTGCTCAGGGCTGGGAAGCGACCGAAGCCAGCTGCAACGTGCCGGCTCTCTGCTCCGCCTCGGGCGGGTACGACGGCGCCAACGGAAACCCACCCGGCTCGATCGCGGCCAACACGACCATCGGCCTCAACCTGTTGACGCTGTTCAAATCGACCGTGACCCTGCAGTCGCCGGATTTCACGGTTACCGACGCCGGCGATGCCACGCTCCATCTGGACCGGCAGTTCGCATCCGGCTCCCTGGTTGACCTGGTGCCGCAGGCTACCTACGACGTCACACTGATCGACCGCACCGCGGGGACCAAATCGGAAATCCTTACGGAGGCGATGCCCGCGGCGTCCGAATTCATCGGCAAAGACCACGGGGCGTCGGTCAAGGCCGGGCACACCTACGCGCTCTCGATCAAAACGGAAACGAGCTCGACCGTCGCCGGGACGGCCCTGCTCGGGGGCACCACCAGCCTCCGTTTCGACAACGTCTCCCTGACTGTCGACACCTCTGGCAGTGGCAGCGGCGGAGGCTCCGGCAGCGGTTCGGGCTCCGGCGGCGTCTCCGATCAGCAGCTGCGGTCGTCGATCGGTGGCAGCCTGATCGGGCCAGCGGTGCTGAAAGGCAACAAGGTCATCGTCAAGGCGAAGTGCCCCGTCAAGGTGGGTGCCGCTTGCCGGATCGCCCTCCGGGGAATGCTCAGCAGGAAGAAGCCCGCGACCTCGATTCGCAAGGCCAAGGTGGCGAAGGGCAAGACCGGGAAGTTCGTCCTCCGGGTCAAGCTCAAGGGTCTGAAGAAGGTGTCCCAGAGCAAACGACTCCTCTTCAAGGAGACCGTCCGCGCCGGCAAGGCGAAGGCGACCGCATACAAGCGCCTGAAGCTGATCAAGCGCTAGCCACTCGCGAGCTCAGGCCAGGGCGACGGGCCCCTCTCCGAGTGGGGAGGGGCCCTCGTCCGGCGGGTCGGGCTCGGTCGCCTCTTCCTCGGAGCCCTTGCGCAGGGCGAGACCGACGAAGGGGAAGACCAGGGTCGAGAGCATCGCGGCGCCGACCAGGCCGGCCGCGGTCGAGGTTTTCATGTGGCCGGTCTCGGTCGCGATCGTGGTGATCGCGACGACGAGCGGGAGCTCGGTCGCCGAGTAGAAGGCGAGCGCGGCGCGGTCGCGGACGCCGAGCACGCCGCGGTAGAGCAGCAGCGCCGGGGTGCCGCGCACGACCAGGAAGAGGCAGAAGAACATCACCAGCTTCGCGATCGCTTCGGCCGAGCCGAGCGCTGCGAGGTCGAACTCGATGCCGCTGGTGACGAAGAAGAAGGGGACGAAGAAGCCGAACCCGACCGCGGTCAGCTTCGACTCGAACACCTGCAGCTCGTGGCCCTGCAGGGCCACGCGGGTGATCATGCCGGCGACGAAGCCGCCGAGCAGGAGGTCGAGGCCGAGGCTGTTGGCGAGCAGGACGAGGCCGAAGACGAGGACGACGGTGACCCGCACCGCCAGCTGGCTGCTCGCCTCGAAGGTCCGTTCCAGCGCCGGCCAGCCGCGCCAGGCGTAACGCACCGAGAGCAGGGCGAGGAACAGGGCCAGGGCGATGAAGGCGAGCAGAATCGCCGACTCGTGTAGGGGGCTGGCGGTCGAGAGGACCAGGGTGACGAGCAGGATCGGCCCGAACTCACCGGCGCCGCCGGCGGCCAGCAGGTAGGTGCCGAACTTGGTCTTCAGCTCACCGTTGTCGCGGAGGATCGGGATCAGGGTGCCGATCGCCGTCGTCGCCATCGCCGAGCCGGTGTAGAGGAAGGAGACCACGATTCCCGCCGCCGCGAGGGCGCCGCCGATCCCGTAGGCGAGCGCGACCGAGAGCAGCCAGCCCCAGGCGCCGAGCTTCATCGGCTTGCCCTTGATTCGGTTGAAGTCGATCTCGTAGCCGGCGAAGAAGAAGAGCATCCCGAGGCCGAGGTTGGAAAAGAATTCGATGAACTCGTCGGAGTGGGCGAGGCCGAGCAGTTCGGGCCCGACGACGATGCCGAGCATCAGCTCGAGCACCACGACCGGCGGCGCGAAGCGTTTCGGGACGACGGCGACCGTGACCGCCGCGACGGCGGCAACGACCACGATCGTGAAGAAGGAGCCGGTGTCGACTTCGATGGCGCCTAGCGGTAGAGCGGTCACGGTCGTGATCCTACGGCCGGCAGGGTAGGATCGTCACTGGACCGTGCTAGGCGGGGAATTAGCGGTGCCTTGTAACCCGCAATCCGCTCTAGCGGGGCCGAATTCCGTTCTGAGGGACTGGCCGTCGGGGTCAGTGCGTCGCGGCGGCGTTGACGGCCGGGTCCTGCGCGACGTAGGCACGCGAATCAGGTCAGGTCCGGAAGGAAGCAGCCTTAAGCGGATGCCGCGGGTGCCGCAGGTGAGCCCGGCAAGAGCCAAAAACGACGGACACGCCCGGTGACCGGATTTCGAAGGCGGTGCACGGTCCGTTTTCTTCTAGTCGATCAGCCGCTTGGACATGCGGCTGATCGCTATGCGCCAGGTCACGAGGGCGACGGCGACGAGGAAGGCAAAGCGGGCGACGTCGACGAGCTCATAGCCGAAGGCGCCGCCGCGGACCAGTTCGACCAGCTGGTGCAGCGGGTTGACCTGGGCGACCAGCTGTACGCCCTCGGGCAGGCCGCTGATCGGGAAGAAGGTGCCCGCGACGAGGAAGAGCGGCGTGATGCAGAGCGCGGTGACGTAGTTGAACTGGTCGATCTTGGCCACGGTGGCCGCCATGGCCACTCCGAAGCCGGCGAAGCCGAGGGCGGTGACGAAGCAGAAGAACGGGACCAGAAGCATGCCCCAGGCGGGCTCGAGGCCGAAGGCGAAGGTGACCAGCAGCGGGAAGCAGCCGTAGAAGCCGGAGCGTAAGGCGATC
>DASYJK010000049.1:0-4619 GCA_035996525.1 Solirubrobacterales bacterium
CAGCGGGCGGTTCCGTCGAGACTTCCCCCGACCCCCCTCACCGCGGCCGAAACCCTCAGTCGTCACCTAGCCCACTGGGTACAAGCCGATCCCGAGGCAGTACTCGCGGCATGGCGACAACGCGATGCTTTGGCGGGAAGAGAGGTCGTCTGGGACGGCGGCTCAGGCGTCGCCGACGGCGTCGATGACCGGGGCTACCTGCTTGTCGTCACCCCCGGCGGCGACCGCGTCGCCGTTGGTGCCGGCGAGGTCCACCTCACCCGCTCCTGATTTCGCCTCGGCCCGCAGCCCGGCTTTGCGCCGCTTGCGCGGGCGCTTCTTGCGCGGTTTTCCCTCGCCCTCAGCACCCTGCTTGCCGCCTCCCTCCGGCGGGCCGCCGTTCTCGCCCTGCTGTCCGCGCTTGCCGCGCTTGCGCCGGCGCTTGCCGCCTTTGGGGAAGTTGCGCAACAGCTCGCGGGCGACGGCAGAGGGTTTCCGCGCCATCCGCATCCGCGCCCCGCGTAGCACCTCCTCGCCCTCAGGCGTGTGCGAGACCGAGGCCGCCAGCACCGACACCGCCAGGCGCCGGTCCTGTTTACGGGAGGCATGGACGAGCCGGCGCGCATTGCGCCCGTGCGCCCGCCCGGAGGAGTTGACCAGCAGGCCGAGCAGGCGCTTGGTCTCCGGCCAGCGCTGCACCGCGTACTCCTCGTGCAGCTCGCGGGTGTAGGAGGCGAGGCGCCAGACCCAGGCCTGGGCCTGGTCGCGGCGGCCGATCCGCTTGTCGACCAGCGCCTGCAGCAGGGCCTTGGTCCCGGCCCGTTTGTCCTCGCGGCTCCAGGTGCCGACGATGTCGATCGCGTCGTCGAAGGCATCGGGGTCGCCGAGGTCGGCGATCTCCCCCAGCGCTTTCAGCCGCAGCTGGGCGTTGCGGTTGCGCTGCACGCAGGTCAGCAGAAAGCGGCGGCGCAGCTCTTTGCTCTGGTCGTTCTGCAGCATCGCCCGCGCCCGGCGCCAGCCCTGAGTGTTGACCCGGGCCCCGGCCAGCGCCGCCCAGGCGTGCTGCTCCGGGTAGTCGAGGTTCTCGACCGCGATCCGCCAGATCTCCCGTTCCAACACCTCCATCCGCTTCTCCTCGACATCGGAGACCGGGACGATCCGGCGCTCGACCCGGACCTTGCGCCCGCGCCCGCGCCGCACCGGGCCGACGACGATCGCGCCGCCGCGGTAGACGTCGCGATCGAGCAGGCTGTGCAGGGTGATGATCGTCTCGCTGTGGGTGGTGGCGGGATGGACGAAATCGATGACCAGGCCCGCCTCCTTGCCCGGCGCCCGGCGGGTGACACGGCCGACCCGCTGCTGGTAGATCCGCCGTGAAGCGGTCGGCGCCAGGTGCATGCAGATCGTCGCCCGCGGCGAGTTCCAGCCCTCGGCCAGCAGCATCGCGTTGCAGAGCACGTCGACCTCGCCGCGCTCGAAGCCGGCGAGGATCTCCGCCAGCTCACGCTTCGGCGTCTCGCCGGAGACGGCCTGGGCGTTGATCCCGGCGGCACGAAAAGCTTTGGCGACGTTCTTGGCGTGCTGGACGCCGGCGGTGTAGAGGACTCCCGGGACATTGCGGAAGCGCGAGCGGTAGAGGTCGGCGATGGCGACGTTGAAGGGCTCCTGGTCGAGCAGCGCCGCCAGCTCCTCCTGGTCGAAGTCCTGGTCGACCTCGCCTTTGCGCAGCGGCACCTTGGCGATCGTCCGCACCCCGGGCCCGGGCGGGATCCGCAGGCAGCGCAGCGGCGAGATGACGCCGCGGCGGGCGGCCTGGGCGAGGTCGAAGCGCGAGGTCTGGGTCGGAAAGAGGTCGGCGACGTGGCGCGCAATCAGGGCGCCCGTGGCGGTCATGCCGATGAAGACGGGGCCGTCCCAGGCGCGGATGCAGGCGCTGGTTTTCTCGCCGAGGGCGGTGTGGGCCTCGTCGCAGATCACCACCGCGTAGGCGTCGGAGACTTTCTTGTGGTTGCGGACGAACCACTGGTAGGTCTCGACCGTGATCGCCCCGTCGGGGTCGTCGCGCCCGTCCAGCAGCGGCGGCCGCAGCCGCTCCTTGTAACCGCGGTCGGAGATCTCGCCGATGAACTGGTCGACCAGGTTGCGGCGGTGGGTGAGGATCAGCACGCCGCCGGTCTTGGTCGCCTCGATGAAGCCGACCGCGGCCACGGTCTTGCCGGCCCCGGTCGCGTGCTCGAACCAGAAGCGGCGGGCCGCGCCTGGGTCCTCCGGCGCCTCCTCGACCACCTCCTCGTCCTCGTCGGACGGCGCTTCCTCCCAGTCCTGCGGCTCCTCGTCGGCGGCCAGCTCCTCGTCCTCGACCTCGAGCTGGGGCTCCTCATCCTCCTCGAGCTCGTCGTCGCCTTCGGCGTCGGCGCTCGCCTCGGCGTCCGCGCTCGGCTCGGCGTCGGCGTCGGCGTCGTCGGCACTCGCGTCGGTCTCGGCGCCAGCGCTCTCATCGGCGTCCGCACTCGGCTCGTCGGCGCCGTCAGCGCCCGCGGCGAGCTCCTCCTCTTCCTCGTCCGCCGCCTCCTCCGCCAGGTCGCCGTTGCGGCGCTCGTCGTCGGTGATCACCTGCTGCTGCGCCATCAGCTCGGCCAGGGTCCCGGAGAGCGCGTCGACCTGGTGCGGGTTCAGTTCGGCGCCGTCGCGCAGCTTCGGCGGTTCGTCGGCGAGGAAGCGCTCGAGGCCCAGCAACAGGGAGAAGTCGCGCCGCCACTCGATCGAGGGGTACTCGGCCCCGGCGTCGAGCTCGCTCAGCGCCGCGTCGAGGGCGCGGCGGCGGGCCGTCCCGGGCGCCAGCGCCTCCGGCCCCTCGCCGTCGAGCAGGAAGGGCTCGCGGGCGAACGCCGCCCCGCGCTCGATATCGGCGCTTGAAAGAACTGCCGCTGACGCGGCAACGTCGCTGGTCTTGGCCATAGAAAGGCTTCTGGGTCCGCCCCCACCGAACAAAGACAGGTCGGCTGGAGGCAAGTAGACGAGGGTTGCCGGGAGTAGGTGTCCCCTTCCCCCGGAAATCTCAGCGGCTCGCATACCGGCGAACCGAACGTACGTATTGTAATCACGGAACGGATGACCACGCGATCAACACTGCGTATTGCAATGTTCGGACTCTGCCTGGCGCTGCTCGGAGCAAGCGGCTGCGGCTCCTCCAGCGGCGGCGATCTCAGCGGCGCGCACCCCGATTACAAGCGCGCCCTGGCCGGCTCGCCGCCGGCCCTGGCCGCCCTCCACGCCCAGGCCGACCGGCTGCTCCCGGCCGGCACCGAAGCCTACGAAAAGCGCATCGCCGCGCTCGCGGGCTACCCCGTCGTCGTCAACATCTGGGCCTCCTGGTGCGGGCCCTGCCGCTTCGAGTTCCCGACCCTGCAGAAGCTCTCCGCTCGCTACGGCAAGCGCGTCGCCTTCCTCGGCGTCAACTCGCAGGACTCCGAGACCAACGCCAAGGAATTCCTCACCGAAGCGCCGGTTTCCTATCCGAGCTACATCGATCCCGGCAAAGGACTGATCGAATCGCTCGGCGGTCTTGGCGGCCTTCCGGATACCGCCTTCTACGACCGCGACGGGAAGCTCCTCTATCTCAAGCAGGGGCCCTACACGGACGACTCCGAGCTCGAAGCCGATGTTCGACGCTACGCGCTGAAGGGCGCATAATCTGGCAATGGAAGCGTTCGTCATCATCGCCCTGGTCGGCTTCGTCCTCCTGATCGCCGAGCTGCTGCTGCCGACCGGCGGGGCGCTGGCGGCGATCGGCGCGGCGGGCCTGGTCGCCGCCGGCATCGTCGCCCTCGACTCCAACAACAGCGACGCCGACGTGATCGGCCCGGCCCTGATCACCCTCGGGATCTTGTCCGCGATCAGCTTCTACTTCGTCACCCGCAAAGTGATCGAGGCCCACCGCGACCAGCCGGTGAGAACCGGCAGCGAGGAGCTGATCGGGGCTAGCGGCGAGGCCCGCTCGACGATCGACCCCGAGGGCCAGGTCTGGATGCAGGGCACGGTCTGGGGGGCACGCCTGGCCGACGCGTCCAGCCCGGTGCGGTTGGGGGATAGAGTCACGGTCGAGGCGATCGACGGGCTGACGCTGGTGGTTCGGGCGCAGCCGCCGTCCGCGGAGATGTCCAAAGAAGGAGCAGCTTGATGGCAGTCGTCGGCGGAATACTTGTTGTCCTCGCCTTCTTCGCGCTGATCGCGGTCGGCTCCTCGGTGCGGGTGCTGCGCGAGTACGAGCGCGGCGTCATCTTCCGCCTCGGCCGTCTGATCGCCCAGAAGGGTCCAGGCCTGATCCTGCTGATCCCGGCGATCGACCGCATGGTCAAGGTCGACCTGCGGACCGTCACCCTGAACATCCCGCCGCAGGAGGTGATCACCCGCGACAACGTCCCCGCCAGCGTCAACGCGGTCGCCTACTTCCGCGTCATCGACCCCCGCAAAGCGATCGTCGAGGTCGAAAATTATCTGCTCGCCACCTCGCAGATCTCGCAGACGGCGCTGCGCTCGGTGCTCGGCAAGGCCGAATTCGACCAGCTGCTCTCCGAGCGCGAGCGGCTCAACGAAGAGCTGCAGGGGATCATCGACGAGTCGACCGAGCCCTGGGGCGT
>DASYJK010000050.1:0-35963 GCA_035996525.1 Solirubrobacterales bacterium
CGGGCGTCGCGGCTGAGGGTGACGGCAAGCGCCTCGAGGACGATCCGCTGGATGTTGTTCTCTGGCTGGGCCTCGGTCAGCCCGAGGCTGTTGACCTGGACGCCGTAGCGGAAGCGCAGCATCTTCTCGTCGGTGACGCCGTAGCGCTCGCGCCCGATCTCGTTCCAGAGCGCCCCCATCGTCCGCAGCTTCGCGATCTCCTCGACGACCCGGATGCCGGCGTTGACGAAGAAGGAGATGCGGCCGAAGACCCGCGGGAAATCGTCCTCGGCGACCTGGCCGCGCGTTTTGACTTCGTCGAGCACGGCGATCCCGGTCGAGAGCGCGTAGGCGATCTCCTGGACCGGGGTCGCCCCGGCCTCCTGCAGGTGGTAGCTGCAGATGTTGGTCGGGTTCCAGCTCGGCACCTCGTTCACGGTGTAGGCGACCATGTCGGCGATCAGCCGCATCGAGGGCTCCGGCGGGAAGGCGTAGGTGCCGCGCGAGAGGTACTCCTTGATGATGTCGTTCTGGGTCGTGCCCTGGAGCTGGGAACGGTCGACCCCGTTCTCCTCGGCGACGGTGACGTAGAGGCCGAGCAGCCAGGCGGCGGTGGCGTTGATCGTCATCGAGGTGTTCATGTTGTCGAGCGGGATCCCGTCGAAGAGCTGGTGCATGTCGCCCTTGTGGGCGACCGAGACGCCGACCTTGCCGACCTCGCCGCGGGCGAGGACGTGGTCGGGGTCATAACCCGTCTGAGTCGGGAGGTCGAAGGCCACCGAGAGGCCCGTCTGGCCCTTGGCGAGGTTGCCACGGTAGAGCTCGTTGGAGCGCTTGGCGTCGGAGTGGCCGGCGTAGGTGCGCATCACCCAGGGGCGGTCGCGCTCGGGAAGTCGATGGTCGCTCATCCCTCAATCTTATTTGCTGGCAGCCGAAATCCGCCGTTCAAGCCGGGCTGGCCCGCATCTTTCTCGCTCACCTGTGTTTAGGCTGCGACCGATGAGACTTCGATTTTCAGCCGCTTTCCTGGCCGTTCTGGCCGCCGCGCTGCTTGTTGTCGCCGCTTCCGGCGCGGCGATGATCGGGATTTACCGCAACGGGATGGAAACCACGGCGCAGCGGGCCCAGCTGATCAAGCTCTCGGGCTCCAGCTGCACCCGGGGCGGTTCCGACGGGGCGCTGCGGATCGCGATCGGAAAAGCGACCGACGCCTGCTCCTACCGGACTCCGGTGCTCGGCCGCGACCTCGAGATCTCCGCCACCGAGCGCCTGCTCAGCGGTACCCCGACGGCGCTGCAGCGCAAGGCCTACCTGGCGCTGGAGCTGCGCGCCGGCGCGGGCGCCAAGTACCAGCTGCTGGCCTTCCCGCTGCAGCGCAAGGTGCAGCTGCTGAAGGTGACCGGCGAAGGCACCGAATACCTGGCGGTCCAGAAGGACGTCAAAGGCCTGATGGGCGTCAACAAAGCCAACGCCCTGCGGCTGCGGGTGCTGAAGCCGGCCAAGGGGCAGGCGCAGCTCTCCGCCTACGTCAGCGGCGAACTCGTCGCCGAAGCCACCGACGAAGCCGCCGGCGACCTCACCGGCGCCGCCTCCTCGGTTGCCGTCGGCGCCATTTCCGGGGCCAACGGCGTCATCGCCAGCGTCGACGACGTCGTCGTCCGCGTGCCGGTCGACTTCCCGCCGGCGTCGACCAACTAGACGCCGACCGGCCTGGCGGGCGCGACCGCCTGCCGCGGCTTGCTCGAGTGCCGCTCCGGTGCCGGCGGCTGCTCCGCGCGTGGCTTTGACGAGGGCGGGGGCGGGAAGGCGACCATTTCGTGGACCGCGGCCGAGACCAGGCGAGCGTAGAGGCCGGCCCCGCCCGGGGTCAGGTGGATCCCGTCCCAGAGCAGGTTTTCGTGGGCGTCCGCGACCGGCGCCCAGTCGATCAGCGCCGTGTGCGGCCAGTCGCGGGCCGCTTCGTCGAGGGCTTGGTTGGACTCGCCGATCCAGCTGACCGGGGCGTGGTCGTCGATCAGGAAGAGCTCGCCGACCTCGGAGGTGGCCTTGCGCAGGTCCTCCATTTCATCGCTGTAGAGCGGGCCGTTATTGCCCATCTGCACGATCATCGCGTTCGGCGCGCGCCCTTCGCGCTTGAGGCGCTGAGCGATCGCGACGAATTCGTCGGCCTGACGCCCGACTTCGGCGCTCATCGAGAAGCCGGGGCCGAGGCGGGCCGCCAGCTTTTCGGCGGCTCCGATCATGACCGAGTCGCCCAAAGCGATGATTCTTGGAGGGACGGAGGGTGGGGACCCATCCCCCGGACGCCGTTCGGCTGAGTGTCCGGGGGATGGGTCCCCACCCTCCGCCTGGTCCAGGGACGCTCGTACGGTGGCCGTGGTGGCGGTCGAGGCGGCGGAAGCGGGCGGGTCGCTGTCCTCGGAGAAGAGGCCGCTCCAGCCGATCAGGGCGACGATGGCGAGGGTGCTGACGATCAGCGCCGGGCGCGCTACTCGCAGCCACCCGTCAGGCAGCGCTGGCAACTTGGACTGGCCGCGGAAGGGGAGCTCGACGAAGCGGTAGGAGAGGTCGGCGAGGGCGAGCACTGCCAGCAGCTGCAGGGGGACGAGGACGCCGCGTGGCAGCGAGACGTCGAGGCCGGGGCGGGTCAGCATCAGCACCGGGTAGTGCCAGAGGTAGAAGGAGTAGGAGCGCAGGCCCAGCCACAGCACCGGCGCCCGCCCCAGCATCGTCCCCAGCCGGCTCGCCGGATGGGCGAGCACCGCCAGCAGCAGAGCCGTGACCAGGGCCAGCCAGAGGTAGCCGCCGTGCCACAGCGCCGGGTCGTAGTCGTGGACGTGGAGGAAGCTGAGGACGATGTAGGCGAGGGCGAGGACACCGGCGACGTCGAGGATCGGGCCGACGAGGGGGCCGGTGCGCCGCCGCCGCAGCTCGATCGGGCTCCAGACCAGGGCCAGGCCGACGCCGGCCAGCAAGCCGACGGCGTGGGTGTCGGTGCCGTAGTAGACGCGGGAGGCGTCGTGGCCGGGGTCGAAGAGGATCCAGGCGAGGGCGACCGAGGCCAGCGCCCCGGCAATGACGCCGAGCAGCAGCCGGCCGCGGCCGAACAGCTTCATCCCGGCGGCGAAGGCAAGCGGCCAGAAGAGGTAGAACTGCTCCTCGACCGAGAGCGACCAGAGGTGGGTCAGCAGCGAGGGCCGCTGGAACTGTTCGAAGTAGGACTGGTGACCGAGGATGAAGTGCCAGTTGGCGAAGTAGGCGAGTGAGGCGATCGCGTCGCCGCGCAGCTGCTCGATCCGGTCCGGCTCGAGGATCGCGGCGGCGATCATCGTCACCGCGATCAGGACGCCGACGGCCGGCAGCAGGCGGCGCGCCCGGCGCAGCCAGAAGCGCCCCAGCCGCACGTGACCGCCGCGGCGGAACTCGCGCAGCAGCAGCGAGGTGATCAGGTAGCCGCTGATCACGAAGAAGACGTCGACACCGAGAAAGCCGCCGGGCATCCAGCCGACCGACGAGTGGTAGAAGAAGACCGCGAGCACGGCCAGCGCCCGCAGGGCGTCGATCCCGGGCAGGTAGGGGAAACGCTTGTCCAGTGGCCTGCTCACTTCATTTAAGTTCTTCGGTCCTGAGCCGTTGCTTCCTTGAGTGCTCGAAGCTGCCTGGGAGCAGTCCTTGACTGCATAATCGGCGGCGATGGCGACGAGCACGATCGAGCGACCCCGCACCGGCGGACCGGGTTCGGGGTTGGGGGGGAACTGGAGAGTGATCGTGCGCAACGACGACCACAACACGTTCGAGCACGTGGCCGCCACCCTGGCCAGGGTCCTGCCTGGCGTCAACCTCGACCAGGGACACCGGCTCGCCGATCAGATTCACAGCAGCGGCCAGGCGATCGTCTGGAGCGGCCACCGCGAGCCGGCCGAGCACTACTGGGCCGAGCTCGACGGTGCCGGCCTAACGATGGCGCCGCTGGAGCGCGCGTGAGCCGCCGCCTCGCCGGGCTGGTGCTGGCGCTGGCCTGTCTCGGCGCGATCGCCGGCTCGCCCTCACCGGCTGCCGCTTCCGAAGGAATTCTGCCCAGCGGCTTCAGCGACACCGACGTGATCGAAAACCTCAGCGACCCGACGGCGGTGCGGTTCGCCCCCGACGGCCATGTCTTCGTCGCCGAGAAGGCCGGCGAGATCCTCGTCTTCGACGGGCTCGACGACACCACGCCAACGGTCTTCGCCGACCTGCGTGAACAGGTCTTCGAATATGGCGATCGCGGTCTGCTCGGGCTGGAACTGGACCCGAAATTCGACGAAGGCAGGCCCTACGTCTACGCGCTCTACACCTTCGACCACCTCCCCGGGGTCGGCGGGGACGCTCCCGGTGCCTATCCCCACTGGCACGACGACGTCAATAAATGCATCACCGAATCCGGTGGCGAAGTCGACGACTGCGCGGTCAACGGCCGCCTGATCCGCCTCACCGACGAAAACGAACATGGGGTGGCCGAAAAACTCCTGGTCGAAGGCTGGTGCCAGCAGTTCTCCTCGCACTCGATCGGGGCGCTCGGGTTCGGCCCGGAAGGCGCGCTCTTCGCCAGTGGCGGCGAGGGCGCCAGCTTCGTCAGCTCCGACTACGGCCAGTTTGGCTGGCCGCACAAGAACCAGTGCGGGGACCCGCCGGGGGGCGAAGGCCTGACCCCGCCCAGCGCCGAAGGCGGGTCGCTGCGCTCGCAGGACCTGCTCACCCCGTCCAACCCGCTCAACCCGACGGCCGACCCGACCGGGCTCAGCGGCACCCTGATCCGCATCGATCCCGATACCGGCGAAGGCTGGCCGGGCAACCCGATGGCATCGAGCCAGGACGTGAACGAGCGCCGCATCGTCGCTTTCGGCTTCCGCAACCCGTTCCGCTTCGCGATCGACCCGCGCAGCAACGAGGTCTACGTCAACAACGTCGGCAACGGCACCGACGAGGAGATCGACCGCGTGCCCCTCGGGGCAAGCACCGCCTACAACTCAGGCTGGCCCTGTTTCGAAGGCCCCGGACACAACCCCGGCTTCGAGAGCCTCGACCTCAGCCTCTGCGAAGGGCTTTACAACCAACCGGACTCGACCGCCGAACCCTTCTACTATTACTCGCACGCGAGCGGGGTCAGCCCGGACGACCCCTGTCCGACCTACAACGGCTCGGCGATCACCGGCTCGACCTTCTACGAAGCCGGGGCGTTCCCGAGCGAGTACGACAACGCGCTCTTCTTCGCCGACTCGGTACGCGGTTGCATCTACGTGATGGAAGCTGACGACGACGGCGACCCCAATCCGCTGACGACCCACACCTTCCTCGCCGAAGGCGGCCCCTACACCGGCGCCGATCTCCAGGTCGGGCCCGGTGGCGCTCTCTACTACCTCAGCCTCTACGGCGACGAAGCCCTGCACCGGATCTCCTATGACCAGCACGCGCCGGTCGCGCGGCTGAGCGCCGACCGCTACTCCGGCCCGGCGTCGGCGCAGCATCCGCTGGAAGTGCAGCTCAATGCCGGCACCTCCACCGACCCCGACGGGGAAGCGCTGACCTATGAATGGGACCTCGACGAGAACGGGGTCTACGAGATCAAAAACGGCGGGCCCACCCAGACGGCGGAATTCAATGCCGTCGAAAATGCGAAAGTGTACGTCCGGGTCAAAGACGAATCGGGCGAATCGAGCATCGCCGTGGCGCGGATCTACGCCGGCGACACGCCGCCGCAGGTGAGCATCGCCAGCCCCGCCGAATCGCTGACCTGGGAAGTGGGGCAGCCGATCGGCTTCGTCGGCTCGGCCAAGGCCAAGGAAGGGACCGGCGCCACGATCCCGACCGCGCAGCTCTACTGGCGCACGACCCTGCTGCACTGTCCCGGCGGTGTCGGAAACTGCCACGCGCACCCGCTGGCGGTCTATCCCGCCGTCGACTCCGGCGAACTCACCGCCCCCGACCACGACTACCCGTCGAAAATCAGGATCTCGCTGACCGCGACCGACAGCCGCGGCCTCTCGGCGACGAAGACGATCGAACTGGAACCGAAGACGGCGCTCCTGCAGATCGCCTCCGACCCGGCCGGGGTGCCGCTGACCGCGAGCAACGTCAGCGGCCCGGCGCCGTTTCCGCTGACCGTGATCAAAGGCGACAACGTGACCCTGGCGGCGCCGTTGACGGCGGAAATCGGCGGGGTCGTCTACGACTTCGAAAAATGGTCGGATACAGGCGCCCGCGTCCACTCGGTGGTCGCGACCAGCTCCAAGACCTATACCGCGATCTACACCGGACCCGAACCGGAACCCGAACCCGAACCGGAACCCGAAGTGCCTGTCACGCACAGCCCCGCGGTGACGCCGGCACCGCCCGGCGAGCCGGCTCCTCTGCCGCTGGGCCCACCCGCCCCAGTCGCCAGCCCGACCATCGGCGCCCATCCGCCGAAGCGGATCGACAGCACCGTCGCCCGCTTCGAATTCGGGTCGGCGACGGCCGGCGCCGGCTACGTCTGCAAGCTCGACGGTGGCAAGCCCACGGCCTGCCACTCACCCCGCGTCTACAAGCGGCTCAAGCCCGGCAAGCACGTCTTCCGCGTCTTCGCCGAGCTCTCGGGGGGCGGCGCCGGACCGTCCACGGCCACTGTCTTCCGCTGGCGCGTGCTCTGAGCGCGACCGGCTACGGCGCCGGCGGCCGGTGGGGTCGCGCGGCGGCGAGCAGCAGGATCGAGTTCGCCGCGTAGTCGAGGGCGGGCTCGGAGGTGACGTAGTTACGGCGGTTGTCTTCGTAGGCGCCGGTGCCGTTGAAGCGTTGCAGCGGTCCCTTCGGCGAGAAGCCCTGGCGGCGCAGGATCTTGCGCGGGGCCGGGCCGCCGACCACGGCGCCGTGCGGGCGCCCGAAGCCGAACACGGCCGCCCAGCTCGAGATCTGGCGCGGGCTTCTCGGGCCGAAGCCGGCGACGAAGCTGGCGCCCCAGGGGTTGCGGCCGAGCAGGTAGTCGCGGGCGCCGGCGGCGGCCGCCCGTCCCGCCCGCAGGCCCGAGATCGCCGCGATCGCGCCGGCGGCACCGTTGCTGGAGGTGGTCCCCCAGGTAAGTGGCGCGGCGACGCCGAAGGCGTTGCGGCGCGCGTAGAGGATCGTCCGGCGGGCGTTGCGGCGCAGGAACAGGCAGCCCTGGCGTCGCGCTGCGCGGGGCCCGAGGCCGGGAGCGCCGAGCCGCCCGCAGAGGTCGGCGGCGGCGAGCGGGGCGACGTTGGCGTAGCCCAGGGTTTCTCCGGCGCTGGAGCCGGCGAGGTAGCGCCGAGCCGCCTTCAGGTAGCTGCGCTCGCCGGTGGCACGGTAGAGCGCGGCGGCACCGGCGGCCATCGAGTCGCGCCAGTTGGAGACCACGTAGAAGTCGCCGGCGTGGGGCAGGGGAGGAGTGGCGCTGTGGCTGGCCCGGCCCGCCTTGAACCACTCGCGGGCACGCTCGATCAGCGGCGCCGGGTCGGGTTCGGTGCCGCTGACCGCGGCCATCGCCAGTGCCGCCGCGACCTTGCCACCGAGGTCGCCGCCGGCGCGACTGCCCCAGTGAAAGGCCAGCCGGTGCCCGATCCCCGGCTGGCGTGAGGCGTCGTCGCGATCGGGATTCGTGAAGTAGCGCTGGTGGTCGCGGTTGTCGCCGACCTGAGTGACGAAGAGGCCCGGTGCGGGGTGGGCCTTGAGCAGCCAGCGGACGCCGACACCGGCCTCTTCGCGCAGCGCCGCCGCCTGGCCGGGGTCGATCCGGGCGGCGCCCTCGAGGACCATCGTCGCGTAGGCGGTGGTCTGGGTGAAGTGGAGCATGTCACCGGCGTCCATCCAGCCGCCGGTGAGGTCGAAGTGCCTGCCGCCGTAGTGCCCGCCCCTGACGGTCGCGTCGTGCAGGTGGGAGGGGCCGTGCAGCAGCGCCGGCTCTTCGCCGTCGCGGTTGGTCTCGAAGAAGTGCAGGATCAGCCCAATCAGCCCGGTCGAGCCGCGCCTGGAGACCAGCCACGGCCGCGACTTCCGACCCGCCGCCCGCACCGTGTACCGGCCGGGCGCGCGCAGCCTGCTCAGGTTGGCGCGGAAGGTCGCCGGCCAGGGGGCCGAGGCGTGGGGGCCGCGCCGCAGGTGTCCGCGCAGCACCAGCTTCTTGCCGCGGTAGACCCGGAAGGTCGAGCCGGCGAGCGAGCTCGGGCCGGCGACGATCGCCACCTTGGCGTCGCCAGGGCCGCTGGGGCCGCCGGTCCGGATCACGTTTGCCGGCGCGCCGAGTGCCGCCGGAGTGAAAAGCGCGACGATCGCGACGATGAGGACTAGGACGATCGTGGGGCGTGCAGGAGCCCGCTGTTCAGTTCTCTTGGTCATCGCTCGCATCCCCCGCTTAGAGGGCTGACCAACCTACCGGCGCCCGCGGCCGCTGGAGATCAGATCGCGCCGCGGCGGCGCAGTACAACCGGGACGGTCCGGATCAGCAGCTTCAGATCGAGCCAGAGCGACCAGTTGGTGACGTAGGCGTAGTCGATGTCGACCATTTCCTCGAAGGGAATGTTGTTGCGGCCGAGCACCTGCCAGTGGCCGGTCAGCCCTGGGGTCAGATCGAGTCGGTGCCGTCCCCAGCCGCTGACCCCCTCGTCGTCGCGGACCGAGAGCGGCCGTGGCCCGACCGTGCTCATCTCGCCCTTCAAGACGTTCCACAACTGTGGAAGCTCGTCGAGGCTGGTGCAGCGCAGGAAGCGGCCGAGCTTGGTCACCCGTGGGTCGTCGTCGATGATCAGCCAGCCAGGGTCGACGCTGCGCGACATCAGCTCTGGGACTAAGTGGTCGGAGTCGGGGACCATGGTGCGAAACTTGATCAGGCGGAAGCGTTTGCCGTGCTGGCCGACCCGCATCTGTTTGAAGAAGACGGGGCCCTCGGAATCGAGCTTGATCGCGATCGCGATCAGCGCCATCAGCGGGGCCAGCAAGGCCAGCATCACCGCCGAGATGAAGATGTCGAGGGCGCGCTTGAGCAGCAGCGAGGAGCGCGAGAGCACGGGTGGGTGGTAGGAGAGGAACCCCATCCCCTCGAGGTGGTTGACCTCGACCCCGGGGAGGAAGAGGTTCTTGGCGCTGGAGAAGATGCTGAAGCGAATTCCGGCCTTGTGGCAGATTCGCATCAGCTCCGCCGCCCGCTCCTGGGAGACGTGGCCGGAGTCGAGCTGGACGAAGAGATGGTCAATCGCGTGTGAGGCGATCAGCGAGTCGAGCTCGTCGAGGTAGACGCTGTAGCGCAGGCCCAGGTCGCGGGTCAGCTCGTCGTCGGAGCCACCGCCATCGAGGATTGCTCCCCGCACCGCCATGTCGTACTCGGGGTGGTGCACCAACTTACGACGGAGGATCTTGACTTCGTCCATCGGCGCCACGACAAAGACCTTTTCCGGCCCGTGGACGCTGAGGTTGACGCGCCTGGCGACGACCCGCAGGCCGCTGCTGAAGACGAGGGCGAAGATGCCGAAGAGCAGCATCTCTGTGAACGAGAGCCGCGGAATCGGCAGCGCCTTGTAGAAGAGCCAGAGGCCGAGGGTGCCGATTACGAGGGCGTTGAAGTGGAGGAAGAGGTCGTCGAGATGAGTCGGCTCGAAGCGTCGGATCGGGTTGTTGTAGAAGCCGTAGGAACGCAGCAGTAGTGCCCAGGCGGGGAGCGTGACGAGGACCCAGAGCGAGTCGGTGACCGGCATCTCGCGGCCGCCGACGATGACCAGGGCGAGGGTAAGGGCGAGGCAGAGGGCGATCATGTCGGCGATCAACAGAGCCAGGCGCAGGACGAACTCGCGGTCGCGGTGGCGGCCCTTGACGACCAGATTTGCCCGCGGCGCCGGCGACGAGACCAGGCCAAGATCGTGCACCAGCGAACCCGATCCGCTCATCAAGGCGCCCCTGGCGATGCGGCTATCCATCGTCCAACTTCCATGACTCTTGAGTCAGCCCCCTGCCTCAATGTCGGTTGCCGCGAAGTGGCCCCCACGGCGATTTCTAGTCCATTCGTCCCAAGTGAGCTGGGCAATTCGTCCAGGTCACTTGACACTTTGTAACAGCTAGGTATTTAAGCCAGCAATGGCCAATTCGTCCAGCCGACTTGATTCTTTGGTTGCCATATGACCTCGATTTCTATGCAAATTGCGGATATATCAGCCTATTTTCCTGCAAGGAAAGTCCCACCGATGGGTGCCGTCGAACTCCTCCGGGTGAAGATTCAGATAAATCCGGTGACCTAGGATTGGCCGGTGTCGAAGCCGCTCATCTCCGTTTGCATGCCGGTCTCGCGCTCGGCCGCGGCCATCGCGGCAAGCCTCGAGAGTGTGCTGGCGCAGTCGCTGAGCGCAATCGAGGTGCTCGTCGGCGACGATGGCGGCGAGGGGTCCGAGGTGACCGCCGCTGTTGCCGACCCTCGCGTCGACTACCGCCGCAACGTGCCGGCGCTTGGCTTCGCGGGTAACCACGAAGCCCTGCTGGCACGGGCCCAGGGTCAGTTCATAGCGATTCTCCATGACGACGATCGCTGGGAGCCGAGCTATCTCGAACACGCCGTCGAGAGGTTGCGGGCGAGCCCGACGGCGGGCTTTGTGCTGACGGCGCATCGTGAGACACCGGGCGGAGAGGTGGCGCCGCACCCCCTGGCCGGGTCCTACGCGGAGGCGCTGCCGATCCTGCTCGATGCTCGCTTTCGACTGCTGCCCTCGGCCACGGTGATGCGACGGGAGCTCCTCGCCGACGTGCGTGACCCCTGGCCGCGCCTGTCCTGCGGCGACATGGTCCTCTACCTCGACGCGGCGCTCGCCGGTTGGGGGGTGGCTTCAGTTGACGCGCCGCTCGTCTTCTATAGCCGGCATCCGGGGCAGATCAGCGCCGACGACACCCGCTTCCGCCACGACCTGGCGGCGCTCTTCGAGCTCTACCGCTTCCGCGACCCGGCGCTGGAGCGCTGCCGGCGCGCCCGGCTCGCCGCCTCCTGGCTCTCGATTGCCCGCTCCGACCTCAAAGGAGGGCGCTCGGGCGAGGCCCGCGCCGGGATCGCCCGCGCCCGCGCGGCGCGGCGCGGGCCGCGCACGCTCGCCGAGGGAGCCGCGCTGAACGCGCTCAGTCGCTCACCGGCCCTTCTGGGAGCGACGCTTGACGCCTGGTACGCGCTACGGGGCGTGCCGGCGACCGCGGGGGAGGGCGGCCTATGAGCGCCGAGCTTGCGGTCGTGATCCCGACCCGCAACCGCTGGCCGCTACTGGAGCGGGCGGTCGGCAGCGCCCTTGCCCAGCGTGAGGTCGAGATCGAAGTGCTGGTCGTCGACGACGGCTCCAGCGACGACAGCGCCGAGCGGGCCGAGGCGATCGCCGACGAGCGGGTGCGAGTCGTGCGCCAGGCGCACGCCGGGGTGGCGGCGGCGCGCAATCTCGGGATCGAGCGCGCGGCCGCGCCATGGGTGGCCTTGCTTGACGATGACGACCTTTGGGCGCCCGATAAGTGCCGGCGCCAGCTGGACGCGCTGGCCGCCGCCGATGCCGAGGTCTCCTACACGAGCCAGGTCGTCGTCGATGATTCGCTGCGCTTCAAGCGGGTGCTGGAGGCGCCTGAGGCAGGGCATCTGGAAGAAGCTCTGCTTGGCTCCAACTCGATCGGGACGCCGTCCTCGGTCGTCGCCCGCCGTCAGGCGCTCCTCGAGGCCGGCGGGTTCGACGCCGAGTTCTCGGTGCTGGCCGACTGGGACATGTGGCTGCGTCTGTGTCCGGGCCGGCAAGCCGCGGCCTGCTCACAGGTGCTGGTCGCCTACGTCGAGCACGCAGAGAACCTCCACTTGGTGGATACCGACTCGGTGCTGCGTGAGTTCGCCCTGCTGCGCGAACGCCACCGTGGCTTGGAGGCGGCCACCGGGGCCGAGCTTGGCGACGTCAACTGGTGGCGCTGGATCGCCTCCAGTCATCGTCGGGCGGGCCGCCGCCGCCAGGCCGCGGTGGCCTACCTGCGCACCGGCGTGCGTTTCCGCTCCGGCCGCGACCTCGCTCGTGCCCCCGCGGTCCTCGGCGGCGAGCCGGTGATGGGCCGGCTTGGTCGCGGGCAGGAGGCACCGGGTGCGGGCCGCTATCGCGAGTGGGAATGGCTCGAGCGCGGACGCGTTCCCGCCGGGAGCCCCTGAGCGGGTGCGGATCGCGATGACCTCCAACTTCCTGCCCGGCCGGGGGCGGGGGGGCGCCGAGCGCTACGCGGCGACGCTGGCCGCTTCGCTGGCCGCGAGGGGACACCGGGTGACGATGTACTCGGGCGATGCCGGTTCGATCGCCGGCGTCGAGTGCCGCCGGCTTCCCGCGATGTCGGAGCTGGACCCGACCGCCTCGATGGCGCGTCGCACCGGCTGGCACCTGCGCGAGCAGTGGCTGCCGGCCGTGCACCGCGAGCTGCGTGGGGGGCTGGAAGAAGAGCCCCCGGATGTCGTCCACAGCCACGAGCCGCAACTGCTCTCGGCCGCGGTCTTCACCGCCGTTGCCGCTGCCGGCCTGCCGCACGTCCACACCGCTCACGACTTCAACCTGCTTTGCGCGCGGGTGACGATGACCCGGGCGGGGAGCCCCTGCGGCGGCGGCTGCGCCGGGTGTCGCCTGCAGCGCGCGGTCCGCGTCAGGGCGATCCGCCGCCGCCTCGACCTCCTCATCGCGCCCTCGGACTTCGTCCGCGAGCGCCACCTCGAGTACGCGGTCGCCGTCCCGGCGCGGGCGCTGACGATTCGCCACGGCGCCGCGCCTGGGAGCGAGCGCCTGCGGCAGCCCGAGCCTGGCCGCTTGCGCCTGGGCTATCTCGGGGCGCTCTCTCCGCACAAGGGAGTGCGGACGCTGCTGCGCGCAGTCGCCTCGATGCCGGCGGGATGGACGCTGGCGCTCGCCGGCGCCGGACCGCTGGAGGGGGAGGTGCGGGCCGCCACCGGCCGCGATCCGAGAATCTCCTTTGCCGGTGAGGTGGGCGAGGGTGGGCGCGACGCCTTTCTCGACGGGCTCGACCTGCTGGTGATCCCCAGTGAGTGGGAGGAGCCGGCGACTCTGGTGGCGGTTGAGGCCGCCGTCCGCGGCCTGCCGGCCGTGGTCAGCGACCGCGGAGGGCTGCCGGAGACGCCGCAGGCGGCGGTTTTCGCTGCGGGCGACAGCGCGGCATTGTTGGCGGCCCTGACTGAGCTCGACCGCAAGCCCGCTATCGTCAGCGACCGCTCTGCTTCCTTATTAAGCTCAAGTTCCGCGTATCGGTGGTCGACGCATCTCGAGGCTGTCGAGGGGGCTCTCGCCCGCGTCGCCACCACCTCCTGACCATGCGCATACTGCTTGCCGCCCACCGCAACGAGGCTCCCGGGATCGCCACGGTGATGCGCAGCCTCAGCGAATCGCTGCCGCTGGCGCTCGACGCCGGGGACGAACTCGTGGTGATCGGTGGTGGCGCCCCGCCACCGGCGCCTGGCGCGGTCCAGGTCCGGCGGCGCTCCAAGCCGGCCGCTTTCGGCGGCCGCTACGGCCGCTTCGCCTACGAGCAGGGCGCGATTCCCGCCCTCGCTCGCTCGATGGACCTGGTTCACATGGGCGACTGCCGGCCCCTGTTGCTGAGCGATCAGGCTTACGTGGTCACGGTCCACGACCTCTTCTTCCTCGATGTACCGGTCTGGCTGCCCGCCTCGGTGCGGCGCTTCAAGACGGCGATGCTGAAGGCGGCGATCGCGAAGCGGCCGGCGGCGATCGTCTGCGTCTCCGAGTACACCCGCTCGCGCCTGCTCGCCCACGTCCCGGCGGCGGCTGATTTCGATCTGCGGGTGATCCACCCGGCGATCGCGCCCGCGGTCGCGCCGGCGCCGCTGCGGGTCGACGCGCCCTATTTCCTCACCCTCTCCGAGATCAATCCCCGCAAGAACCTGTTGACGCTGCTGCGTGCGTTCCAGCTGGCCCGCCGGCGCGGTCTCGATCTGCGCTGGAAGCTCGCCGGCCCGCCCGGCTTTCGCTCCAAGCGCCTGATCTCGGCGCTGACCAGCGTCGAGGGCGTGGACGTGCTCGGCCACGTCTCCGATGGTGCCCGCGAGGCGCTCTACGCCGATGCCGCCTTCATGGCCTTCCCGTCCCATGCCGAGGGATTCGGGCTGCCGCCCCTGGAGGCGATGGCGCGGGGGGTGCCGACGATCTGCTCGCGGGGCACGGCGATGGACGAGACGCTGGGCGAAGCCGCGTTCCGGGTTGACGCCGAAGACGTCCGCGGCTGGACCGAAGGGCTGCTGCGGCTGGCTGGCGACGCGGCCCTGCGGACCGGCCTCAGCCAGGTCGGGCGCCTGCAGGCGCAGCGGTTCACGATGGCGCGGATGGCCGCCGCGCACGCCGACGTCTACCGCGCCGTCGTCGGCCGCTGAACCCGCTCAGACGGGGTGGAGCGGGGGCGCCTCGACCGGCCCGTAGCGGGCGATCGAGGAACGGGAACCGGTGAGCACGGCACCGACGACCGCGACACCCAGCTGGTCGAGCTCGGTCCGCAGGCCCCTCAGCGACTGCTTGGAGTGGCTGCCGGCGCGGACCACCACGACCACTCCGTCGACGCCCTTGGCCAGTGGAATCCCGTCGGGCACCGAGCCCAGGGGTGGCGCGTCGACGACGACGAACTCGTAGCTCTCGCGGGCCAGGGTCAGCAGTTCGGTCATCCGCGGAGTCGCCAGCAGGCTCATCGGCGAGCCGGCTGCCGGCCCGGCCTCGAGCACGTCGATCCCACCGGCGCCGACCTGGGTGCGACGGGTTACGACCTCCTGCAGCATGGCGCCGCCGGCGATCACGTTGGTCAGGCCCGGCTCGGCGCTGGGGGAGCGCAGATCGGCGTGGATGACCAACGCCCGCGAGCCCCCGTCGGCGGCCGCGGCCGCCAGCTGCCAGGCCGCCCGCGAACGGCCGTCGGCCGAGTCCAGCGAGGCGAACATGACCGAGCGCAGGGCGCGATCGCCCTGGAGGAAGCGCAGGTTCGCGTGCAACGAGCGGAAGACGTCGGCGCTGGCCGGGTCGAGGCTGCCGTCGGTCTCGGCTCCCCGGCTGAGGGGGACGGAGATCAGAACCGGGACCCGCAGCGCCTCGCCGATCTCGTCGGTCGTTCTCGGCCGCCGGTCGAGGCGGTCGATCAGCAGCGCCAGGCCGATCCCGAAAAGCAGGCCGAGGGCGACACCGAGGAGCAGGTCGCGTTTGTGGTTGGGCGAGGACGGTTCGCCGGGGGGGACGGCGGCCGAGGCGAGTTCGGCGCCACCGGTCTGCAGGGCCGCCAGCACCCGCAGCTGATTGGCGCGGCTTTCCAGCAGTTCGCCGTCGGCCCCTTCCCGTTCGAAGGCCGACATCGCTTCGACCTGAGCTTCGACCACGCGCTGGGCCTGGCGCAGCTGCGCCTGCTCGGCCGCGCGGCTGAGGCCGATGTACTGGCGCACGTAGGTGTTGGCGAGTTCGGCCGCGAAGTCGGCGTCCGACCAGGTGGCGGTGACCGAGATCAAATCCGATTCCCCCTGCGGGGCGACGGCGATCGCTTCCCGCACTTCACCGCTGGAGATGCCGAGCCTACGGCCGGTGCGCTCGCTGACCGCTTCGAGGTCGACCAGCTTCAGGTTGGTCGCCGCCTGACGATTGGCGTCCGGGGCGGGCGGCGCGCTGGAGCCGAACAGGACCTGGTCGTAATGGGTTTCGCTGAACAGGACTTCGGCCTTGGCCGAGTATTCCTTCGAGGCCTGTAGAGAGATCAGCAGGGCGACGCCGGCGGTGACGAGCAGGCAGGCGAGGACGACCAGCCAGCGACGGCGCAGGGCGCCGATGAAAAACGTCATGTAGGTGCCCTCACCCTGCGGGGTAGCGTCCATCGGCGTCACAAGCTACCAGCGCTCTTAGCGGGTGCTGTCGCGCTCAGCAAGCGGCCCAGCTCGTGCACCTGGCCGGGCAGGGCAAAGCGCTCGGAAACGGTCTGGCGCAAGCGCCGGCCGAGGTCGAGGCGCAGCTCGGTGTCGTCGAGCAGTGCCGTCAGCCGAGCTCCGAACTCCGCCGGCGAGGCGGAGGCGGGCAGGAGGCAGTGCCGGCCCAGCTCGGGGTCGTCGTCGAGGACCTCGCGGATGCCGCCGACATCGCGGGCGAGGATGGGGATGCCGCGGGCGCCGGCCTCGATGCAGGCAAGCGGGAATGCCTCGCGACGGGAGCTGAGCATGAGCAGGTCGATCGCTTCGAGCGCCAGGTCGCGGTCGGTCCAGCCCTCGATCGTGACCCGGGGCATTGCCGCGGCTTGCGCCCGGGTCTGAGCGAGCAGCGGCCCGTCACCGAACACGCGGGCGTCGCACTCGACCCCGCGCACCGCCTCGAGGAAGAGATCAGGCGCCTTCTCGGTCGAGAGCCGGCCGAGGAAGCCGACGGTGCGGCCCGGTCGCGGCCTCAGCTCCGCGGCCGGCGGGATCTCGACCCCGTTGTGGACGGTCGTGACCTGGCCCAGCTCGAGGTCCTCGCGCAGGGTCTCGGCCAATGCGTCGGATACCGCGAAGACCCGATCGGCGTGGCCGTAGGCCCACTTGACCGCGGCCCGCCAGCCCAGACGGCGGGCGGCGCCGCCCTCGCCCGGTGCCGGGTAGGGCCGCCCGTGGACCATCGCCGCCCACGGGACCGTCCCCCGCAGCGACCGCGCGCAGGCGAGGTCGGACTGCGGCAGGACCGACAGCACCCGGTCGGGGGCGAAGTCCGCGACGGCGCTGTCCACCGCCTGTGGCAGGGCGCGGACGCGGGCCAGCCGGCCGCCGGACTCCTCGACCCGCGCTTCCCAGTCGGCGCTGGCCGGCGTGGCCTCGACTCGCGCCGCCCACAGTACCCCGACCGTCCAGTCCGCCGCGCGCAGGATCGGCGTCGCCTCTCCCAGCCACGAGTAGACGCCGCCGCGCGAGATCATCGGGGCGGCGACGATCAGCAGTCTCATGGACGGGCCACCGCCGGCCTCGACTCGCCGACAGGCGCGCGCCCCGATGCCTCCGCCCGCAGGCCGAGCCCGACCAGGACCGCCCAGGCGCAGCTGGGACTCACCAGGGAGACGAAGTTGCCGGTGACCATCGCCACGCAGAGCGCGACCACGGCGCCGAAGGCGGCTGCCGCGGCCAGCGCTCCCCTGCTCGCGCGACGCCAGAGCTCCACCGCCAGCAGCGCCAGCGCCAGCACGAACAGCGCCAGCCCGGGGAGCCCGAACTGGACGGCCATCAGCAGGTAGCCGTTGTCGGGTACCAGCGAGCCCAGCGGGGCGTCTTCGCGGGTCTGGCTGAGGGGTCCGGCCGAGCCGGCGCCGGCGCCGAGCGGATGGGCGCCGATCTCGTGCACTACATGCGGCCAGACCACGGTCTGTCGCTGCTGGAAGGCGTAGTCCTGGCCCGGTTCGAAGACGGAGACGACGCGGGCGCTGACGGTTTCCGCCTCCTTGTGGGGAAGGACCAGGCCAAGGCCGAAGCCGGCGACCAGCCAGACGATCAGGGCGAGACCGAGGCCGGCGCCGAGCAGGCGTCGGCGAGCGAGCCGGTTACGAGCCATCACCGTCGCCACGCCAAGGGCGCCGATGACCCCGGCGACCAGTCCGGAGCGGACCAGTGAGCCGACCAGGACGGCGAGCGTGGCGAGGGTGAGGAGGCTGAAGCCGAGTCGCCAGCTGAGCCGTTTGCCACGCGCCAGTGCGCAGGCGCAGACGGCCGGAAAGGCGATCGCGACGAGAAAGGCGAAGTCCTGGTTGGAACGGGTAGCGCCGAGCAGGCGGATCTGTTCGCCGACCAGGTAGGTGGCGTGGGTGGACTGGATCCAGGCCACTTCGGTGGGGGTGAAGCCGACCAGCAGCTGGCGGCCGGCGAAGAAGACGTTGAAGGCCCAGCCGAGCAGGCCGACGGCGATCACCAGACGCTCGTCGTTGCGATTGAGCCGGCCGCTGCCGACCGCCACCAGCAGCAGCAGGGGCACGACGATCGGCCGCGCTCCGGTCAGCCCGTAGCTGAGCGAGGGCAGCATCGGGTTGAAGGCCTGGATCATGACCAGGGCCGCGAGCGCGAGGACGGCGACGCGCCAAGGTCGCGGTCGTGAGCGTGCTTCGAAGGCCAGCAGGCCGAAGGCGACGAGGATCAGCAGGTCGAGCAGCCCAGCGAAGGATCCGGAGACGATGCCGCGCACGTAGAGCGGGCCGGCGAGCAGATGGCCCGCCAGCGCCAGCGCGATCGCCCAGCCCCGCGGGCTGACATCGACGATCGCGAAGACGGCGGCGGCGCAGGTGGCGAGGGCCAGGGCGAGGCCGAACCCAGGCGCGGCGACGGCCAGCCAACCCAGCAGCCCGGCGGCGAGGGCGATCGGGAGCAGCGTCGTCGGCGAGAGGCCGCCGACGCTCCTGCGCAGGGCGTACATGCCGGGAGAATAGGCGCTGCGCCGTCGGCCACCCGCTCGGGCCAGGTCATCACGAGTAGTCTCTCGCCCCCCAGATGGCCCGCCTCTTCAATGAGCTCCTTCGGCATCTGCCCAGCCGCATCGGCAACGAGCCTCGCGCTCGCTACCTGGCCCGCCACGCCCAGGCCTACGGCGACGGCAGCCTCGTCGGCCGCGGCTGCCGCGTCCTCAACCTGTCCGGACTCAGCATCGGCACCGGCGTCATCGTCGCCCGTGACGTCACCCTCGACGCCCGCGGCGGGCTCGAGCTCGACGACGAGGTTCTGATCGGGTTCGAGAGCGTGCTGCTCAGCCACACCCACCGCAGCGACGAGGTCGGGGTCGCGATCCAGCGCCAGGGCATGTTCTCGGCGCCGGTCAAGATCGGCGCCCGCGCCTGGCTGGGGATGCGGGTGCTGGTCCTGCCCGGAGTCGAGATCGGCGAGGACGCGATCGTCGCCTCCGGCGCCGTGGTGACGAAGTCGGTGCCCCCGCGGACGGTCGTCGCCGGCGTGCCGGCCCAGGTGCTGCGGGAGCGCTGAGCTTGTTCGCCGCGAAGAGGACGGGGCAGTGAGCCGCCGGGTCCTCTACCTCAACCACACCAGCCAGATGAGCGGCGGCGAGCACTCGCTGATGCTGCTTCTGGGTGGGCTGCCCGACGAGGTGCTGCCGATCCTCGCCTGCCCGGAGGGGTCGCTGGAGCAGGCCGGTAAGGCGGCCGCGGTGCCCTGGGTGCCGGTGCGGGGGACGGCCGGGAGCCTGAAGCTGCATCCCGTCTACACCCCGGCCGCCGTGCGCGACCTGATGCGGGCGGCGCTCGAAGTGCGGCAGGCGGGCGACGAGCTCAGCATCGACCTGATCCACGCCAACTCGATCCGCGCCGGCCTCGTCGCCGCCCTCGCCCACCGGATCGGCGGCCCGCCCCTGCTCGCCCACATCCGCGACGTGCTGCCGCCCGGTGCGATGTCGACAATGACGACCCGCCTGCTCGCGGCCGAGGCCGACATCGTCGTCGCCAACTCCGAGTACACGCGCCGGCACCTGCCGCTGAGGGGCGGCGGCGCCCGCACCACCGTCGTCCACAACCCGGTCGACCTCGACCGCTTCGACTCCGACCAGGTCGACGCGACCGCGGTCCGGCGCGAGCTCGGCCTCGGCGAGGGCGCGCGGCTGCTGGCGGTGGTGGCGCAGATCACGCCGTGGAAGGGACAGGACACCGCGATCCGGACGCTGGCCGGGCTGCGCGAGCGCGGCCACGACGCGCACCTGGCCCTCGCCGGCTCGGCCAAGTTCGTCGACAAGGCGACCCGCTTCAACAACGAGGCCTACCGGCGCGAACTGCACGAGCTCAGCGCCGGGCTCGGGGTCGAGGACCACGTCAGCTTCCTCGGCGAGCGCGGCGACGTGCCGGCGATCATGGCCGCTTCCGAGGCGCTGCTGATGCCGTCCTGGCAGGAGCCTTTCGGCCGCGCCGTGATCGAGGCGATGGCGGTCGGAACCGCGGTCCTGGCCACCGACGTCGGTGGCACCACAGAGATCGTCAGCGACGGAGTCGACGGCCTGTTGCTGGCGCCGGAGGACCCTGACCCCTGGATCGCGGCGCTCGATCGGTTGCTGGCTGACCGCGCGCACCGCGATCGCCTCGCCGCCGCCGGGCACGCGCGCGCGGCGGCCTTCTCGGTCGCCAACCATGTCGGGGCGCTGCTGGAGATCTACTCGGAGATCGTCCCCGTCGGCGGCGCCGTGATGGTGTAGCCCGAGAGTCTGGCGACCTCCGCGCCGAGCTTGCGTTGGAAGGAGGGGACCGAGAAGCGCTCGGCGTTGGCGCGGATGCGGTCGGGGTCGAAGCGATCGAACTCACCGTCGCCGAGCGCGGTGGCGAGGGCGGCGATCGAGTCGGGCTCGACCAGGATCCCGGTCTCACCGTCCAGCACCGTCTCCAGGGCGCCGCCGGCGCCGGCGGCGACGACCGGCCGTCCAGCGGCCTGGGCCTCGACCGCGGCGATGCCGAACTCCTCGACGTTGGGGACGATCTGGGCGCGGGCGCGGGCGACCAGCTCGACCAGCTCCGCATCGCTGACGCGGCCGGTGAAGCGGATCCGCTCGCCGTGCAGGGCTCGCAGCCGCTCCAGGTCGGGGCCGGAGCCGACCACGGTCAGCGGCACCTCGGCCCGCCGCGCCGCTTCGATCGCCAGCTCGACCCGCTTGTGGCGGGTCACCTCGCCGACGAAGACGAAGTAGTCCTCGGGCTGGCGGCGGCAGAAGCGGTGAACGGCGACCGGCGGGTGCACGATCGCGGCCTCGCGGCCGTAGAACTCGGCGATCCGCCGCTGGGTGATCCGGGAGTTGGCGATGTAGTGGCTGACGCGAGCGGCGGCGCGCAGGTCCCAGCGTTTGATCCAGTCCAGCGTCAACGCCAGTGGCCGCCGTTGCCAGGACTTCGCCTCCTCCAGCGCCCGCGCCCGCTCGTGCCAGGCGTAGCGGAAGGGCGAGTGGCAGTAACAGACGTGGACCGAGGAGTCCGGGAGCCTGACGCCGTGGGCGAAGGCGCTACTGCTGGAGACGACCAGGCGCGGTGTGCCGGGAACCAGGCGCTCGGCCGCCAGCGGCAGCAGCGGCAGCAGCCGGCGGAAGTCGCCCTGGCTGGCATTGAGGCGCTGCAACTGGCTGACCTGGATCCGGCGCTCGCCGAAGAGATCGCCGATCGCCGGCGGGTCGTAGAGCAGGGTGTGGATCGGCGCCGTCGGCCAGCACTCCGCCATCGTCGCGAAGGTGCGCTCGGCCCCGCGCGGAGTGAGCAGGTAGTCGTGGGCAAGGGCGACGTCAGCGTTGGCCACAGCTGAGTTCCTCCGGGTCGGGGACGGCGCGGGCGACCACGCCACCGCGCATCTTCGCGATCGCCCGCTGCAGGGCCCGGGCCGAGGCGGTGAAGCTGCCGTCGCCGCGGACGATCCCGAAGCCCGCGGTCGAGGCTGGGCTGGAGCTGTCGTTGCGCCAGTCGAAGACGATGAAGCGAGTGACTTCGCAGTTGGAACCGGGCAGCTCGGTGGCGAGGCGGGCGAGGCGGCGGGCGCGCCAGGATTCGGGTACCGGCGGCACCGCCCAGCCGGTCTCGGTGATCTCGATCGGGACCGGGTGCGAGGGGACGAGGCGGTCGAGGGCGGCGCGCAGGGCGCGGATCCTGGTGTAGGTGGTGCTGAGGCCGGCGTGATCGCCGCCCCCGTAAGGGTGGAAGGCAACCGCCTGGAGCCGATCGCGCAGCCGCGGTTGCGCTCGCACCATCCGCGCCAGGAACCCTTCGACGCCGATCGCGCTGAGGCCGCCGAGGACCACCTGGCCGTCCGGATCCGCCGCTTCGACCCGCGTGCGCGCGCCGAGGTACATCCGCGCCAGGCGAGCGGGGGCGTACGACTGGTGCGGCCAGAAGTGGCGGACGTTGGGCTCGTTCCAGATCTCGTAGTTGGAGACGGGCACGGTCGGCAGCCCTGGGTGAGCGCGCCAGAAGCTGCCGCCGACGCCGTAGCGGTCCGCCATGGCGCCGGCGAAGGCGGCGTAGTCGCGCACGTGGGCCGCGGTCGGCGGCGCCTGCCAGTCACCGTGATCGGCCCAGGCGACTCCGTAGTCGAGGATCGGGTACCAGCGCAGGCCGCTTCGGGCGAGGGCGGCGACGAGAAGGTCGGTTCGGTGCCAGCGGTAGCTGTGGACGCCACGGTGCGGCGCCGTCGGCTCGATCGCCGACCAGAAGGCGTCGCGGCGGACGGTGCCGACGCCGAGCTGGGCGATTTCGGCTGCCGCCCGGTCCCAGCCGGATGGGCTGCCGGAGAAGGCCGCGCCGGAGTTGATTCCGTAGTAGTCGGCGGCCACCACGGGCACGGCCACGGCCGGCGCGGCGGCGGCCAACGCCCAGGCGACGATCGATCCCGCCACGAGGGCGACCCCCCTGGCGCTGAGGCTTATGCGAACCACCATGACTACGCTAGTCGGTAGATGGCCGCCACCTCCAGCATGGACATCGCCAAGGAGCCCGTCGTCAGCGTCGCCGTTCCCCGTCGCTCGCGTCGCCACCTGCTCGACCTCGTTCTCCACCTGGTGCGCCGCGAGCTGGCGAGCGCCCACCGCAACACCCTGCTCGGCTGGGCCTGGCCGCTGATGCGCCAGCTCGCCCAGCTGGCGGTGCTGGTCTTTCTCTTCTCCAAGGTCCTGCACCTCAACATCGAGGACTACCCGGTCTTCGTCTTCACCGGCTTGATCATCTTCACCTGGTTCCAGACGGCGCTGCTCACCTCCTCCTACAGCGTCGTCTCCAACTCGCATTTCGTCACCAACCCGAAATTCCCGACGATCGCGCTGCCGCTGGTCTCGGTCTCGGTGCCTTTCTTCGACGTGCTGATGGCGCTGCCGGTCCTGCTGGTCCTGCTCGCCGCCGACGGCCGGCTCGGCGAGGCGGCGCTGCTGCTGCCGCTGCTGGTCGCCCTGCAGTTCGCCTTCACCGCCGGGGTCGCGCTCTTCACCGCGACCGCGAACGTCTTTTTCCGCGACGTCCAGAACGTGGTCGGCGTTCTGCTCCTCCTACTCTTCTACATGACGCCGATCTTCTACGGGCTTAAGAACGTGCCACCGGAATTCCACTGGATTCTCCGCGCCAATCCACTCACCGCCTTCGTCAATGCCGACCGCGCCGTTCTCTTCGAAAACCGGCTGCCGGCGCTGCTGGATGTCTCGATCGCGACCGGGGCGACGATCCTGGCCCTGCCGATCGGACTCGCCGTCTTCCGCCGTTTCCGTTCCGGCTTCGTCGACGAGCTATGAGCGTCCTCCACTTCGAGAGCGTCTGGAAGGCCTACCCGGATTGGGGGCGGCAGCCGCGCACCCTGCGTGGCGTCTTTGTCCGCCGGGTGCCGGCGCTTGGCGGCAGCAAGCGCCCGAAGCGCTGGGCCCTGCGCGATCTCAGCCTCGACCTGGCGGCGGGGGGGAGCCTCGGGGTGATCGGCCACAACGGTGCCGGCAAGTCGACCTTCCTACGTCTAGCCGCCGGTCTGGGCCGGCCCACCCGCGGGCGCATGGAGGTCCATCCCGACACCGCGACGGTGCTCAACCTCGGCTCCTCCTTCGACATGCAACTGACCGGTGAGGAGAATGCCCTGACGGCGGCGCTGGTGGCGGGGATGACCCGGCGCCAGGCGCTGGCAAGCCGGGCCGCGATGCTCGACTTCGCCGAGCTCAACGAGTTCGTCGAATACCCCGTTCGCACCTACAGCGAGGGGATGAAACTGCGCCTCGCCTTCGGCGTCGTCGCGACGCTGCGCCCGCACCTGCTGATCCTCGACGAGGTGCTCGCGGTCGGCGATCTCGCTTTCCGCCAGAAGTGCCAGGACCGGATCGAGGAGCTGCGCGAAGGCGGCACCAGCCTCGTCCTCGCCTCGCACTCGCTGGAGGAGGTCGCCTCCAACTGCGACCAGGTCGCCTGGTTGCATCACGGTGACCTGCGGGCGATCGGCGACGTCGACGCGGTCATCGAGGAATACGAGCAGGCCTCCTCGCAGTTGACCTACGAGCGCACCCCGGTTGGAAGCGCCGGTCAGGAAGACGGCCTGCGCCTGCGCGAGAACCGCTTTGGCTCGCAGGAGATGACGGTCGAGGAGGTCGAGATCCACGGCCTCTCCGCCGCCGGCACGGTCCGCACCGGGGAGCCGCTGCGGGTCAGCGCCACGATCCGCGCCGCCGCGGGGGCGATCGAGAGTCCGATCTTCGTCGTCTCTCTGCGCCGAGCGGCCGACCAGGCGATCGTCTTCGATCTCTCGACCGGCGCCGACGGCTTCAGCGTCGGCCAGAAGGTCAGCTCGGCCCGGGTCGGTCTCGCGATCGAGCGCCTCGATCTGCCCGCCGGCGACTACTCGCTCGACGTCGGCGTCTTCGAGTCCTCCTGGGAGCACGCCTACGACTACCACTGGCAGACCTACCCGCTGCGGGTCGAGGGCCCGGTCGGCGGCACCGGCCTGCTGGTGCCCGAACACCGCTGGAGCGCCGAGCAGAGCGGCTAGGAGGGTCTAAGCGGCGAAGCCGAGCGCGCGCAGCGAGCGCTCGAGGCCGCCGCCGGCGACGGCGGCGAGGAAGTCATCGAGGCCGACGATGGCGCCGTGATCGGCGCAGTGGCGGAGGACGCCGGCCAGCATCAGGCTCTGGACGTGCTCATCGCCGACGCCGGCGAAACCGGCTCGCAGCAGGCGCCCGATCGCCGCTGCCTCCTCGCCCCGCACGGCCGTCAGCGCTTCAAGACCGGCGCTGAGGTCGAGCTGCTTGCGGCCGGCCCGGACCGACATCAGGTCGAGCACGGCGACGGTGACGTCGCGCCCGATCACCGCGGTCGTCTCCTCGGCCGGACGGTCGACCAGGGTCATCCGCTTGCCGGCGATGACGATGTTGTTGAGGATCAGGTCGCCGTGCTCGCGGTAACCGGGGGCGGTTGCCGGGACCGCCTCAAGTAGCCCGACGCAGTGGCCGCGGTCGGTGGCGTCGAGTCGGGTGGCCAGCTCCAGACCCTGGCGCGCCTGCTCGTCGCCGGCACCGGTGGGCAGCGCCGTGGCTCCCCCCGCCGCCTTCTCGAGATGGCTCTGAACCATCGCCATCAGTCGACGCCGGCGCTCGGCCCGGTGGCCTGCACGCAGCGGCCAATCGACCCAGCGCCGCCCGTTCCAGCCGTCGACCAGGGTCTCGGAGCGCAGCGCCTCGCCGCCACGGCGGCTGCTCGCGATGACCCGCTTCGCCTCCCAGTCGATCGCCTTGATCGCGCCGTCGCAGTAGGGGGAGCCGGTGATCAGACCCGGCACTCGCGGCGGCTCGCCTTCCTTCGTCGCCACCGCCCAGAAGGAAGGCAGCAGGGAGGTGGCGCGGTTGGCGGAGCCATGCAGGAGGGCGCGGCCGGCGAGCCGGCGCGCGGTCGAGGTGGCGTGGAAGGCGTGCTTGACGTAGAAGTCGAGCCCGGCCCGGGCGTCGGCCTCGTCGAAGGCGAAGCGTGGCTGCTGGTAGGAGGGGAGGACGGCGGCGATCCGCGCCTGCAGCCCGGCGTCGCGCAGCAGTTCCCGCAGCGCCTCGCGCGAGTGGGTCGGGGTCTCGAACGGCTCCCCCTTGGCGCGGCGGTTGTAGAGGTCCGCGAGGGGACGGGGGAGGAGGGAGGAGAAGCGCAGGTCGGTGTGGTCCTCGCGGGCGCCGGCGAAGTAGTGGGCGGCGTAGCGGTTCTCGATCCCCAGTAGCAGCGTCCCGCCCGGTTTCAGCACCCGCCGCACCTCGGCCAGCATGCGGCGCTGGGCGGCATCGGCATCGCCGCTGCCAACCCCGGCCCACTCGAGCACGCCGACGATCGTGACCAGGTCGCAGATGCCGTCGCCGATCGGCAAGCCGACGCCGTTGGTCTCGAAGGCGGTGAGGTTGTCGAGTCCCTCGGCGCGGGCACGGGCCGCGGTCAGGGCGACCCGCACGGGCGAGCGGTCGGTGGCAAAGAGGTGCCCGGCCGAGCGCGCGGTCGCGGTGGCGAAGGTGCCGAAGCCGCAGCCGATGTCCAGGGCGACTGTGCCCTCGCCGCCGAGCAGCAGGCGGGCGAGGTCGGCGCGCCCCTCCCAGACCGGGTTGCCGACCGGGATCCCGAGCTCCCTGGCGGTGCGCTCGATCACCCGCTCCGAGCAGGCGGGCGGGTCGAGGCGGTCGAGTGCCGGGATCAGCCGTGGCAGGATCTCGGCGTCGAGCGGCTGCGCGAAGTTGGCGCCGACCTTGGAGAAGGCGAGCGTCCCCGGATAGGGGCCGGCGTCGAAGTCACGGCCGCAGTCGGGGCAGTGAAAGCCGGAGTCGGCGACCGTCTCGAGGGCGCCGACGCAGTGCGGGCAGCGAGTACCCGTGAGCGGGGGCCTGGCGGGATCGACTGTCGTCAGGGGCACGGTGGCCGCGCAGCCTAGTCGATGAACCGCCGTATTCTTGCCGCGTGAAGCTCCCGGCCTTCCTGCGCCGCGCCGGCGTCGCCTTCCTCAGCATGGGTGGGCAGGCGGCGAGCGCCTTCGTCCTCACGATCGTCGTCTCGCGCGCGGTCGACCCCTCGGTGCGCGGCGAGTTCGTGCTGCTCACCCTGATCCCCCAGATCGGCGCCTACATCGCCACCCTGGGCCTGCCGGGGGCGGTGATGCGCGGCGCCGCGGCGGCGCCGGAGCAGCGCTCGGCCCTGCTCGGGGCCTCGGCGATCGCCTCTGGCTTCGCCGCCGTCGTGCTCACCGCGCTGACGCCGTTGGTGATGCACCTGTCGCACTCGCCGACGCCTTCGATCGCGCTCGTCTTCGGCGAGACCGGGGCGATCGTGCTGCTGATCTTCCTCTCCTGGTTCGCCTACGGCTGTGAGCGCTTCATCCTCGCCGGGGTCCTGCGGATGGCGCCGATCCTCGCCGCCGCGCTGGCGATCGTCGCCCTCGACCTGGCCGGCGAGACCGGCCTGACGACGATGTTCACCCCCTGGGCGGGCTTTCACCTGCTGGTCGCGACGCTCGGCGGCGCCTATCTCTTCCGCCGCGACGGGGTCGCTCGCCCCAACCTCGCGCAGGCGCGGGAATGGATCAGCTACGGGCTGCGCTACTCGACGATCCAGCTGCTCAACCTGATCACCCTCCGCTTCGATCAGCTGATCCTCGGCTGGCTCGGGACCACCGCCGCGGTCGGCGTCTACTCGATCGCCGCCTCGCTCTCGGAGGGGATCCTGCTGGCGACCGCCGCGATCGGGCTGATCGTCTTCCTCGACTCGGCCAAGGAGGGCGTCGGCAACCCCTTCCGCCGCAAGCTGATCCTCACCGTGCTCGCCAGCTCCGCCGCCGCGGCGCTGCTGGCGCTGGTCGCCGGGCCCCTTGTCCAGTTGCTCTTCGGTGAACGCTATGACAGCGCCGCCGCGCTGACTCGGATCCTCTCGATCGGCGTTCCGGGCCTGGTCGTCCTGCGCATGATCACCAACCGCCTGGCCGGCGCCAACCAGCCGGGGGTTGCCTCGATCTACGCCCTGGTGACCCTGGTCGTGACGACCGGTCTCGACCTGATCCTGATCCCCAGCCACGGCGCCACCGGCGCCGCCTGGGCCTCGGCGGTCGGCTACAACCTCGGCGGCGCCACGGCCTTGCTGACGATGCGCTGGGCGATCCGCCGGGGCCGTCCCGGGCTGGCCACTCCGAGCAGCGTGCCGGCGTAGGTTTCGACGGCGAGGCGGCGGCCGCGGCGACGCAGCAGGTGCCAGGCGAGCACGGCGGTGGCGCGACGCAGCTCGGCGGCGGCGGCCCGGCCCGGGCGCGGGGCGCGGCTGACCTGTTCGGCGGCGCCGGCGAGGCCGGCCTCGAAGCCGCGGGCGGGTTCGCCCCGGAGTTCCTGGATGTCGCGGTAGCCGACCGTCCAACCGCCTTCGAGCGCGTCCGTGACCAGCGCCTGGACCGGCGCTCTGAAACCGGGGAGTCGCGCGGCGTCGATCAGCGCCGGCAGCAGCGCGCGGCGGAAGACGAGGTAGTGGGGGTCGAGCTCGGCCTCGCACGGGACGCTCTCGCCACTCTCTCCACGTCCGTGCAGCGCCAGGGGCACCGGCGGGGCGCCGTCGGGCAGGCCGCGGCCGAGGATGACGCCGACCCCCTCCCCCTCGAACCCGACCAGCGCCTGCTCGAGCCAGCCGGGCTCGGCGCCGACCCCGGGCATCCTCACCGCCACCAGCTCGGAGCCGCGGGCGGCGACGGCGGCCGCGATCACCCCCTGCCAACCCCGATCGCCGAGGTCGTCGATGACCAGGGTGTGAGCGGCCTGATCGTGGGATTCGTCGCGTTCGGGGAAGCAGCCGGTCGCCAGCGCCGCCCGCTCCAGGGCCGGCCACGGCGTCGCCGTCAGGATCTGCTCGCTCAGCCCCGGCCCCCACTGACCGAGCGCCGGTCGCACCCGCGCGACCTCGGCGCCGCCGACGCGGACGCTCACGGTCGGTGCGGCAACGGTGGGGGCGGGAATTGCGGCGGTACTGTCGAGATCGACTTTCAGCAGTGGCTCCGGCCCCGCGGCCGGCAGCCCCGCTTCGCTGACCCCGCGCTCGTATTCCAGACGCTGCCCGAGGTTGAACAGCCGCACCCAGGAGAGCCGTAGGTTTCCCCATTCCAGCGCCGCCAGGAGCCGCACCGCCGCCGCGCGGATGGGGGTCCGGCGCCATAGCGCCGGCTTCAGCCCGGCAGTCGGCGGCTCGATCACGAGCGGAATCACGGCGGCGCCGGCGTCGGGGTGTTGCTGCAGGAGCAGCGCGTCGCCGTAGCCCTCGAGCCGGGCCGCATTGAGCCGCCCCGGAGTGTCGAGGACGAACTCGTGCTCGCCGCGGGCAGCCGGCTCATAGCGCAGCGCGAATCCGAGCTTCAGCGCCCGCAGCCCCCACTCCCAGTCCTCGCGGCGGTAGCGGCCGAAGCGGGTGTCGAAGCTGCCGCTCTCGGCAAAGGCGGCGGCCGTGATCGAGAGGTTGCCGGTGAGGGCGCCGGCGTAGGTCGGCACGTGAGCCTGGCGCATCGCTGAGAAGAGATCGTTCCACCACAGCGCCGCGGCGCGGCTGATGAGCGAAGGCCTGCGCGGGCGCGGGGGGTAGGCGCCGACGACGGCAAGCTTGTGCTCGGGCTCGGCGTCGTGGCGTTCGCGGTGGCGGCGGACCAGGTCCGGAGCGGCGACGATGTCGTCATCGAGGAAGAGCAGCAGCGGGGCCAGCGCCGCCGCCGCGCCGGCGTTGCGTGCCGCCGCCGCTCCCTGGCCACCGCTGTGGATGACGCGCAGCCGCACCCGTTCGCCGTGGGCGGGATCAATCGCCGCGGGGGTGGGCGAGTCGTCGACAAGGACGACCTCGAACTCGGCGCTGTCTTGGGCGGCGAGGGCGGCGAGGCAGCGGTCGAGCGCTTCGGGGCGGCCGCTGGTGGGCACCACCACGGAGATTGCCGGAGCCGCTGCGTCCGCGCCCGCGGTCGTTGCGGCCGCGGTTGGCGCCGTCGCTGGCTCCTCCCGGGGCGCCGGGATCGCCGCCGCGCCCAGGCGTTCCGACGGCGCCGCCTCCCGCAGCGCCTGGCGCCAGCGCAGGGCGCCGATCAGGCCGCCGCGGAGAAAGTCCCAGGCGAGCCGGGTCTCGACCCGATCGGCGCGCCCGGCCAGCCGCCGTTGCTGGGTCTGGCGGTACTGGGAGACGAGCCACATCCAGGTCTGCGGGGTCGAGAGCTCGCGGTCGTGGACCAGCAGCCTGGTCAGGGCGGCGCTGAGCCCGACTCCGTAACCGAAGAAGGCGCGGTGCAGCGCCTCGGAGTCGCCGCGATGGCGGTGGTAGACGAAGGTGCTCGGGTCGTAGACGACGCGGTGGCCGAGGGCCAGCAATCTGGCGATCACATAGGTGTCGCCGCCCGATTCGGAGGCGGTGCCGGCGTCGAGCTCGGGTGGGAACGGACGCGGACCGAGGCTCGTCAGGGCGTCACGGCGGAAGGCCATGTTGGCTCCTACCCCGATCGCCCCGGCCCCGGCGACGGGGAACGTGGTCCAGTCGAACTCGACCCGCCGCAGGCCGCGCGCCAGGCTCGCCTGCCGCTCCATCCGCCGCCGCGCCGGGGTGTCGAGCAGGTGCGGGAAGGCCGGACCGGTCAGCGCCGCCAGGTTGGGGTCGGCGAACTCGGTCGCCAGCCGTGCCAGCCAGGCCGGGGGGGCGACGCAGTCGTCGTCGATGAAGGCGATGAGGTCGCCGCCGGCGGCCGCGAGGCCGGCATTGCGGGCGTTGTCGAGCCCGCGGCGATCCTCGCGCAGGTAGCGGTAGCCGGCGGCCTCGACCGCGGCCTGGCAGTCCCGCTCGCCGGGGTCGTTGTCGACGACGAGGATCTCGTCCGGCGCCGGGTCGAGCTCCGTCAGCGTCCCCAGCAGGCGGGTGACGTCCTGGTGCCGGCGGTGGGTGCAGACGATCACCGAGCAGCGCAGCGGCGGCGGCGGGGCGGGCGCCGGCATCCCCAGGCGGGCGTCCAACCGCCGCGCCAGCTGGTCGCGAGCGACCTCCCAATCGGCCCAGCGGTGCACGGCGGCGGTCAGCAACGGGCCCCGCAGCGAGTCCCCGGGCCGGGCCAGGTCGACCCGCGCCGCGGGCCTGCCGTCGCGCAGCACCAGCGCCTGCCAGCTCGTCGCCGCGGAGAGGTCGAACCGCGAGTCGGAGTCGCTCTCGTCGACCGTGAAGGTGCCGCTCATGAGTTCAGCAAGGTGACGAAGTCCTCGATCTCGCGGTCGCCGTGGACCTCGAGTCGCGGCAGTGCCAGCAGTGAATCCGACCACGATGCCGGCCACTCGTCGGTGGTCACCGCGAACTCGTAGCCACAGGCCCCGGCGACGCTTTGGACAGTGGCGTCATGCAGGCCGAACGGGTAGCTGAGACTGGTCACCGGGGTGCCCAGTCGTTCCTCCAGCAGACTTTTAGAGCGAGCCAGATCGGTGGCGAGGCGTCCCTGGTCGAGAGTCACCAGCGGCAGGTGCCGGGCCGAGTGCGAGCCGATCTCGAAACCGTCCCGAGCCAGTCGCTCGATCTCCTCCCAGCCCATCAGCGGCAGCCGCTCGCCGAGATCGGCGTCCCACTCGTTGGACCGGCCGACCAGCTCGGCGACGACGAAGACGGTCGCGCTGAAGCCGTACCGCTTCAGCAGCGGCGCCGCCTGCTCGAGGAAATCGACGTAGCCGTCGTCGAAGGTGAGGACGATCGGCTTGCCCGGCGGTGGTTGGCGACTCCCCAACGCCGTTCGCCACTGCTCGAAGCTGACCGAGTAGTAGCCGCCCTCGCGCAGGAGCTCGAGCTGTCGCTCGAACTCGCCCGGGTCGATCCGCCAGCGCGCCGTGCGCGCCTGGCCGCTGGCGGCAACCCGGTGGTACATGAGGATCGGCAGTCGCGGAGCGGCGACGGCGGCCGCGGTGCCGTCATCGGACGCCGCCGCCGCGTCCCGATGCCGCGGTCGAAACCGGCGCCGCAGGCCGGCGATCAGCGACCCGCGCCGGGGCCTGCCGGCGACTCCGGGAGCAGGGGTCGGCGAGGTCCGGTCCCACTGCAGGCAGGGGGCGTAGGCGATGCAGGCGGGGGGCTCTGGAGCGGCGATCTCGAGGACCGGGTCGCCGCCGCCGAGCGCGGCCGCCGTCAGCGCCTCCCGGGCGCCGGCGGGGACGATCGCGTAGCGCGAGGCGGCGGTCCCCTCGGCGCCCGCGGCGCGTCGCCCGATCACGGTCGCGCCACGGCCGGGCGGGAGCAGCTCCGGCAGTGCCCGGTGCCAGCCGGGGACGAGGGGTCGGGGCTGGGATCCGTCCGCCCACGTCGAGGTCGGCTCCGCCCGCTCCGCCCGCTCCGCGGCCGCCGCCCGCAGAACCTCACCCAATGGCATCGTCGCCGCCTGGGCGGGAGCGAGGATCAGCTCCCTGACGACCTCACAGCAGAGGCTGAAGCCGAGCCGCGTGAGCGCCGCGCGGCGAATCTCGCCAGGCTCCACCCGGCCTTCTTGCGCCGGCAGGCGCAGCGTCATCAGCGGGACCCCGGCCAGGGTCAGGCCGATCGCCGCCGAGTCGCCGTCGCAGGTGAGCGTGGGCAACGGCTCGATCAGCTCTATCCCCGGCGGCTCCTCGCCGACCGCGAGATGCGGGTGCGGTGCGGGCTCCGGCTCCACGGAGTAGAACCGCTCGCCGGTCCAGCTCGGCCGCCCCCAGAGCTCCTGCAGGAGCACCGTCCAGCCGACCTGGTCATGGAGCCACTCCTCGAAGTCGCTGAGCGGAGGAACCTCCGCTTCGGCCAGCGGCACGCCATCGCGCTCGACCTGGGCGCTGGTGCCGGTGCGGACGATCGTCAGCGCCGGGTACACGTGCTGGGTGAAGTGGGCTCTGAGGATCTCCCAGGCGGACTCCGCGGCGATGCCGTCGGCGAGCACCCGCGGCGCGACCCAGCCCGCGACGGCCGGCAGCTCGACCGCGCCGAGCTCGCGATCCCCGACCTTGACCGAGCAGAGAAGGTGTTCGACCGCAGGCTCGACCACGAGGTGGGACGGCGGGGCGCCCAGGCAGTCGAGCTCGGTCAGATGCCAGGAGCCCGCGGTCCGCGGCTTGGAGCCGCCGGCCGCGCCCAGCGCCAGGCGTTCGAGCGCTCGCTGTGCCCCGAAGCTCAGCCACCTGTCCTGCGTCCACTCGGCGAGCGCGTCGACGAACTCGCGGCAGCGCCCGAGGACCTCGGGCGGGAACTCCGGCCACTCCTCCGGCGCCGCCGCGCGGCCGTTGGGGATCGCGTAGAAGAGCGTCTCGGCGACGCCGCCGGGGTCGACGGCGGGCGGCCGTTCGTCGCCGAGGGAGGCGACCATCCAGCGGGCGTCCTCGCCGCCCGCAATCACCAGCCCCGCCGCGTAGCAGGCGAAGTACAGCCGCGCCAGGGGCCGTGCGGAGCCGGGGGCACCGGGGCGATGCGGCGAGGTGAGTCCGGTCAGGCGCGTGTCCTCGGCATGGCCGCGGGCGATCACCTCGAGCCCGTCCGCGAGCATCCGGGCACCGTTCGCGGAGGCCGACTCAGGACGCATCCGGTAGTAGGCAATGTAGTCCGGGATCGCCGCGAACCGAGCGCCCGTGCGGGCGACCCGCTGCCAGAGGTCCCAGTCCTCGCAGGTGACGAGCGCCTCGTCGAATCCCCCGGCGGCGCGGATCAGCTCGGTCCGATTCAGGCAGGCATGGATCGCGAAGGCGCACATCTGCGTGAAGACGGGGAAGAGATCTTCGGCGTGGGGCGGCCGCCGCTCGCGCGTCTCGCGGCCCCCGGCGTCGACCCGCACGTAACCCCCGTAGGCGGCGTCGATGCCGTCGCCGGAAACGGCATCCAGCAGCAGGGTGAAGGCGGAGGGGACGATCCAGTCGTCGGCGTCGAGGAAGAACAGCCAGGGAGCGCGCGCGAGCGCGATCCCGGCGTTGCGGGCGGCGCTGACACCGCCGTTGGCCTGGCGATACACGCGGAAGCGGCTGTCACGGCGGGCGTAGCCCTCGGCGACCTCGGCGGTCGCGTCGCTGGAGCCGTCGTCGACGACGATCGCCTCCCAGTCCCGGTGGGTCTGGCGAAGCAGCGAGTCGAGCGTCTCGGCGATCGTCGACTCGCGATCGTACGCGGGTATGACAACCGAGATCGACGACTCTTTCCCCTGCAACGTTGGGCGATCCTAGCGGCCGCCGGTCTCCGCTTCAGTGCAGCTTGCGGACCAGCAGCTGCGGTTCCGCGCCGGGGGTTTCGACGATGGCGCGGACGGTGACGGCGCCTCGGGTGGACGCGGGCAGGTTCAGCAGCGCCCGATAGCGGTGGCTCAGGTGAGGGCTGACGCTCTTCGCGATCGCCTTCCCCCCGGCCCGTCGCACGCGCACGATCGCCGTGCAAGCACGCGGGCAGGTCACCTGCACAGCTACCGCGTGGCGCCGCTTTCTGACCGCGATCGCCGCCTGCCCGTCGATCACCGAGGCTGCGGCCGTCTCGACGCTCGGTGGTGCCGGATCCGCGTGGCTCGCGGTCATCGATGACGGCTCAGGCAGGGCTCCCGGGTCGGTTTCTGCGGGGGTGGTGTGGGATTCGGTCACGACCGGTTCGGGTTCGAGTTCCGGCTGCGGTTCCGGTGCCGGTTCGGGTTGCGACCCGGATTCAGGTTCCGGGAGGTCGCCGAGGCCGATTTCGGGAAAGCTGGGACCGCGGACACCGCCGTCCAGGCCGGCGCAGGGGTCGCTGGCCGGGATCGTCGCGCCCGTCAGTACCGAGGCCATCGCCGCGGTGAGCGCGATCCCGGTCGGCTTCAGGCTGCCGTCCTCGTGAGCGATCCCGAACCATTCCTCCGGGTTCGATTCTTCGCTTTCAAAGGTCATCCAGGTGTAGGGGATGATGCGGGTGATTCCACAGGAGGACTGGGTTAGGCCGCGCACGAGGTTGGCCATACGGGTGGCGCGGTCGGCCTCCGGCAGCGGCGGCGTCGCCCAGCCGGTCTCGGTCACCTCGATCGGCAGCGTCGCCGCGCCATGCTGGTCGAGCCATTCGCGCAGAACCCGGACGCGGGCGCCGGTGTTGGCGAACGTCGTTCCGTAGGGGTGGAAGGCCACGGCGTCCATTTCCGCGATCAGCCCAGGCTGGCGAGCTTCGACTCCGTTGAGGAAATCGATCAGCCCGGTGGGCGACAGCCCCCCGACGACGACGCTGCCGTCGGGGTCGGCGGCGCGAATGGCGGGAGCGGTGGCGGCGAGCAGGTCCCCGTAACGGGAGGCGGCCCCGCTGGTGTCGGTCCAGAAATCCGTGAGGTTGGGCTCGTTCCAGATCTCGTATGTCTGCACCGGCAAGGCCGGCAAGGAGGGGTTGGCCGTCCAGAACGAGCCACCACTGCCGTAGCGGGCGGCGAAGGCGGCGGCGTAGGCGGCGAACTCGTCGGGATCGATCGGCGCCGATTTCCAGCCCCTGGCGCCACCCAGCGTGCCAGCCCAAGGGGTCGAGTAGTCGAGGATCGGATACCACCGCAGCCCGTTGCGGGCCAGCGCCGTGGCGATCGCGTCGGCGCTATGCCAGTCGTAGGAGTGGGCGCCTCGCGATGGCGCTCGTCGCTCCGCGCGCGACCAGAAGGCGTCCTCGCGGACTACGCCGACGCCCGTCGCGGCGATCGCGGCGAGCTGCCGGTCCCACTGCTCCGGGGGCAGTTTGAACACATACTGCGCGTTCATGCCGAAGTAGTCCGAGCGCAGCAACGCTGGAGCCGCCCGCACCGATGAGCCGCTTGAGAGGCCGATTGCGACCGCGCACAGCGCCATTCCCACGATCAGGCAGGCACGCGGGGATAGTCGGGTGGGCCATCGCATTCCCCCCTTATCGACTAGAGGGAGTTCTGCTTAAGTTCTGCCAGCGCCCGGCAGCGGCGCTATTCCGCCGCGAGCAGCGTGTGCCAGGTGGGGAGGAGTGGCTTGTCGTAGAGGTCGATGATGCTGGTCCGGGCGGCCTCGATCTCGGTCGAGAACCAATACCGTTCGAAGTCGGCGCGGTTCTCCCAGATCGAGGTCTGCTGGAATTTCAGCGGGTCATCGATGGCGCGGGTCAGCGACCAGTTCTTGGCGCCGTAGGCGGCCATCTTCGCCACCGCTGGTTCCCACCGGTCGAGGAAGAGGTCCGCCTTGAAGGGCGGGACGTGCCAGTCGAGCCGGTTGACCTCAGCCATCAGATGCCCCTCTCGTGTCGCGTTTGCCCGCTCATGCTCCGACCTCGGCCCGGATCGCGCCGGGGCCCTCCTCGGTCTTGCCGGCGCCCTCGGACTCGGCCCCGACCAGGATCGCGATCTTGCCGAGGTGCTTGTTTTCGTGCAGCAGCTGGTGGGCGCCGGGGACGCCGTCGAAGTCCATCGTCTGCCAGAGCACGGGGCGGACCTTGCCCTCGGCCATCAGCTGGTTCGCCTTCATGCACTCATACGCGTTGGCGAAATGGGAGCCGATGATCTGCTTCTGGCGCATCCACAGGTAGCGCACGTCGAAGTCGAGCTGGAAGCCCGAGGTGGC
>DASYJK010000051.1:0-2723 GCA_035996525.1 Solirubrobacterales bacterium
CCCCCCCACTCCTCCTCTCGATCAGGCCCCGCCCCGCCAGATGACCAGCCCGGGCCTTTTTCGGGAGGAGAGGAACGGCTTCCGAAGCCGCGCAGTTCAGCCAGCCAAAGCGCGGTCTCGCCGAACTGCCCGTCGGCTGCCGCTACGACGCGCGTCACCCGGCCGTTCTACCGCTACGGCTGCGTGGGAGGGGGCGAGGTACCCCTCCGAACGTTTTGCGCCTCTTGCCCGAAACGCCCCGGGCGACAGCTACAGGCGATCCAGCAAGCAGGCGAGAGAGGAGGGGTACCTCGCCCCCTCCTCTCTATGCCAAAGCCTTAGTAGCCCGCCGGGTGACGCGCGACGTAACCGATGTTGTCGCGCAGTTCGGTGTGCCAGCGCGGGCCGGTTTCGCCACCTTCGTCGCCCGAAGTATCCAGACGCACCCCGGCAATCACCGCGTATGCATGCCCGGCGTTGGCGTAGACGGTGATCCAGCGCCCTTCGCCCGGGAGGCCCCATTTTTCCATCGGGCCCGAGGGCAGCGGGCTGGTGAGGAATTCACCGCCGTGCAGCGCGAAGCTGACGGAGCCGGAGCAGTCGTAGCCTTTGTCCCACCAGCGGCCGTGGCCGCCACCCCAGATGTAGGGCTTGGTGCGGATCTTGTTCGCGGCTTCGATCACCGCGACCACGCGGGGCGGAGCACTGACGGGGGGAATCAATTCCCCGGTGGAGAGAAGTCTTGCTTTGGCGGTGGGGGTGCAGACATCCACCGCGGCGGGGGTGAGGCCTCCGGTCGTGCAACGGGCGGAGGCACTGCCTGGGGCGGCGACCGCGATTACGACGAATGCCGCCGATAGCGCTAAGGCCGCTTTGAACTTCAACTTGTCAAACAGCAAACCGATCTCCTCTTGTCGGCCTACGGGGTTAGCTGTCGGGCTAGCGCTAAGAAGAGCCTGCGCTCCCGCCTGAACCAGGCGAGTTAGCCCCGAAAACGTGGTTCCCCCGTTCCCGCAGCGCTCTTGAACGAGCGGGACTCGGCGTTTCGGTTCTACGGACCGGCGGCAGTCTAGACCATCGGCCGGTTGCTTGCTCACAAAACGCAAACATTTAGTTGCCATTCGCACGTTCATCCCAGATTCCTGTCGGCAGCACGGCTGCTAGCTTGGGCTTTGGGATGGAACTTGCCGGCCGCACAGCACTGCTCACGGGCGCCACGGGTGGCCTCGGTCGGGCGATCGCGACGGCGCTGGCCGGGCGCGGTGCGAGCGTCGTCCTCAGCGGGCGCAGCGCCGAGGCGCTGGAAGCGCTCGCGGCCGAGCTGCCCGGGGAGGGCCACCGCGTCCTCTCCTCCGACCTCTCCCAGCCCGGCGCCGCCGAGAAGCTGGCGGGGGAAGCGGGCGCGATCGACGTCCTCGTCGCCAACGCGGGCCTGCCCGGCACCGGCCGCCTCCCCGGCTTCTCCGCCGACGAGCTGACCGGCACTCTGCGCGTCAACCTGGAGGCGCCGATGCTGCTAGCCCGAGCGCTGGAGCCCGGGATGCTGGAGCGCGGCTCGGGCCACATGGTCTTCGTCGCCTCGCTCTCGGGCAAGTCGGCGACCCCGCTCTCCTCCGTCTACAACGCGACCAAGTTCGGCCTGCGCGGCTTCGCCCTCGGCCTCCGCGCCGACCTCGACCCGGTCGGCATCGGCGTCTCGATCGTCTCCCCGGGGACGATCCGCGAAGCCGGCATGTACGCCGACTCGGGCGCGCCGCCGATCACCGGGCTCGGCACCGGCACCCCGAAGCAGGTCGCCGACGCCGTGCTGAAGGCGATCGAGCAGAACAAGGTGGAGGTCTCGGTGGCGCCGGTGCAGCAGCGCTTCCTCGCCCACTTCGCACTGACCAGCCCCGGCATCGCGGTGAAGATCGCCAGCGGTGGCGCCGGGCAGAAGGCGGCGGCCGAAGTCGCCGCCGGTCAAAAGGACAAGAGGTAGAGACGACGACTTTGGAGGCGGCCCGATGACCAGCAGCGACTCTTTCGGCGCCCGTTCGACCCTCACGGTGAGCGGGCGCGACTACGAGGTCTTCCGGCTCGACGCGCTGGGAGAGCGCTTCGACGTCGCCCGCCTCCCCTACTCGGTCAAGGTCCTGCTGGAGAACGTGCTGCGGCTCGAGGACGGCGTCTCGGTCAGCGCCCCCGACGTCGAGGCGATCGCCGGCTGGGACGCGGCGGCTGAGCCCAGCGTCGAGATCCCCTTCCAGCCGGCGCGGGTGCTGATGCAGGACTTCACCGGCGTCCCCGCCGTCGTCGACCTGGCGGCGATGCGCGACGCGATGGAGGAGATCGGCGGCGACCCGGCGGCGATCAACCCGCTGGTCGACGTCGACCTGGTGATCGACCACTCGGTCCAGGTCGACGCCTTCGGCAGCGCCGGCGCCTTCGCCGTCAACGCCGAGCGCGACTTCGAGCGCAACCGCGAGCGCTACTCGTTCCTCAAGTGGGGACAGCAGTCCTTCGACAACTTCCGGGTGGTGCCGCCGGCGACCGGGATCTGCCACCAGGTCAACCTCGAGCACCTGGCCCAGGTCGTCTACAGCCGCGAGAACGGCGGCGTCCTTCAGGCCTACCCCGACACCCTGGTCGGCACCGACTCGCACACGACGATGGTCAACGGCCTCGGCGTGCTCGGCTGGGGCGTCGGCGGGATCGAGGCCGAGGCGGCGATGCTGGGCCAGCCGATCTCGATGCTGCTGCCGCAG
>DASYJK010000052.1:0-5290 GCA_035996525.1 Solirubrobacterales bacterium
GGCGGATCCCGGCGTGGACGTGGCACTCGCCGTCCCAGATGTGGAAGCGGCCGCGGCGCTCGGGGTCGTCCGTCAGCCCGGTCTCGCGCTCGACGAAGGCGCCCAGCCACATGTCGGGGCCGAAGAGGATCTCGGTGTCCGGCCCGTGCTCGGCCCAGATCTGCTCGACAACCTTCACCGCGTTCGAGGAAGTGCAGCAGTAGTCGGTCTCGGCCTTGACCTCGGCCGAGGTGTTGACGTACATCACCACCAGGGCCCCCGGGTGCTGGGCCTTCCAGGCGCGCAGCTGGTCGGCGTCGATCGAGTCGGCCAGCGAGCAACCGGCGTCGAGGTCGGGGATCAGCACCGTCTTCTCGGGCGAGAGGATCGAGGCGGTCTCGGCCATGAAGTGGACCCCGCAGAAGGCGATCGCCTCGGCGTCGGTGCTCGCCGCCTGGCGCGAGAGCCCGAGCGAGTCGCCCATGTGGTCGGCGACGTCCTGGATCTCCGGCAGCTCGTAGTTGTGGGCGAGGATGACCGCGTTGCGCTGCGCGGCGAGAGCGCGGATCTCCTCGCTGAGAGCAGCGATATCTGCGGGCGTTAGCGCGTCCGGTGCGGTGGGTTGGATCGTCGGGAGCTCCTGCATGAGCCCTTCCTTTCCTGATGTTCGCTGGTTGGGCACGGTGCCTCAGGCCAGTCGAATGAACGTATGAGAAGTCTACTCGCTCGGGGTGCGGGGCCGGTGTGGGGAGGGTCCTGCGGGCGGGGCAAACAGGCTCCGTTCTCGGACCCTCCCCACACCGGCCTCACGAGGGCGGCACACTTGTTCTATGCCCGAGTTGCCGGAGGTGGAGATCGTCGCGCGACGGCTGAACACCGCGTTGGTCGGAGCAGAGGTGGAATCGGTCGTGGCTCCCGGGATGAACGTGATGAAGACGTTTGAGCCGCCGCTCGACAGCCTCGTCGGGCGAGAGGTGACCGGGGTGCGGCGAGTTGGAAAGATGCCGGTCGTTGAATTCGGGGACCTGGCGCTGTTGATCCACCTGATGTCGGCGGGGCGGTTGCGGGTGTTCGAGAAGCGGGCGACGCCGAAAGATCGGGCTTCGCGGGTGCTGGTGAGGCTGGAGAACGGGCGCGAGCTGCGGTTGCGGGAGTTCGGGACCAAGCAGCGGGCCTGGGCGAAGCTGCTGACGGCGGACGCCGTCGGCACCGACGAGATGGTCAGCACGCTCGGCCCGGAAGCCTGGCCCCCTCCCACGCTCGAGGAGTTCGCGGCGGCGATCGAGAAGCCGCGCCACCTGCACCCGCTGCTGCGCCACCAGAAAGACATCGCCGGTATCGGCCGCTCCTGGGTCGACGAGATTCTCTGGGAGGCTCGGCTGTCGCCCTTCAAGAAAGGCTCGGAACTGAGCGACGAGGAGGTCGAGCGCCTGCACGCGGCGCTCCACGTCCTCGGCGACGCGATCGATCACTACGAGCAAACGATCGGTCCCGCAGTACCGGACAAAGTCCCGATGCCGCTGCAAGTTCATAAGCGTGAGGGAACCCCGTGCCCGCGCTGCGGCACCACGATCGAGGCAGTTTTCTTCTCGGAACATCAAATGAACTACTGCCCCAAAGAGCAGACCGGCGGTCGCGTCCTCAAGGACCGGAGATTGTCCAAACTTCTCAAGTAGAGCGAGGGCGGAGGGGGAGGCCTCGCCGTCACGAACAGCGGGAGGTTCCGTCGAGACCTCCCCCACCGCCCTGCCAGCGGCTTGAGCAGATCCGGGCGGAGACGGGGTCGCTCAGGCGGGTTCCAGCAGCAAGCTGAAATCCAGCGAGGGGGCGGAGTGAGTGAGGGCGCCGATGGAGATGAAGTCGACGCCGGTTTCGGCGATCGCGCGGACGGTGGTGAGGTCGACGCCGCCGGAGGCCTCGAGGACGGGGCCGTCGCCGATGCCGGAGTTCTGGTCGCGCAGCTTGACCGCGCCGCGCAGGGTCTCCAAGTCCATGTTGTCGAGCAGGAGGCGGTCGGCGCCGACGCCGAGGGCGTAGGCGGTCTCGTCGAGGTTGCGAACCTCGACCTCGACCGGCATTTCCGGCTGCGCCTTGCGCGCCAGGTAGATCGCCTTTGCCACGCCGCCGGCGAGAACGATGTGGTTCTCCTTGATCAGGATCGCGTCGTGCAGGCCGAGGCGGTGGTTGCGGCCGCCGCCGGCCGCGACCGCGGCCTTCTCCAGCGTCCGCAGCCCTGGCGTCGTCTTGCGGGTGTCGAGGATCTGGGTGCCGGTGCCGGCGACTGCTTCGACGAAACGCGCGGTCAGCGTGGCGATGCCGGAGAGGTGGCCGAGGAAGTTGAGCCCGGTGCGCTCGGCGACCAGCAGCGCCGCCGCCGGCCCACTCGCCAGCAGCACCTCGGCCGGCACCCCGTCGCGCCACTGGCCCTCGACCACGAGCTTGTCGACGTGCTCGACCCCGCACTGGCTCATCGTCTCCTCGACGAGGTCGAGGCCGAAGGCGACGCCCGCCTGTTTCTGCAAGATCCGGGCTCGGCCCCGAGCATCGGCGGGCACCGTCGCCCGCGTCGTCACATCGCCGGGACCGACGTCCTCGGCGAGGGCGCGGCGGACGATCTCGCTCAGCGGCTCCTCGGAATCAACCATCGCGCCACCCTAGATCAACGACGAGCGATGCATTTTCCGTCCCTGAGCCGGACAACGCATCGTTCGTCACCTCACGTCCGCCCTGGCCGCAGCGTTTAATCCATGAGGTGACTGAGCTGCCACCGTTCCAGACCCTGATCGACGAGCACGCCGGCGAGGTGATGGCCGTCTGCCGCGGCGCGGTCGGCCGGACCGACGCCGACGACTGCTTTCAGGAGACCTTCATCGCCGCCCTGCGCGCCTACCCGAAGCTGAGCGACGCCGGCAACCTGCGCGGCTGGCTGATCACGATCGCCCACCGCAAGGCGATCGACCACCACCGCGCCAGGGGCCGGCGGGCGGTGCCGGTCGCCGAGGTGGCCGAGGTCGCGGCCACCGACCCCGAGCCGGGCGGCGACGTCTGGGCGGTCGTCGGCGCCCTGCCGCCAAAACAGCGGGCCGCGGTGACCCTGCGCTACGCCAGCGACCTCCCCCACGCCGAGATCGCCGCCGCCCTCGGCTGCTCTCCCGCGGCCGCCCGCCGCAGCCTGCACGAGGGACTGAAGCGGCTACGGAAGGAGCTCGCATGACCGAAACTGCGCTGAACCGGCTCGCCGCGCGCGCCTCCGCCGAGGGACTGCTCGACGTCGCCTACGCGACCGCCGACTCCCCCTTCGGGCCGCTGCTGCTGGCCACCACCCGCAAGGGCCTGGTCCGCGTCGGCCTCCCCAACCAGGATGCCGAGGAGCTGCTGGTCGACCTCGCGGACCGGGTCTCCCCCCGCGTGCTCGAGGCCCCGGCCCAGCTCGACGAGGCCCGGCGCGAGCTCGACCTCTACTTCGAAGGCAAGCTGACCGAGTTCGACCTGCCGCTCGACTGGCAGCTGAGCAAGGACTTCCGCCGCAAGGTGCTGCGGGCGATCGCCCGCATCCCCTATGGGCAGACCCGCAGCTACACCCAGATGGCGACCAGCGCCGGCAACGAGCGCGCGGTCCGTGCCGCCGGCACCGCCTGCGGCACCAACCCTCTCCCCCTCGTCGTCCCCTGTCATCGCGTGCTGCGCAGGGGCGGCGCCCTCGGCGGCTACGGCGGTGGCCTGCCGATGAAGGAGGGGCTGCTGCGGCTCGAGGGGATCCGCGGGTAGGCGAGCGCCACGGCTAAAGGGTTTGCCGCCGCGACCCGATCAAGAGACATGCGACGGCGGCACCCCGCACACGGCGGCGACGAAGCGGCGGCGATCAGATTCGCCTGGTGGGCAGCCTTCCTCGCGACCCTGAGCCTGGTCGCCGTGCTCGGGCTGGCCAAATCGGCGCAGGCGATGACTTTGCCCGGCACCGACGCCACCGCGACCCTCGTCACCCCGGCACCGCCCGCGGGCGAAGAATCCGAAGACGAAGCGGAAGCGAGCGAAGACGAAGGCTTCGAAGACGAAGAATGCGAAGAAGACGAAGAAGAGTGTGAAGAAGACTTCGGTCCCGGCGAAGCGCCGCGGGAATGCCTGCTGACCAGCGCCCAGACGACGGCCACCGCCACCGCCAACAAGGACAAGGTCCGGTTGCAGATCCGCTACACGACCTCCACCCCGACCACTGTCACCGTCGAGTACGGGCTGCACGGTGGCAAGGGCTCGCTCTTCCTCGGCAGCGAGAAGAAGCACTTCGGCCGGCGCGGCGTCCTGCGATTGACGAAGGTCCTAACCGAGAACCAGATGACCAAGGCGATGGCCGCCAAGGGGTTCACCGTGCAACTGCGCGTGCCGGCCGCGCCCAACTACTGCAAGTCCTTCTTCGATTACCAGCTCGACGTCAGGCAGGCCACCCCCAGCGGCCTCTCCTGGCGCCCGTCCGAATAGGACTCAGCCGGGCAGGGTCTGCCCCAGCCAGACGGTCGCGTCCGCCAGGTGCGACGAATCGATCTGATGGCCGATATCGGACTCGCGGTACTCGACCTCCAACCCACCCGCCTCGAGCAGGTCGCGGGCGCGCTGGCCGAACCCCACCTCCATGATCGGGTCGCGACGGCCGTGGGCGACGAAGGCCCGCGTCGCCCCCCGGCCATCGAAGGAAGGCTCCCAACCGTCGACCACCGGCACGAAGCCGCTGAAGGCGAGGATCCCGGCGACCGTGGGACGGTCGGCGCCGAGCGCCATCGCGTAGCTCATCACCGAGCCCATCGAGAAGCCGCCGAGGACGGTCCGCTCCGGACCCACCCCGGTCTCCTCCCAGAGCTGGTCGTGCAGCTCGGCGAGCGCGCCGCGGGCGGCGTGGAAGCTGTCGCGGTCGGGATAGCCGACCCGCGGCACCAGGTACCAGTGGTAGCCGGGCGAGCCCGGCAGGCTCAGCGGCGCCCGTGGGGTCACCACCCGCAGCCGCCGCTCCGGGTCGAGCGCATCGGCGAGCCCGAGCAGGTCGCGCTCTTCGGTGCCGCGGCCGTGGTGGAGGACGAGCAGGCCCTCGGGCGTGGCCGCAGCCGGGCGCTCGAGATAGGACAGCGCCGCCACTAACTAGCTCGCCGAGGCGGCTGCGGTCTTGTTCAGATAGTCGCGGACGAACTCGTCGAGGTCGCCGTCGAGCACCCGCTGCACGTCGCCGACCTCGTGCTCGGTGCGATGGTCCTTGACCATCGTGTACGGATGCAGGACGTAGCTGCGGATCTGCGAGCCCCAGGCGACGTCTTTGACCTCGCCC
>DASYJK010000053.1:0-4896 GCA_035996525.1 Solirubrobacterales bacterium
CACCGAGACTCGGCTTACGTCAAACATGCTCATTTAGTTGTCCTACCTCCGGCCACCCGGTTGGCGGCCATTCGCTTTTCTTCAGAACTCTCGTTCTCTAACTGCGACAAGGGTACAGGCATCGAAAACCGCTGGAGTGCCCGCCACTCCGGCGCGGATGCCGGAGCGGAAGTCGTGCCGCACCCGCTCGGCCACCGCCGCCGTCCGCCGATCGCGCTCAAAGCGCTCGAGATCGAGGCCGAAGCCCCTGGCTCGCTCCCACAGATGCGGATCGTCGACATGGCCGCGGTCGGCGTAGATCGAGTCGACCATCGCGAAGAACTCGCCCTGGGCGCCGGCGGCCTCCGCGGCCGCGTGCAGGGCCGGCGAGCGCGGGTGCTTGCTGGCGACCGGGAAGTGGCGGAAGGCAATCCAGCCGGGGCGGCCCGCGATCTCAGCCCAGGCAGCGGCGCAATGCGGGCAGCCGAGGTCGGCGTAGACGATCAGCCCCTCCTTGCCCTCGCCACGCACGTGGTCGTCAGGGCCGATCGGGGGAACGGCGGCGCTGGTCAGGTCGGTCATCGGACCATGAGTCTGCCCCAGTACGTCCTATAGACGTACAGATGCAGACGCGTGCTCTAGGCGAGGGCGTCGAAGATGACGTTGGCGCCGGGGAACTCGCCCGGGTTGGGCGATTCGTAGGTCCAGGCGACCGTGCCCTCCTCGTCGACGAGGACGAGGGTGCGGTTGGCGAACCCGAGGCCGTCGAGGTAGGAGCCGTAGGCGCGAGCGACCTCGCCCTTGGGCTCGAAATCAGAGAGCAGGGTGGTGTCGAAGCCCAGCTTCTCCTGGAAGGCTTTGTGGGAGAAGAAGCTGTCGACGCTGATCCCGACCAGCTCGACGCCCTTGGCGGCGATCTCCGGCTTGACCTCCTGGTAGATCGAGAACTGATCCCCGCAGACGGGGCTGAAGTCGCCGGGATAGAAGACGAGCATGACCTTGCGGCCGCGGTAGTCGGCCAGCGAGACCTTCTCGCCGTCCTGGTCGCGCAGGGCGAAGTCGGGAGCCGGCGTGCCGGCGGCGATCATCGACGCAGGCCGAGATCGGCGACCAGGGCGCGGTAGCGCTCCAGATCGATCCGCTCGAGGTAGCGCAGCATGCGGCGGCGTTTGCCGACCAGCATCAGCAGCCCACGGCGCGAGTGATGATCTTTGCTGTGCGTGCGCAGGTGCTCGGTGAGTTCGTTGATCCGCTCGGTCAGCAGCGCGACCTGGACCTCGGCGGAACCGGTGTCACCGTCGCCGCGACCGTACTTGCCGATCAGCTCGCTCTTTTTCTCTTTGGTCAGGCTCATGTCTTCTCGGATCGTCTCAAAAAAAAGCCGCGGCCCAGCGGGTCACGGGCGCTGGAAGCTAGCACAGACACGCTTGGCGTCATCGACATCGCGGCGCATCTGAGCGATCAGATCGTCGGCGCTGGGGAAGCGCTTCTCGCCGCGCAGGCGCTCGACGAAGGCGACCCGCAGGGTCTTGCCATAGAGGTCTTCGTCGCGGTCGATCAGGTAGGTCTCGATCAGAACCCCGCGCCCAGTCTCAAAAGTCGGCCTGACGCCGACGTTGACGGCCGCCGGGACGCCGTCGGCGAAAGCGGCGTAGACCCCGTGCCCGGGGATCGCGAGCCGGTCGTCGGGGACGAAGTTGGCGGTCGGGAAACCGAGCTCACGGCCGCGCTGATCGCCTTTGACGACTTCGCCCTCGACCATGAACGGGGTGCCGAGGCAGTGCCTGGCACCCTCCATGTCCCCGGCGGCAACCAAAGCTCGTATTCGCGTCGAGGAGACGGTCTCGCCGTCGACCTCGACCAGCGGCACGACCCTGGTCTCGAACTCGGGCCGGGCGCGCAGCATCTCCGGATCGCCCTTGGCTTTGGCTCCGAAGCGGAAGTTCTCGCCGACCGAGACCTTGGTGGCGCCGAGGCGCTCGATCAGGACGTGCTCGATGAAGTCCTCGGCGCCGCGGTGGGCGAAGGCGTCGTCGAACGGGATCACGACCAGCTCCTCCACCCCCAGCCCGTCGATCACGTCGCGCTTGACCGAGAACGGCGTGATCAGTTTCGGCAGCGCCGCCGGGTGCAGGACCTCCAGCGGGTGCGGGTCAAAGGTGAGCACGGTGTCGGCGTCGTCGATCACCGCCTGGTGGCCGAGGTGGATGCCGTCGAAGGTGCCGATCGCGACGTGGCGGGGCCGCGGCTCGGCATCGGGAAGCGAGGTTACGGTGATGCTCATCGCAGAGCTTCCTCCACGGCGGGCACCAGCCCGGCGATCTGCTCGAGGCTGAGCTCGTCGCCGGCGTGCTCGACCCGGAAGGGGCCGATCGCGGTCCGTCGCAGCTCGGCGCAGTAGGCGTCGCCGAGCGTCTCGACCAGGGTGCGGACGTAGGTGCCCGCCGCGCACTCGATCTCGTAGTGAGCGTGACCGTCGGCGGCCGCGAGCAGCTCAGCGCGGTAGACCTCGACGTCGCGCTCGGGGGTCTCCACCACCTCGCCGCGGTGCGCCTTCTTGTAGAGGCGCTCGCCGCCGACGCGCACGGCGGAGGTCATCGGCACCCGCTGGCGGACCGTCCCGGTCGGCAGCTCCAAGGAGTCGGGCACGGCGCCGGTCTCGGTCAGCTCGCCATCGGGGTCGCCGGTGCTGGAGGTCCAGCCGAGCCGGGCGGTGGCGAGGTAGGTCTTCGGCAGACCGACGAGGAAGCGCTGCAGGCGGGTGGCGCGGCCGAGCAGGATCAGCAGCAATCCGGTCGCGAAGGGATCGAGGGTGCCGGCGTGCCCCGTCTTGCAGCCGCGCTCGCGCCGCACCTTGGCGACGACGTCGTGGGAGGTGACCCCCGCCGGCTTGTCGTAGAGCAGCACCGCCCCTCCGGGATCGCCGTGAGCCACGCTCAGGGCCCCAGCTGGGAGATGACCTCGCCGGAGAGGAACTCGACCAGCTCCGCCAGCTCGAGGTCAGTGGAGAAGCCGGCGGCGCGCTTGTGCCCCCCTCCCCCGTTCTTGCGGGCGATCGCCGAGACGTCGACGTCGCCCTCGCTGGAGCGGAGGCTGACCTTGCGGGCAGCGCGGCCGCGGTTGCCGAGGTCGCGGACGACGGCGGCCACCTTGGTCCCGTCGATCGAGCGCAGGTGGTCGATCACGCCCTCGGTCATCTCCTCGCCGGCGCCGGTCGCCGCGTAGTCGGCGGCCGTGATCGAGCTGATCACGAGGCGGCCGTCGCAGTGCAGCTGAATCCCTTCCAGGGCGCGGGCGACCAGCCGCAGCTTCTCGATCGGCACGTGCTCGTAGAGGCGGCGGTAGGTGTCGTCGATGTCGACCCCGGCCTCGACCAGATCGGCGGCGATCCGGTGCGTGTGGGCGCTGGTGTTCTCGTACATGAATTTGCCGGTGTCGGTGATCAGGCCGACGTAGAGGGCCGAGGCCATGTCCTTGGTGATCGTGGCGCCGAAGCCGACGGCGAGGTCGTAGACGATCTCGGCCGTACAGGAGGCCTCGACGTCGACCAGGTTGAAGTCGCCGAAGCGGGTGTTGTCGTGGTGGTGGTCGATGTTGATGATGTCGTTGCCACCGTTGCTGAGGAAGTCGACCGGCATGCGGTCGATGTTGCCGCAGTCGAGGAAGACGACGGTGCGGTCGGCCATGTCCGCGGGCGGCTCGTGGAAGACCTCCTCCAGCGGCAGGAAGCGGTACTCGATCGGCAGTGGAAACTCCTTGGCGCCGAGGAACATCACCGAGTCCTTGCCCAGCTGTGTCAGCAGCTGGTGCATCCCCAGCAGTGAGCCGAGGGCGTCGCCGTCGGGGCCCTCGTGGGCAGTGAGGAGAAAGCGGTCGCGGGCGCGCAGCTCGGCGCTGACCCGCTCCAGATCGGATGTGGCAACGCCGGTCGCGTCGGTCATGCGCCCGGCTCCGGCGTCTCCGCGGGCAGCTCTTCGTCGAGGAGCTGGGAAATCCGCACGCCTTGCTCGATCGTGTTGTCGTAGTGGAAGGTCAAGGTCGGGGTCCGCTTCATCCGCGTCTCGGCGGCGATCCGGGTCTGCAGGACGCCGTGGGAGGAGCGCAGGCCGCTCAGCGTCTCCTCGCGGTCCTCGTCGCTGCCGAGCACGCTGACGAACACCTTGGCGGTGCGTAGGTCAGGGCTGGTTTCAACCGAGGTCACAGTCACGAAGCCGATCCGGGGGTCGCTCAAATCGCTTGAAATCGCGGCGCCGACGACCTCGCGGAGCACCCCGTTGATGCGCCGCATGCGATCGCCGGGCATCCTTACTCCAGGGTCTGCTCGACCTGTTTGGTCTGGAAGAACTCGAGCACGTCTTCCTCCTTGACGTCAGCGTAGCCGTCGAGCACGACGCCGCACTCCTGTCCCTCCTCCACCTCCTGCACGTTCTCTTTGAAACGGCGCAGCGAGCCGAGTTTGCCGGTCCAGATGACCGTGCCTTCGCGCACCAGGCGGACACCGGCGGTGCGGCTGGCCTTGCCTCGAGTGACGATGCAGCCGGCAATGCGGCCGACCTTCGACGCCTTGAAGGTCTGTTTGATTTCGGCCTCGCCGACGGCCTCCTCGACCTCGATCGCCTCCAGCAGGCCCTCCATCGCGTTGCGCAGGTCTTCGGTGATTTTGTAGATGACCGAGTAGGTGCGGATGTCGACACCCTCGCTGACGCCGGCGCGGCGGGCGTCGGCCAGGGGGCGGACGTTGAAGCCGATGATGATCGCGTCGGAGGCCGAGGCCAACATCACGTCGGACTCGTTGATGCCACCGGTCTGGGAGTGGATGATGTTGATCGCCACCCGTTCCTGCGGGACTTTGGCGATCTCGTCCTGGAGCGCCTCCAGGGAGCCGGCGACATCGGCCTTGAGGACGATGTTGAGCTC
>DASYJK010000054.1:0-16876 GCA_035996525.1 Solirubrobacterales bacterium
AATACGAGATGCGGACGATCCTGCGCGAGTTCGTCGAGCGCGCAGACCTGCGCCCGGCCGACCCGAAGCCGGAAAAGGTCAAGATCCGCAACATCACCCTCGTCCCAGCCCAGGGAGCGCGGATCGTGCTCGAGCGGCCGCTGACCTACCCCGTGGCGGGCTCGGCCTCGGCTGTCGCCTGAGCCTGCTCCCACTTCGCCAATAGCTGCTCGACGTCGCGCTTGGCCTCGGCGTGGCTCGTTTCCGCCTCCGCCGCCCGGTCCGGGTTGGCCCAGGCGGCGGGGTCGGCCAGCTCTTCCTCGACCTCGCGCAGCTTCGCTTCGGCCCGCTCGATCCGCTGCTCCAGCTTGGCCGCCTTCTTCGCCGCCTTCTCAGCCGTGGAGGTAGCGCTGTACTTGCCGCCCTTGCCGCCGCCATTCGAGGCCGAGGGCTTAGCCGCGGCACTCGCCGCCGACTCGCGCTCGTCGCGCCGCCGCTGGTACTCGGCCCAGCCGCTGTCGTGGCTGGTCAGCCTGCCGTCCTCGCAGACGATCGTGCGGCTGCCGACCGCCTCCAGCAGGGCGCGGTCGTGCGAAATCAGGATGACGGCGCCCTCGTACTCCATCAGCGCGTCCTCGAGCGCCTCGCGGCTCTCGATGTCGAGGTGGTTGGTGGGCTCGTCGAGGACGAGGACGTTGGCGCCGGAGGCGACCAGGATCGCCAGCGAGAGCCGCCGCTGCTCGCCGCCGGAGATATCGCTGAGCTGCTTCTCGGCGTCTTTGCCGGAGAAGAGGAAGCCGCCGAGCAGCGCCCGCGCCTTCGGCCCGGCAAGGCCGGTCTCGCGTTGGGCGGCGTCGAGCACGCTGCCCTCCCCGGCCGCCGTATCGGCGTGCTGGGAGAGGTAGCCGAGCCGGACGTTGTGGCCGTTGCGGACGCTGCCCGAGGCGGGCTCGCGGCGGCCCGCCAGGGTCTCGATCAGGGTCGTCTTGCCGCTGCCGTTGGCGCCGACGAGGACCACGTGTTCGCCCCGCTCGACCTCCAGCTCGGCATCCTCGAGCAGCGTCCGTCCCGGCACCTCGATCTTCCCTTTGACCAGTTTCAGCACGACTCGGCCGGGCCGCTCCGGCGGTTTGAAGGAAAAGCGCAGTTTGCGCGTGTCGCGACGTTCGGCCTGTGGCCCGGTCTTCTTCTTCTTGTCCATCTGCTTGATCCGCGACTGGGCCTGTTTGGCCTTGGAGGCCTTGTAGCGGAAGCGCTCGACGAAGCGCTCCATCCGCTCGAGCTCGGCCTGCTGGCGGTCGATCGCCTTGCCGAGGGCGATCTGGCGGGCCGCCTGCTCCTGGCGCCAGGCGTGCCAGGGACCGGCGAAGAAGCGAGCGCGCTGGGCCTCGATCTCCAGCACCGAGGTGCCGACCGCCTCGAGGAACCAGCGGTCGTGGGCGACCAGGACCACGGCCGCGTCGAGGTCGACCAGGTAGGACTCCAGCCACTCCAGCGAGGGGATGTCGAGATGGTTGGTGGGCTCGTCGAGCAGCAGCAGGTCCGGCTTGGCGGCCAGGGCCCGGGCCAGCGAGGCGCGGGTCAGCTCGCCGCCGGAGAAGGTCGAGAGCCGACGCTGGCGCTGCTCGCCGTCGAAGCCGAGCCCGCGCAGCACTTCCAGCACCTGGTCGCGCCAGCGATAGCCGCCGCCGGCTTCGAGCCGGTGCTGGGCGGCGGAATAAGCGGCCATCGTCTCCTCGTCGACGCCCTGGGACATCTCTCCCTCGAGGCGCTCGAGCTCGGCCTCGGTCGCGATCATGTCGGCGCGGCCGGAGAAGACATAGTCGCTGAGGCTGTCGCTGGAGTCGCGCGGCGGGCGCTGGTCGTGGAGCGCCACCCGGGCGCCGCGGTGGATCGTCAGCGAGCCGGAGTCGGGCGAGAGCTCGCCCGAGAGGACCCGCAGCAGGGTCGACTTGCCGGCGCCGTTGCGGCCGGAGAGGGTCATCCGTTCGCGCGGCTCGAGCTTGAAGGAGACGTCCTCGAACAGCAGCTTGCCGCCGACGTGGACGTCCAGGGAGGTTGCGGTCGCGATCGCCATGGACAGACCAACTTAGAGAACCGCCGATCCGGCGTAACCTCAGCCCATGGCGAGCCCGCTGCGACACCTCGGTGAGCTGGCGAAGGCGCGGGCGACGCGGCGCTCCTCCGAGCGCGCCGACGGGCAGGCCCTGGCCGAGCTGGAGGCGCGGCCGCTGGCGCTGCCGGCCGGACTGGAGATCGAGTGGCTCGGCGTCTCCGGCTACCGGCTTAGCTTCGAGGAGCGGACCCTATTCGTCGACCCCTATCTCTCCCGCGTCCCCTTTCGCGACCTGCTGCTGCGGCGCCCGACCCTGCCCGACCCGGCGGCGCTGGACCGCTTCGCCGGCGCCCCTGGCGAGACTGTCGGCGTCCTCGTCGGCCACACCCACTTCGACCACGCCGTCGACGCCCCGGCGATCGCCCGCCGCTTCGGCTGCAAGGCCTACGGCTCCGACTCGCTGCGGAACCTGATGGCGCTGCACGGCCTCGCCGAGCGCACGGTCGTGGTCGAGCCCTACAAGACCTATGAGCTGGAACCGTTCGAGGTCTCCTTCACGCCCAGCGTCCACTCGAAGCTGCTGCTCGGGCTCGCCGTCCCCTACGACGGCGAACTGACCTGCGAGCACCTCGACTCGCTCTCCCCCGGCGCCTACCGCTGCGGCCAGGTCTGGGGCATCTCGATCGCCGTCGCCGGCATCCGGCTCTACCACCAGGGCAGCGCCAACCTCGTCGACGACGCGATCAAGGAGCGCGACGTCGACGTCTTCCTCGCCGGCGTCGCCGGCCGCGGCTTCACCGACGATTACTGGCGGCGGATCCTGCCCAAGCTCAACCCCCGCGCCATCGTCCCGACCCACTACGACAACTTCTTCCGTCCCCTTGGCCAGGAGCTCGAGTTCGTCACCGACGTCCAGCTCTCGGAGCTGCCCAGCGAGATCGGCGCCGTCAGCCGCGAGATCGAGATCGCCGCCCTCCCCCGCTCCGATCGCGGCGCGCCTCCCGAACCGCGGTAGTCATTTCTCCCGCCCAGCGGAGGAAACGACTACCGCGCTAGCAGTGCTTGGCGGCGATCTGCTCGATCGTGCCCATCGTCCGCTGCGTGCCCTTGCCGAGGGCTTCCTCGATCTCCTTGTGATCGAGCTCTGACTCGAGCGTGCCGCCGCTCGGCAGCCAGAACAACTCGCGCGCGGCGATCTCCAGGCTGTCCTCCCCGGTCGCCAGCTCCAGCACCTTCCTGCGCGCCGCCGCGGTCGGCACCTTCGCCAGCATCGTCACCTGCAGCTTGCCCTTCGAGGCGGCGATCTCCTTTGCCGGAAACGGCTTCTGGGCGGCAATCGCCGCGACCTCGGCACCGCTGCGCAGGAAGACCGGCACTTCGTAGCCGAGCGCCTCCCCGAGGCCATGTTCGATCTTCTTCGTCAGCGCGCCCTCGCTCTTCCCGGCCGCGACAAAGATCACGTTGCCGCTGGCGCGGAAGGTGGCAACGTCCTCGAAGCCGAGCGTCTCGAACTCGGCCCGCAGCTCGTCGTTCTTGATCCGCCGCTTGCCGAGGTTCATGCCGCGCAGAAAGGCCACGTAGCGCTCCATGGCGGCACCCTAACGCGAGCGGCTGGAGCGCTCGCCGATCACCCGGCCCCGGGGGCTGGGTGATCGAACTTGATGGACCCGCTCCCAAACAATTCGAACCACCGCTGAAATCCCTATCGAGATCGATCTTGCCGACGAGATGGTGCCCGTCTTCGAGCAGATCGCCGAAGAGGCAACGCGTCTATATAAGGAAGGCAAGAGCTACCGGGCTATCGGTCGAGAGCTTGGGGTGGACCCGAAGACCGCTTTGAAGGGAATTCGTTGGCTCAACGATGCAGCGCGGCTAGAGCCAATCTCGACTATCTAGGTCGAGAAGTACATGGAAAACCGCTCACCGGTCCTCAGGAGTAAACGTTGAATCCAGGTACACTCCATGCCACGGGCAACCCCAACCGCAATCCAGCGGTCTGAGGCCAGTCCCGAGGCGCCGATACCGGTTAGGTGCCGCCCCTACAGGCGTCGGTTCTTCTTTCCATGGAGGCCGACGCCTGTTTTACTCTCAACCTCATCAGATTGATTGAAATCTGATCAGATTGACTACGACAACTATAGCTTTAACTGCCAACTACCGTTGCGACTTATCGTTGTGGCTGTCGCATTTCTTATCGCCCGCGTTATTATCGGCTTCGGAAACAACTTTCGCTTCGCCGTTGTTGTTTTCATCGCTGCACTGCGTATCTCGCCCGTTGTGGATCTCTTTACGGGCGCGGGTACGAACAACTACGGCTTTAGCGATAGATAGCCTTCGCCATCCGCCGAGGCATTCCAACTCGTGACGCTCGAAGGCAAGCTGTCGGCCGATCCAGTGGCCGAGGGCGAGAACGGGCTGCCGCTGGCATTGGTGCTGGAACCGCCTTCAAAGAACTGCCCGGCGAGGTTGAGTTCGGGATTCGCGGCAGTGATCAAGCATTTGCCCGAATAGAGCTTCGAGGTCGTAACGCTGACATAGAGCCCTTCTCCGAGGTTGGTGAGCGACTGCCTGGGATAGGAATTCTCGTAGGAGTTCCAGACTGCGATGCAGTTTTCAAGGTCGGTGCTCGCCACGGGCCTGTCATCGCCTCCGTGCTGGGTCTGGGCACGAGCAACAGAGCGGCCTTCGGAGACGAGCGGGATATCGATGCTCTTGCTCTGCCAAGCGGCAATAGCGATCCCGATCAGAAAGACCGCCCCGATGCCCCCTGCAAGGAGCCATCTCCTGCCCATTTCTAGTTTCACAAGCTGAGCAAGCTACCAAGAAACGTGACTCAAAGTCCGTAGACTCGAAGTCCTCAAGCTGGAAGCGTCGCCGGGATGGCGGAGCCGTCTCCATCCCACGTCGCGCTTGGCGATGCGATTCGCGACTTCCGCAAGAAGCGCGGCCTATCCCAAGAGGGCCTTGGCCTCGAAGCTGGTCTTGACAGAACCTACGTCTCTTCTGTCGAGCGGGGGCGACGGAACATCAGCTTCGACAACCTTGTGAAGATCTCCAAGGCGCTCGAAGTGAAGCCCTCCGAGCTTTTGAAGCGCTGGGAGCGAACCACTGGGTGGACCACGCCCGGCCAGCTTTAACACCTTTTCCTTGCCAGTTCATTAGCAGTAGGAATTCCCTACAATTAAGAAGTAGGCGAGGGTGTTGTTGCACCCCCGCCCTACGGAGCGGCGAAGTACCAAGTGCGGTACCTGGCCCGGCAAGCCGTTGCAATCGACTTAGTTGGTTGGACTCACGCCCCCGCTGCTCCGCTATTCATGCCCAATGACAGTCCGTTTGAAAGTTCTGTCCGACACGAAAGATAAAGTATGTATTTACGACGAAGAATGACCCCCGCGACGTTAGTGGCGTCCGGGGGTCCGGCCCAAGGAGGTACGAACTCCGTGGACTCACTAAACGTAGCACTCCGCCCGCTGCTGGATCACATCGCTACCGGCCTCGCCGCCAACTATGTGGAACAGATGGAAGAAATTCCCTCTTCCGATGCCCCACCCGCTATAGAGCAAGGGGAGGGCGCCAAATGAGAGCCGCTGTCTACGCTCGCTATAGCTCGGAGAACCAACGGCCCGAGAGCATCACGGACCAAGTCTCCGAGTGCCGTCGCTTCGCCAAGGAGAACGGCCATGAGGTGCTTGCCGAGCACATCTACACCGACGAAGCTCAGTCTGGTGCTCGCAGGGACCGGCCCGGCCTTGACGCCTTGCTGGCAGGGGCGAAGAACGGGAGCTTCGACTTGGTGCTGGTTGACGACCTCTCCCGGCTCGCTAGAGACAACCTGTTGATGTTGTCCACTCTTGCCGATCTTCAATTCATCGGTATCCGGCTGGTGTCAGTGGCAGACAACATTGACACCCAAGATGAGGCAGCAACTCTTGAGATTCAATTCAGAGGAATCTTTAACGAGCAGCAGCTTCGCGATCTCGGGAAGAAGACCCTGCGAGGACAGCGCGGACAGAAAGAGAGGGGGTTCTTCGTCGGCGAGCGTACCTTTGGTTATCGATCCATCGCTATGGGTGAGATTCGGATGGACAAGAAGGGCAGGCCAAGACCGGATGGCTACGGTAGAGAGATAGATCCAGTCCAGGCTGCACTTGTCCTTCGGGTCTTCAATGAATTTGTTAATGGAAGATCCCAGACGGCAATCGTCCGAACTCTTAACGAAGAAGGCGTACCTGGCCCGCTTCAGAAAGACAAGCAGTGGTCACCCAGCACGATCCACCGGATGCTGACGAACGAGAAGTACAAAGGACGCTGGGTTTGGGGTCGTACCGGAACCCGGAAAGATCCTCGGACAGGCAAGAGGCGCAGCTACGAGAAGCCGGAGTCTGAATGGCTTATCCATAAGGACGAGGCGCTAAGGATCGTGCCAGAGGATCTTTGGAAGAAGGCACAGGAGCGGAAGGCCGCTACTCGCAACACCTGGCCTGGCGGCAAAGGCAGACCAGGCTTCTCCGGGCAGAAGGGCAGCAAGGAGCGCCTCTACCCCACCCACCTCCTTTCAGGAGCCATGTTTTGCGACTGCTGCGGCGGGATCATCGCTCAGGTAAGCGGGAAGGGGGGCGGCTACTACGGCTGCCTCCGGGCATCCAAGAAGGCTTGCGATAACAAATTGCTCGTTCCTAGAAAGCGCGCTGAGAAGATCATCGTCGGAGCTGTGTCGGAGCAACTCCAAGACGCGGAGCATCTTCGTCACGTCCTTGAGCAAGTCGAGAAAGAGATCGGCAGACTCCGCTCGACCCTGCCGGAGACGGTCAAGTTGAAAGAAGTTGAGCTTGCCGCTGAGCAGCGTCGGCTCGACAATTTCATTGACGCCATCGGCGAGGGGCGCGGCAGCAAGGCCTTGGCCAACGCCCTCGCCGACACCGAGCGTCGAGTAGAGGGCCTCCGCGAGGACGTGGAAGGCCTTCAGGAGGCTCGTGAGCGGGTTTTCAAGGCTCCGCCTATGGGATGGATCAAAGAGCGCCTATCGAAGCTTCAGGAGATTCTGGAAGAGCAGACCGAGAAATCCGCCCTCCTACTCCGAGAGCTTCTTGGACCGATCCGACTGGAGCCGGTCACTGTCACGACTGGCAAGCCCTTCTACCAGGCAAAAACAGCCTTGGATGCCATTGCGCTCGCAGAAACCCCCCTCCTCAAGACCTCTGAGGAGGGGGGTTCGAGCGCTTTGCGTCAGTGGAGGCGCCGAGATTCGAACTCGGATCCGCGGCCGCGGCGCGAAGGCGTCTACAGGTATAGCCGGCGCTTTGATCTCATCTCCCGGGGTCCGCGCCGGCGGGCACTGCGGAAGACCAGCCCTCTTGAATTTCCCCTGGTAGACGGGGCGATCCGCCGGGGTGAGCCCGCATTTTGAAGCCGGCTGCCCTCCCGGCGGGCGCGGGAGGACCGACTCTCACAGCGCTTAGCTTCTAACTAAGCGGCGAGGGCGAACTCATGGTCCGCACGTATTGGTTTGGTGTCGGGGTTTAACGAGGCCTCCGACAACCTCGACCTGCAACCTTTCGCACGAGTCGACCACGTCGAAGCCTGTCGCCCCCGTGCACTGCGCTTTGGATTGTACGGGCTCGGGGTACGGTGTCGGGAATGGTGTCCATATGAGCGAGCATTCCTACGACGTGATCGTGCTCGGGGCCGGCCCCGCCGGCGAGGTCTGCGCGGGGCGCCTCGCCGATGGCGGGCTGAAGGTCGCGATCGTCGAGCGGCACCTGGTCGGCGGCGAATGCTCCTACTACGCCTGCATGCCCTCGAAGGCGCTGCTGCGGCCCGCCGGCGTGCTCGGCGAGGCGACCCGCCTGCCGGGGGTGCCGGTCACCACCGGGGACAAACTCGACCCACAGGCGATCCTCGACCGCCGCGACGAGGTGATCCACGACCTCGACGACTCGGTCCAGCTGCCCTGGCTGGAAGAACGCGGGATCGACCTCTACCGCGACTCCGGGCGCTTCGACGGTGAGCGGCTGCTGCTTGTTGACGACGAGGTGCTGGTCGCGCGCCAGGCGGTCGTCGTCGCCATCGGCAGCGGCGCCGCGATGCCGCCGATCCCCGGTCTCGACTCGGTCGCGGCCTGGAACAACCGCCAGGGCACCACCGCCAAGCAGGTCCCAGAGAGCATGATCGTGCTCGGTGGCGGACCGGTCGGCAGCGAGCTCTCCCAGGCCTGGGCCTCGCTCGGCACCAAGGTGACGCTGGTCGAGGGCAACGAGCACCTGCTCTCCCGCGAGGAACCGTTCGCCGGCGAGGAAGTGGCGACCTCACTGCGCGAGAGCTTCGGCGTCGACGTCCGCACCGGTGTCCAGGCGGAGAGGATCGAGGCCGGGGGCGCCGGGGTGATCGCCACCCTCGGCGACGGCAGCCGCGCCGAGAGCGCCGAGATCCTGGTCGCGGTCGGCCGCGTGCCGCACACCGCCGAGCTCGGCCTCGACTCGGCCGGCGTCGAGCCCGACGAGCACGGCTTCCTCGAGACCGACGATCGCCTCCGGGTGGGCGGCCGCGAGTGGCTCTACGCGATCGGCGATGTCAACGGCCGCGCTCTCTTCACCCACATGGGCAAGTACCAGGCCTGGGTCGCCGGCGAGAACCTGCTCGGGCGCGAGCTCGAGGCCGTGGCCGAGAGCATCGGCTCCCCCCGGGTCACCTTCACCGATCCGCAGGTGGCCGCCGCCGGCAAGACGCTCGCCCAGGCGCGCGAGGCCGGGATCGACGCGATCGCCGTCGACGCCCCCACCGACGGCTCGGCCGGTGCCAGCTTTCAGGGCAAGGACACCGGCGGCAGCTCGCGGCTGGTGATCGACCAAGCCCGCGGGACGATCGTCGGCGCCACCTTCACCGGATTCGAGACCGCCGACTTCCTCCAGGCCGCAACCGTCGCGATCGTCGGCGAGGTCCCCCTCGCCCGGCTCCGTCACGCGGTCGCCGCCTACCCCACGCGCAGCGAGATCTGGCTGAAGCTGCTGGAAAAGTACGAAGCCTGAGCCGCGCGGCTCAGATCGTCGAGCGCTGCTTCAGGTCTTCCAGCAGGTCGCCCGGGAAGCCGGCGACCTGATCGAGGTCGTCGACCGACTGGAAGCCGCCGAGACGCTCACGGTGGGCGAGCAGGCGGGTCGCCTGGGTGACCGTGAGGTTCTCGGCCCGCAGTTGCTCGAAGGTGACCGTGTTGAGGTTGACCGTGCCGCTACCGCCGTCGCCGGACGGCGACGCGTCGAACCCGGACGGTGGAGCCGCGGGCGAAGGCAGCGAGTGCTCGGGCGTCGGCATCGACCCGGTGACCTCGGGCGTAGGCCCGGTGGTCATCGGCGTCGGTGGCGGCGGAGTAGGCGGTCCCGGGGTGGGCTCCGGGGTCGGCGGCGCGGGCGGCTCCGGGGCAGGCGGCTGCGGTGCCGGCGGCGGCGTTGGTGGGCCAGGATCGGGTGGCTGCGGCATGGGCGGCGGGCCGGGTGGCGGTGGGGTCGGCGGAGTCGGCCCCGGCGGTGGACCGGGTACAGGGGGCTGCGGCGCGGGCGGAGCGGCGGGCGGGACAGACTCCGCGAAGGGAGCGGGAGCGGGCGGCATCGGCGGCTGGGCCTGGAACTGCGGCTCGGACACGCTCTGGACCGAACGGACGACGGCCTCTTCGGCCTCGGCGGCGCGGCGCTCGGCCTCCTGCGCCCGCTGCTCGGCTTCGGCGACGCTCTGCTGCATCTCGCGGAGACGCTGCTGGCGCTCTTCCTCCTCGGCCCTCAGCCCTTCCAGGCGCTTGGCCTCGACGGCGCGCTGCTCGGCCGCTTTGGTCCGCTCCTCGATCTGACGCAGTCGCTCCTCGGCTTCCTCCATCCCCCGTTCCTGGGCCGCGCGCTCGTCCTGGAGTCGCTGTTCGGCCGTGTGCAGATCGGCGGCCGGCGCCAATGGCGCCACCGCGACCGGCGGTGCCGCCGGCGGCTGCGGCATGGCGCCCTCCTGAACCCGGCGGTCGGCCTCGGCATGAATCCGCTGCTCCTCGAAGCGGACCTCCTCGACCTTGTCGCGAACGCGCTGTTCGGCGGCGACCGGGTCGTACTCGGTAGGCCCCGGGGTGACGGCGGCACCCACCGGGGGCACCGGCGAGAGCGGCTGGACAGGCGGCGGCGCCTGGGGCGCGACAGCGGGCACCGGCGGAAACTGGCCGGTGTCGCCCGCGGCAGCGGCCTGGGCCAGCTCGCGTTCGTTGGCGGCGCGGACGGCGGCGAGGCGCTGCTCGGCCAGGGCCGCTTCCCGCTTCTGCTTGCCGCCGCCGTACTTGATCCCGAAGAAGGTCTTCTGCTTGGGCTCGGGGATCGACTCCGGCGTGGGGACCGGTGACTGGCCGGGCACTGGGGCCTGACCGACCGCGGGTGCCTGTGCGACCGGCCCGGCCGACGGTGCCTGGGCACCGCGACCGCGTTTGCCGGCCCGCTGCTCTTTGCGGGCTTTGATCTCCTCGCGGCGTTTCTGACGCAGCTCGTTGCGTTTGACCCGCTGCTCCTCGCGCACGCGGCGGCGGCGGGCCTTCGGGTCCTCGGGCTGGCCGGGAGGCGGCCCCGCGAGTGGCGCGCCCGGCGTGGGCGGCGCGCCGGGAACGGCGGCGGGCATCGGTGACGGGACCGCGGCCATCTCGGCGGTCGCGGGTGGGGGCGGCGTGGTCCCAGGTGGCGCGTACGTGGCCACGCTCCCAGCGGCAGCGGCAGGCACAGCTCCAGGGGCCGGTGGGGTCCCCGGGGCCGGAGGAGCTCCAGGCACGGCGCCCGCTTTGGCCTCGGCGGCTTTCGCCTTTTCCTTGCTGCGGCGCTGGCTGATGTTGACCACCAGCAGCAGCACCAGGATCGCCAGCAGCAGCGCCGCGACGAAGTAGCCGGTGTGGTCGCTGACGTAGCCACTCGCCTTGTCCGGGAACGATTCGGCGCCGGCCATCGCGGGCGCGGCCAGCGCCGCGAGGCCGACAAAAAACGAAGAAAGAAGCAGGCGGATCCGCATCCCTTTCCATCCTTGCATGTGCGGCGGCCGTTGCGAGCGCAAACCGGGCACGGTTGCGGACCGACGTTCGAGTGGTGAAATCCGGCTCATCTCATCCTCCCCTTGAACTCGCGCTCGACTTCGCGGCGGACGTCGCGATCGGCGATCTCACGACGGCGGTCGCGTCCTTCCTTGCCCCGCGCCAGAGCCAGCTCGACCTTGGCCCGCGGGCCTTTGAAGTAGATGCGCGTGGGGATCAACGTCAAGCCTTTCTGTGCCGTTTTTCCGATTAGGCGCTCGATCTCCTCCCGGTGCAAGAGGAGTTTTCGTGGCCGCTCGGAGTCGTGGGCGTCGGCGTTGGCGAACTCGTACGGGGGAACGTGGAGCTTGCGCAGCCAGACCTCGCCGTCTTCGACGACCGCGTAGGAGTCGGTCATCTGCGCTTTGCCGCCGCGCAGCGACTTGACCTCGGAGCCGGTCAGCACGATCCCCGCCTCCATCGTCTCCACCCAGACGAATTTGTGGCGGGCGCGGCGGTTGGTGACGACGTCGCCGGAGGCGGGCAGGCGCGGCTTCTTCGGCTTCTTAGCCATGGTTCAGCTCAAGGTTTACCCGACCGCGCTGGGCGTCGACGCCGGTCACCCTGACCTTGACCGGGTCACCGAGGCGGAAGGTCGACTTCTCGCGGTTGACCAGCGCCACCTCGGCCCGGTCGAGTTCGTAGCGGCTGCCGGGGAGGACGCGAGCCGGCAGCATCCCCTCGTAGACGTCGCCGAGCTCGCCCCCGAAGCCGACAAAGGCGCCAGCCCGGATCACCCCGGAGATCTCCCCCTCGAAGACCGCCTCGGGGCCGCGCTCGCCGAGTTCGCGTTCGAGCAGGTAGGCGGCGCAGACGTCGTCGGCGCCGCGCTCGATCTTCATCGACTCGCGCTCGCGGGCGGAGCAGTCGGCGGCGACGTCGCGCGCCTCGCCCAGCCGCGGCGCCCGCTCTCCCTCCCCCAGCGCCGCCAGCAGCGCCCGGTGCACGACCAGGTCGGGATAGCGCCGGATCGGCGAGGTGAAGTGCGCGTAGGCGGCGCTGCCGAGGCCGGCGTGGCCGCTGTTGCGCTCGCTGTAGACAGCCGGCTTGAGGGAGCGGAGCACGAGCGATGTATACGCCTCGCGGCCGTGCCCGCGCCGCTTGGCCTCGCGGCGGGCGAGTCGGCTCGCCTCGGCGGCCACCCGTCCCGCCTCCTGGGCCGAGAGGCCCTGCCCGAGCGGCGGCGTCGGCACGCCGAGCGCCGCCAGCTGCTCGACCAGGCGCTCGACCCGGGCCGGGTCGGGCTGGGCGTGGACGCGGTAGATCGCCGGCACCCGCTCGCGCTGGAGGCGCTCCGCGACCTGCTCGTTGGTGAGGATCATCAGTCGCTCGATCAGGCGGTGGGCCTCGGTCTGGGCGACCCCGCGGGCGGCGGTCACGTTGCCCTTGGCGTCGAAGTCGAACTCCGGCTCGGACGATTCGATGTCGAGGCTGGTGGCGCCCCGGTGCTCGCCAAGCTCAGAGGCGACCGCGCGGGCGGCGGCGAGCGGTTCGGCGACCTCCTCCGGCGCCCGCGCCCGCCCGGCGAAGATCGCGTCGAGCTGGTCGTAGTCGAGGCGGGCGTCGGAGCGGATGCGGCTGCGGTAGAAGCGCGCCGACTTCGGCCGCGCCCCCGGGCCCAGCTCGATCTCGGCCGTCACCGCCAGCCGCTCCACCCCGGGGGCGAGGCTGCAGGCCTCGCTGCTGAGCGCGTGCGGCAGCATCGGCTCGACCGCGCCGGGGACGTAGGTGCTGTTGGCGCGGCGGCGCGCCTCGAGGTCGAGTGGCGAGCCCGGCCGCACGTGGGCGGCGACGTCGGCGATGTGGATCCAGACCCGGGCGCCGGCGCCCTCACGCTGGGCGGAGACGGCGTCGTCGAAGTCGCGCGCGGTCGCCGGGTCGACGGTGAAGGTCGCCAGCGCGGTCAGGTCGCGGCGGGCGCCGGAGTGGTGCTCAGCCGCGGCCGCGGCCTCACGCGCCTCGGTCTCGAGCGCGGGACCGAAGCCGCGGAAGCCGAGCTGCTCGCGCAGCATCGCCTCGACCGCCTCGCGGGCCTTGGGCAGGCGGTCGCGGCGCGGGCGCGGCTGCGCCCCCCGGCGCCGGCTCAACCTTCGACCCGACCGGCGAGGACGCCGAGCGCCCGCTCTTTCCCCTCGTCGGCCGGCGTTTCCGGGTTGTCGGCGACCTTGACATCGGGGTGGATGCCGTGGCTGCGGGCCAGGTTGACCCCGGTCGGGGTGAAGTACTCGCCGACGGTCAGCTTCAGGGCACCGCCGTTGGCGAGGTTCTTCTCCTCCTGGAAGACGCCCTTGCCGTAGGAGCGGGTGCCGACCACGGTGGCACCGGCGTCGTCGGCCAGGGCCGCCGCGAGGATCTCCGCCGCGGAGGCGGTGTTGCGGTCGATCAGGACCACCAGCGGCTGCTTCGGCAGGTTGCCGCCGACGGTCTTGTGGACGCTGTGGCCCTGGGTGCGGGAGTCGGTCGAGACGACGACTTCGTCGGCGGGCAGGAAGATCCCGGCGCTCAGCACCGCCTCGTCGAGCAGGCCGCCGGGGTTGCCCCGCAGGTCGAGCACAGTCCCTTCCGCCCCTTCGCGGCGCACCTTGCGGATCGCCGCTTCGAGCTGGGCGTGGACGCCTTCGCTGAAGCTGAGCATGCGCACGTAGCCGAGCTTGTGCCCGTTCACCTCCACCACCTTGCTGCTGACGTTCGGCAGTGCCACCTCGGCCCGGGTCACGCGCAGCCGCTTGACCTTGCCGCTCTTGGCGCCGAGCACGCCGAGCGTGACCTCGGTCCCTTCCGGGCCCTTGATCTTTTCGGTCGCTTCGTTGCTGCTGGTACCGGCGATCGACTTGCCGTCGACGGAGACGATCGTGTCGCCGACCTCGATCCCGGCCCTGGCGGCGGGCGAGCCGGGGAAGACCGTGACCGCGCGCAGGCCGCGCTTGACCGGCACGACCGAGATCCCGACGCCGGAGAAGTGGCCTTCGATCTGCTGGTTGAAGCTTTCCAGGCTTTCCGGCGAGAAGTATTCGGTGAAGCGGTCTTCTTTGTGGCGCCGGCGCAGCTCCCGGACCATCCCCTGCAGGGAGGAGTTGCCGAGCTCGGTCGGGCCGACCGGCCGGTAGTAGTTGTCTTCGAGCACTTCGGCGGCTTCCGCGCTCAGCGACCCGGTCGAGCCGCGGAGGCGGTCGCGGACGAATCCCGGCAGCTTCGCCGGGTGCGCCCCGAGCCAGAGGCCGAGGCAGAGGAAAGCGATCAGGCCGACGCCGTAGGCAACCGCGGCGCGAGCTTTCACGCCGGCCTCAGACCTTGAGGAAGCGCCGCAGGGTGATGCCGGAGCCGATCGTCGAGACCAGCACGGCGGCGGCGAAGAGGATCGCGACCAGGGCCGGGAACGAGAGCGTGCTGTCGTTCTGGGCCGCGAGAAAGGAGAAGTCGCTGCTGAGGGGGTCGACGATCGTGAGCTTGCCGAGCCACAGGATCAGTATGGCCACCAGGCCGCCGACGAAGCCGACGACCACCCCCTCGATCATGAACGGCCAGCGGATGAACCAGCGGGTGGCGCCGACCAGGCGCATCACCTCGACCTCGCGGCGGCGGGTGTAGATCGAGAGCCGGATCGTGTTGCCGATCAGCATCAACGAGGCGGCGATCAGCAGCGCCGTCATCACCGTCAGCACGATCTTCAGGGCGCTGGTCACCTGCTCGATCTGCTGCGAGGCCTGTTGGCGGTCGAAGGGGTTGCTGATGATCGGCGAGATCGGCTGCGGCTTGCCGCCGCCTTCGGTGCCCATCACCGCCGCCTTGATCCCGGGCAGGTTGGCGGCGTCGTCGGCCTTGACCTCGAAGCTGGCCGGTAGCGGGTTGCTGTTCAGCTGTTCGACGATCGACTTGTCCTTGAGTTCGCCGCGCAGCGTCTTCAACGCCTGCGCCTTGCTGATGAAGGTGACTTCCTCGACGTGGGGCACGCCCGCGATCTTCGTTTTCGTCGTCGCGATTTCAGCCGGGGTGGCGTCGTCATATAGGCCGAACTGGATGTTCAGCTCGCTGCGAATTTCGCTGCTCTTGGCCTGGGTGGTCTGGAAGATCGGGATCAGGACGCCGAGCAGGATCACGGTCACGACCGTGGTCACGACCGCGGCCAGGCTCGGGGCGGCGTTGCGGCGCAGAGCGCGGATCGCCTCCTGCAGGAAGAAGATCAGGCGCGACATCAGAGCAGCGAGCCCTGGTCATGGCCGTTGGTCTGACCCTCGCCTTCGGGTCCGACCCCCATCTCGGCCCGCATCCGCAGACCGAACTCGGTGGTCGACTCCTCGGTGTAGCCGCCGCTGACCTCGTCGCGGACGACGCGGCCCTCGTAGAGCTCGACCACGCGGCGCTGCATGCTGTCGACCATCTCGCGGTCGTGGGTGACGACAAGGACGGTCGTGCCGGCCTTGTTGATCCGGTAGAGCAGCTGCATGATCCCGATCGAGGTGACCGGGTCGAGGTTGCCGCTGGGCTCGTCGGCGAGCAGCAGCGGCGGGTGGTTGACGAAGGCGCGGGCGACGGAGACGCGCTGCTGCTCGCCGCCGGAGAGCTGGTCCGGATAGCTGTTGAGCTTGGTCGAGAGCCCGACCAGGCGCAGCGTCTGCGGCACCTGCTCGCGGATTTCGGCGCGGCTGGCGCCGATCACCTGCAGCGCGTAGGCGACGTTGTCGTAGACGGTGCGGTCGGGCAGCAGCTTGAAGTCCTGGAAGACGGTGCCGATGTTGCGCCGCAGCTGCGGGATCTTCTTCTCCGAGAGGGCGCCGATGTCGCGGCCGGCGATCTTCACCGAGCCCTCGCTGGCGGCGAGCTCGCGGATCAGCATCTTGATCAGCGTCGACTTGCCGCAGCCGGTCGGGCCGACGAGGAAGACGAACTCGCCGCGGCCGATCGCCAGGTTGACCCGGTCCAGGGCCATGTGGCCACCGGGGTAGACCTTGGTGACGTCGTTTAGCTCGATGATCGGCGCCCGGCGCCCGCGGGGGCGCTGGGGCTCGTCGTCGCGGCTTTGTCTCTGCTTGGATCGGGCCATACGGAGGGGGGCTTCTGTGGACACAGGGTGACTCCTGCGCCCCTCCGGCAACGCAAGACCGCGCCCAGGCAAGTCTTCGCCCAGGATGGGTCGGGCGGCGCGGCTAGCCGATCGCGACCATGCGCTCGATCGGGATCCGCGCCCGCTCGGCGACCGCGGCCGGGACGCTGACCTCGAACTTCATCTCGAGGAGGGCGTCGCGCAGCTTCGGGAGGGTGATCATCTTCATGTATTTGCAGGTCGCCATCCGGTTGGCCTCGATCAGGTTGGCCCGGGGCGCCGCCTGCTGCAGCGGGTAGAGCATCCCGTTCTCGGTGGCGACGACGAAGCTGCCCTCGGGGTTGGCTTCGACGTGCTGCAGCATCCCCGAGGTCGAGAGCATGTGGACGCCGTCGGCGGCGATGTCGCCGGAGGCGACGTACTCCATCGCCTGGGTCGAGCAGCCGCACTCGGGGTGGATCAGGAACTCGGCCTCGGGGTTTTCAGCCCGGGTGCGGGCGATGTCGTCGGGGCGGATGCCGGCGTGGACGTGGCACTCGCCGTCCCAGATGTGAAAGCGGCCGCGCCGCTCGGGTTCGTCGACCAGCCCGGTCTCGCGCTCGACGAAGGCGCCCAGCCACATGTCGGGGCCGAAGAGGATCTCGGTGTCCGCCCCATGCTCGGCCCAGATCTGCTCGACGACCTTCACCGCGTTGGAGGAGGTGCAGCAGTAGTCGGTCTCGGC
>DASYJK010000055.1:0-6781 GCA_035996525.1 Solirubrobacterales bacterium
TTCGGCTCGAGCGGCTCGCCGCTGGCTTCGGCCTCGGCGCGCTTGGACCAGCGGTTGAGCTCGCGGCGGGCGAGGACCATTTTGTGGACCTCGTCGGGGCCGTCGGCGAGGCGCAGCATGCGGCTGAAGCGCCAGAGGGCAGCGAGGGGGGTGTCGTCGGTCATGCCGAGGCTGCCGTGGATCTGGATCGCCCGGTCGAGCACGTCCATCACCATGTTGGCGGCGACGACCTTGATCGCCGAGATCGTCTGGCGGGCGGCGCGCTTGCCGTCGGTGTCCATCTTCCAGGCGGCGTAGAGGGTGAGGAGGCGGGCCTGGTCGATCTCCATCCGCGAGGAGGCGATCGACTCCTGGACGAACTGCTTGTCGGCCAGCGGGCCGCCGAAGGCGACGCGCTCGTTGGCGCGGCGGCACATCATCTCTAGCGCCCGCTCGGCGGTGCCGATCGCCCGCATACAGTGGTGGATGCGGCCCGGGCCGAGGCGGTCCTGGGCGATCGCGAAGCCGGCGCCGCGCTCGCCGAGCAGGTTGCCCTTGGGCACGCGGCAGCCTTCGTAGCGGATCTCGCAGTGGCCCGGGCCCTTGTCGTGGCCCATCACCGGGATCGGCCGCACCAGGTTGAAGCCGGGGGTGTCGGTCGGCACGCAGATCATCGAGGCGCGGGCGTAGGGGGGCGCGTCGGGGTCGGTGACGACCATCGCGATCGCCAGCTCCGCGCCGACCGCGCCGGAGGTGAACCACTTGTGCCCCTCGACCACCCACTCGTCACCGTCGAGCGTCGCCTTCGCCTGCAGCAGCGTTGGGTCCGAGCCGGAGACCTCGGGCTCGGTCATCGAGAAGCAGGAGCGGATCCGGCCCTCGAGCAGCGGCTCGAGCCAGCGTTCGCGCTGCTCCGGGGTGCCGTGCTCGGCGAGGATCTCCATGTTGCCGGTGTCCGGCGCCGCGCAGTTGAAGGCCATCGCCGCCGCCATCGGGCTGCGCCCCATCTCCTCGCAGAGCAGGCCGTACTCCCAATTGGTCAGGCCGGGCCCGAAGCGCTCGTCGGGCATGAACAGATTCCACAGCCCCTCGTTCTTCGCCTTCTCGCGGATTCCGACGAGGATCTCGGGATAGGGGACGCCGGCAGCGACCTCCGCGTCGAGCGCCTCCATGATCTCGCGCTCGACCGGGTACACCTCGGCGTCCATGAAGTCGAGGAGGCGCTCGCGCAGCGCGGCGACCTCGGGGCTGGGGTTGAAGTCCATCGTGTCCTCTCCTGGTGGGTCCTGCCGACCCGCAACGCTAGCTGCTCAGCGGCGGCGGTAACGGGCGAACAGCTCGCCGTCCTCTTCCAGCAGCCAGGCGAGCTCGAGCTCGGCGACCGCGGGCAGCTCGCCCTCGACGATCCGCGGCGCCTCGCCACCGCTCAGCTTCGGGGCGATCGTTAGGAAGAGGTCGTCGACCAGGCCACCGCCCTCGAGCTCGCCGTGCAGTCCCGGTCCGCCCTCGCAGAGCAGGGACCGGACGCCGCGCTCCTGGCGCAGGTGGCGCAGCGCCTCGACGAGGTTGACGAAGCCCTCGTGGCGCACCACCTCCAGCGGCGTGGCGACCGCGGGGGGCTCCGCTTCCGAGGCGGTGAAGATCAGCACCCGGCCCCCCTCGGTGAACAGCGGCGCCTCCCAGGGCAGGTCGAGGCGGCCGCTGACGATCACCATCAGCGGGTCGGGGGGGAGGCCGATCCGCTCGCGGCCCTCGCGCTTCTCGCGGTCGCCGACGACGCGGCCGTAGCGCTCGGACCGCATCGTCCCGGCCCCGATCATCACCGCGTCGAAGCGGGTCCGCAGCCCGGCCAGCATCGCCGTGTCGGCGCTCGATCCGATCGGGCCGGAGACGCCACCGATCGTCGCCCGGCCGTCGACCGTGGTGGCGAAGTTCACGGCGACGAAGGGACGGTCCTCCTTTGGGCTCTCCCAGGGTCGGTAGGCCTCGAGCTGCTCGTTGACCGTGGTCGGGCCGGGATCCGGGATAAGGCGCCGCATCGGCGGACTCCTCAGCTGTAGTCGTGCCAGCCGGCGAACTCGCGGCCGGCGAACTTCTGCAGCCCGGCGACGTCCTCGCCGAAGCGCCCGCGGATCGTCTCGAGCAGGTCGTCTGGCAGCACCGGCTTCGGCGCCGGCGGCTTCTCGGGATCGTGGACCACCTTCTCGACGATCCAGCGCATCGACTCCGGCAGGCGGTCGAAGTTGCGGTCGAAGGAGCGGAAGCCCGGCAGCTTGATCAGCTTCTCCATGAACTGGTATTTGTCGCCCTCCTTGGCCCCCGACTTCTCCCACTCGCGGTCGAACTGCTCGGAGACGAAGTTCTCGTCGACCCCGGCGAAGGCGAAGGCCTTGCGCATCGTCGCCTCGCGTTCGGTCTGCAGCTCCTCCTGGGTGATGATCTCGATCTGCTCGCGGTCGAAGAGCTCGAGGTAGGGCTGCAGCTGCATCCAGTACTTGGAGCGGTTGATGTACTGGGTGCCGGGGAGAGACAGGGTCGGGATCATCTCCCGGGTCTCGTAGCCGGCGCCGGTGGCGTGGACCCAGTGGGAGAGGATCCGCTTGATCGGGTCGCGGACCATGTAGAGCAGGCGGGCGTCCGGGCAATGCTCGTGGATCCGCTTGGCGACGCTCTCGAAGCGGGGCAGGTTCGTGTAGTGCGGCGATGACTCGCCGCGGACCTTGAAGCGGTCGTCGAAGCGGCTCGCGTACCAGTCGAGGCCGAGGTCCCAGTTCATCTCCTCGACGAAGAAGTTGAGCTCCTTCGGCTTCGACATCTGGATTTCCGGATGCAGGCCGAGGTAGTGGTGGATGCTGGTCGTGCCGCACTTGAGGCCGCCGACGATGATCAGGTTCGGCATCTGCGCGTGCCGTTTGCGCCGCCGCCGGACGCGGCTCTTGCGGTCGGCTGTGTAGCGCTCGCGAGCACGCGCGCACATCGCCTCGTCGGTCGGATGTGGGGTGGCTTGGCGGGGCGTGGAATGCGTGTCGGTGTCCAGCACGAGCGGGCTAGTCTAGCTGCGATGCCGCCCGCCGATCTCGGATCGAGTTTCAACTTCTTCTTCAACAGTGCCGCGGAATTCTTCCGCCACCTCTCGGAAGTCCACTGGTCCCAGTTCGGGGCCGCCCTGCTCTGCCTGCTGGCGATGCAGCTGGCTCGTGCCTGGGCCTGGCGCAACGTGCTCCGAGCCGCCTACCCACAGCAGCGAATCCCCTTCGTGCCGCTCGCCGCCGCCTACCTGGCGGGGGCCGGGATCAATGCCGTCGTCCCCGCCCACGCCGGCGACGTGACCAAGGTCTTCCTGGTCAAGCGCCAGGTCCCCGGCTCCTCCTACCCGGCGGTGACCTCGTCCTTCCTGGTCCAGACCGTCTTCGACACCAGCGTCGGCATCCTCGTCCTCCTCTACGCGATCAGCCAGGGGCTGCTGCCGCCACTGCCGCAGATCCCCGACCTGCCGGCCTTCGAGATCTCCTTCTGGGCCGATCACCCGAAAGCGCTGCTGTTCACGATCCTCGGCCTGCTGCTGGCGGCGGCGATCGGCGTCTACTACCTGGCCCACCACGTGCGGCGCTTCTGGGCCCGCGTCCGCCAGGGCGTGATCATCCTCGCCTCGCCGCGCCGCTACCTGCGCGAGGTCGCCGCCTGGCAGGGCCTCGGCTGGATCTTCCGCTTCGCCGCCTTCTGGTTCTTCCTCGACGCTTTCGGCATCGGTGGCTCGGTCGGCAACGTGATGCTGGTGATGAGCGTGCAGGCGATCGCCAACATCATCCCCTTCACCCCCGGTGGCGCCGGCGCCCAGCAGGCGCTCCTGGTCGCCACCCTGACCGGCCCCTCTCGCACCGCTGTCCTCTCCTTCTCGGTCGGGACCCAGATCGCGATGGCCGCTTGGTCGATCGTCCTCGGCTTCGCCGCGATCCTGCTTGTCTTCCGCACCACCGACTGGCGCGGCCTGATGAAACAGGCACAGGACGACGCCGATCAGGAAAAGGCGGCGGCCGGCGCCAGCTCAGCTTGACCAGCCCGGGTAGCGGCCGGAGACATTCCATTGCCAGGGCGGGCGCTCTCCGGATGGGAACTCGTAGTGGTTGCGGCCGGGCAGGGTCTCGAGCGGGACCAGGGTGGGGTCGTCGCTGAGTAGGAGCCGGATGCCGTCGGCAGCATCGATCTGGGACTGGTCGGCGCGGCGGACGAGGCGGTCCCAGCCGAGCGTGGGGCGGTACTCCCAGTAGACGAGTTCGACCCAGCCGAGGCCGGAGCGGCGGTCGACGATCTCGGTGAAGGCGGTGGTGCGGCGGCGGGAGGCGGTCAGGTGGGGACCGGCGGCGACGGCGCAGCTCTCGCGGCGGCAGCGGCGGAAGTCGACCGGGACCAGCGGCAGGCCGGAGGGACCGGTGCGGGCCATGGGTGCCGGCGCGAGCATCCGGGCGGTTCGCGCCAGCGGCCAGCCGTAGGCCGGGACCAGCGGGTGGTGCCGGCAGGCGTCGGGCAGGCGTGGTCCGCAGACGAGGCGCTTGCCGATCGTGCCCGCGAGCCGGCGCCCAGCGTCGACCTCGCCGCCGGCCGCGACGGCTGCGATCGCCGCCACCAGCAAGAGCGCGACGAGCGCCGCCAGGCCGGCCTGCTCGACGCTCGCCGATCCTCGCTCGCGATCTTCCCCGTGGCGCATCGACCCGACGCTAGGCCGGCCGGGCGCACGGGTGGCGCGCAAAATGTCAAGACTCTGTCCCGGTGGTGTCGCGGGTCTGCTTACATTGGGGCCATGGAGGGCAGCCCCTTCAACCTGTTCGGCGACCCCGACGAGTTCCGTGCCCGGATGGAGGAGCTCTCGGAGCAGATGCAGTCCTCCCAGCGGGTCGCCTGGGCCGACAACGCGATCAAGCTGGCGGTCGAGATGACCGTCGCCTCGATCAACCAGCTCGATCTCACCGGCACCGCCGACGAGCAGGCGATGCAGGTCCGCGACGCGATCCGTGTCCTCTTCCCCGAGTCGGTAACTCTCGTGCGCGAGGCGCGCGAAGGTCTCAGCTAGCTCAGAGCAGTTCGAACCGCATTGAAATAACGGCGCCGCGGCGGAAGACGCCGCCGGCCAGCTCGATCGGGAGCGCGATAGCCAGGGCCGGGATCGCCAGCACGACGCTGGCCAGGGCGTCGATCCGTCGCTGCCAGCGATGCCTTGCCGGCGCGGCGTCGCCGCGCCCGAACGCGGCCAGGGCGACGTTGTGGCCGAAGGTAACGCTGTTCAGCATCGTCTGCCAGGTCACGGCCAGCCCGGCCAGCGGCGCCCAGCGGCTCGACTTCACCACCTGGTCGCGGCGGGCGACCAGCCGTCGCACCGACTCGACCGTGAAGAAGTAGCCGGCGCCCGGTTCCAGCCCGGCCCAGCCGGCGCTGCCCAGCGCGGCGGCGTAGCTGGCGCGGTTGGCGATCCGGGGATTGCCATCGTCGCCGAGGCGGCCGAGCTCGCGCAGCGCCTCCTCCGGCTCGCCGGGGCCGCCGACTACTCCGAGGCCGCAGCTCTCGCAGCGGCTGACCGGCCCGCGCAGGGCAGGCTGGGGCGAGAGCCAGCCGAAGAGCGGCTCGCCGCAGGCGGGGCAGGGGGGATTCTCGGGGCCGGCTCCGGCCTCGAGTGGGACGACGGGGGTGGGCTGTGCGTTGCTCATGCCCGGTAGCGTACGGCCCGTGCGGCTCAGCGAGACGACCAGAGGGACCGAAGTAGTTGCCTAGCAAGGCGCAGACGCTGGAGTGGGAGGGTCGCCGGCTGGTCCCGGCCGGGATCGCGACGCTCCTCGCGGTCGCCCTGCTGATCGGTGGCGCCTTCGTCAGCGGCCCGATTCACGGCGACGACAAGGCGGAAATCCTCCGCGCCGCCGACGAACACGGCGCGGCGCTGATTGCCAGCGGCATCATGCAGGCGCTCGGCTTCGTTCTCCTCGCCTTCCCGCTGGTCGTCCTCTTCCGCGCCGTCCGCGCCCGCAGCGACAGAGTCCGGGTCCAGCTGATCGGGCTGATCGTCGCCGCTCCGCTCTTCTTCGCCGTCGCCACTCTGCTCAACGCGCCGGCGACCAAGGACGCGGCCTCGCAGTTCGTCGCCGGCCAGGCGAAGTCGACGCTGACCAAGCCGGAAGCGGCGAAGGAATGCCGCTCGGATCTCAAGGACAAGGGCGCCAAGCCCTTCGGCGAAGAATTCGAAGCGGCCAAGGGCGAAACGGCGCTGGCCGCCTGCGAAACGGACAAGGTCGAAAACGACGAAGCCGACAACGCGATCAGCGAACAGACCCTGACCAACGTCGCCGAAGGCTTCAGCCTCGGCGGCCGCCTCGGCCTCGCGGTGGCCCTGCTCTACACCTGCCTGTTCGCGATGCGGGTGGGGCTGCTGAGCCGCTTCTGGGGATCGCTCGGAATGGCTCTCGGCGCCGCCGCCCTGCTCGGCCTCGTCCTCTTTCTGGTGATCTGGTTCATCTACTTCGCCCTGCTCCTGCTCGGCCGCCTGCCCGGTGGCCGGCCACCCGCCTGGGCCGCCGGCGAAGCCATCCCCTGGCCCACTCCCGGGGAGAAAGCCGCCGCCGAACTGGAACCCGAGGATCCGAGCGATCCGCCTTCCAACGGGAATGGCAACGGCAGCAGCGGCGAGTCTGGCGGGGAACGCCGCAAGCGCAAGCAGCGCGACTAGCTGTAGTTCCTCACAACGTTGTTCATCCGGGCCTCCTTGAAGGCTGGGGGTGCGAGCCACCCAGATCAAGGAGGACACCGGATGAAGATCCAC
>DASYJK010000056.1:0-15321 GCA_035996525.1 Solirubrobacterales bacterium
CGCTGCCGCGCTCATGGCCGCAAGGTTGCCACACGTTCCCTTTGCGCCGGGTTCTCTATTCTCTCCCGTCCGATGGCCAGCGCACGCTCAACCCTGAAGGTCGCTCCCCGCGCGGAGTTCGGCTCCCGCACCACCCGCCGCCTGCGCGGCAAGGGCCTGGTGCCCGGCGTCGTCTACTCCGGCGGCTCGGAGGCGACCGCCTTCCAGGTCTCCGAACGCGAGGTGCGGGCGGTCATCAGCGAGGGCGCCGCGCTCTTCGACCTCGAGATCGAGGGCAGCAAAGCCGTCCCGGTCGTGGTCAAGGAGCAGCAGCTGCACCCGGTCCGCGGCAGCCTCCAGCACATCGATCTGCAGGCGGTCAAGCTCGACGAGAAGATCGAAGCCGAGGTCGCGATCGAGCTCGAAGGCGCCGACACCGCCCCCGGTGTCAAAGGCGGCGGCGTGCTCGAGCACGTCACCCGTGAGATCACGGTCGAAGCGCTGCCGACCGACATTCCCGATCGGATCGTCGCCGACGTCTCGGCGATGGAGATCAACGACACCTTCACGCTGGCCGCCCTCACCGCCCCCGACGGCGTCACCTTCGTCGCCGAGGATCACGAGGAGGTCACGATCGTCAACCTCTCGCCACCACGGGTCGAGGAAGAGCCCGAGCCCGAGGTCGAGGAGGAGACCGAGCTGGTCGGCGAGTCCGAGGGCGAGGCCGCCGAGGGCGACTCGGGCGAGTCCGAGGGCGAGTAGCCCTTGTCGCTGTTCCGCCGCCGTCATCAGGACAGCGGCGATGGGGGGGACCGCATTCTCATCGTCGGGCTCGGCAACCCCGGGCCCGAGTACGCCAGCACCCGCCACAACGTCGGCTTTGCCGTCGCCGGCGAGCTGGCGCGGCGCTGGGACCTCGGCAAGCCGCGGCAGAAATTCAACGGCCTGATCGCCGAAGGGCGGGCCGGCATCGGCGGGCCCAGGGTCGCGATCCTGCAGCCGCTCAGCTTCATGAACGCCTCCGGCGACTCGGCCGGCCCCGCCCGCGGCTCGCTGAAGGTGCCGTTGGAGCGCACGGTCGTGCTCCACGACGAGATCGACCTCCCCTTCGGCCGGATCGAATCCCGGCTCGGCGGCGGCCTCGCCGGCCACAACGGCCTCAAGAGCCTCAAACGCGGCTTCGGCGACGCTGGGTTCTGGCGCGTCCGGGTCGGGGTGGGGCGGCCCGACTCGACCGATCCCGAGATCGTCGCCGCCTACGTGCTCGGCCGCTTCCGCGAGCCGAAGCCCGAGGTCGAGGCGCTGGTCGGGAGCGCCGCCGACGAGGCCGAGCGCCTGGTCGAGCAGCTAGGTTCCGCCGCATGAGCGAGACCGCCTTCCGAGCTGCATCATTTTCGTACTCTTCAGGACTACGAATCTGATGCAGTTGACCAGCTACAAGGTTGACGAGAACGGCGTTGCCGTGATCCGCCTTGAACGGGATAAGGCGCGCAACGCGATCAACACCCAGATGCTGGTCGAGCTGCTCGAGCACCTGGCGGTCGCGCGCGGCGACGACGCGGTGCGGGTGCTGGTCATCAGCTCCGCCGACCACCTCGGCCTCTCCGCTGGCGCCGACGTGCGCGAGGAGCTCGACGCGGAGGGCCAGGTCCGCCGCATGCAGCTCTTCGCCGACCTCTACGACGAGATCGTCGCCTTCCCGAAGCCGACGATCGCCGCCTGCCATGGCGACGTCGTCGGCGGCGGCGCCGAGATCGCGATCGCCTGCGACATGCGGGTCGGCGGCGCCAATCTGCGGATGCGCTTCCCGGGGGCGGCCCTGGGGGTCCCGGTCGGCCCGGCTCGCCTCGTCACCCTCTGCGGCCTCGCCGCCGCCAAGTACCTGCTGCTCTCCTCGCGCACGGTCGGCGCCGACGAGGCCCTGCGCCTCGGCCTCGTCAACCGCGTCGCCCCCGCCGCCGCGACCGAGGCCTCGGCCCTGGAGCTGGCGGCCAGCGTCGCCACCCATCCGCTCGAAGCCGTCGCCCAGCTGAAGCGCCTGCTGCACCAGTGGGATGACATCGAGGGCCGCTCCAAGGCGGAGGGCGTCGGCCAGGTCGAGTGGGCCCGCACCGGGCCCGGCCTGCATGCTCCCGAGTAGCTAAAGCTCTCTACAGCACTTAAGAACTCTTGCCTATCTCTCTGGGGACGGCTAGAGTCGCGCCCGTGCCGGTTGGGGAAGCAGGGGGGAGGAGGGTCGTCGCGCTGCTCGCCGCGGCGCTGATCGCGCTCGCCTGCGCAGCCGCCCTGCCGGCCCTTGCCGCCGCCGAAGAATTCAAGGTCGACAGCACCGCGGATGAATCGGACCTCGCCCCTGGATCGGGGGGCTGTGCAAGTGCAGCCGGCAAATGCACTCTCCGCGCCGCGATCGAAGAGGCCGACAGCTCGGTGGGTGAATTCGACACCGTCGTCTTCGATGAAGATCTGTTCAACGGTGGGGCCGCCGGCACGGTCTTTCTCACGAAAAGCCTGCCCGCCATCAGTGACCCACTCCTGATCAAGGGCCAGTGCGCTGATGCCGCTGAAGTCCTCCGGCCCTGCGTTGGCATCGACGGCCCAGGTCCCACGGAACCCGCCTTGGTCGTGAGTGATGCGGACGAAACCGAAATCGAAGGTGCTGCCGTCACGGGTGCCGAGATCGGGATCAGGGTCGATAGCTCTGAACGCGTCAAGGTTTTCGGGAGTTGGTTTGGCGTCAAGCTCGACGGCGGTCTCGACGGGAACGGGACCGGGGTCCTCCTCGCCCCCGAATCAAGTAGCGGGCGCATCGGTGGCGAAGGGCCCGAAAGGAGGAACGTCTTCGCGGGCAACTCCGGAGAGGGACTCCACATTCTTGGCGCGAGCAATGCCAGGGTTCTCGGCAACTACTTCGGGGTTGGGCCCGACGGGACCACTCCGGCGCCCAACGGGGACAACGACATCGAGGTCGCTTCGAAATCAACGGGCTCCGGCGTCGCCGAAGCTTCAGGCACCACCATTGGAGTCCAGCTGGGCACTGAAAAAGCCGCGAGCCCGACGTGCGACGGTGGCTGCAACGTGATCTCGGGCTCCGGCTCAAACGGCATCGACCTCGAAGGCGATCCTGCGGTGGGAGAACCTCCGGCGGCATTCACGACGATCTTCGGCAACTACATTGGACTCGACGCGAGCGGGGTCGAGGCGGTTCCTAACAGTGGCGACGGAGTCCACGTCGGCCAGGCCGCCGGCACCGTTATCGGCGGTCCCAGGAACATCGAAGCCAATCGCTTCGCTGGCGGCGACGGCGCGGTTGTCGCTGGTCCGGCCGCAAACAACCTCGTCGTGCGCGGCAACTCGATCGGCGTCGCCTTCGGCGGCAGCGGCCTGGTCGCGCCGAACGCGGGGATTGCCGTCAACTCCGAAGGTCTCTCAGGTCCTACCGCGGAAGCCGTGATCGCTGAAAACGACTTGAGAATGGAAGGTGGGCTGGCGATCGCTCAGACCGGTCTCGCCGGATGGATCTCCGGCAATCGGATTGCCGGAGCCCAGATCGGTATCCGCGTGGATGGCGTAGGCGAAGAAGGGGTCGGAAACCTCATTCAGGGCAACGTGATCGAAGACACCACGGCGAACGGCATCCTGATCGAAAGCAGCTTCAACGAAATCCTGGGCAACGAAGTCCGCGGCAGTGGAGACGCTGGTATTCGGATCGAAGGGACGGGCTTGTTCTTTGGCAACGGCGTCGGCGCGAATCGGGTCGGAGGAGATCTCGGGAGGGATGAAAACCTCATCGCCGGCAGCGGCGGCCCCGCGATCGAGATCGTCAATCCCGCGAACACCGCCAACGAAGTCGGCCGCAATCGCGGCGCCGCCAACGCCGGTCGGTTCATCGCACTCGTCAAAGCGGCCCCTGCCGAAAAAGAAGGCCCCAACAAAGGGGTCAAACCGCCGACCCTCTCGGTCACCACCGGCTCGGAAGCCACCGGCTTGGACGTTGAAGCGGGCGCTCGGATCCGGGTCTTCCGCAAGGCCGGCGCGGAAGCCGGGGAGATCGAGTCCTTTCTCGGCGAAGCGATCGCAAACGAAGAAGGCGAATGGATCCTTGCTTACGATTCTCCGCTTCCCGCGGGATCGATCGTCGCGGCGACTCAGACCGCGGAAGGCGGGACGTCGGAGCTGGCCACCGCCACGGTTCCGGCCGTGCCTGTCGCGGCGGCGGGGAGCCATGGATGCCCGGTTTCAGGCGGCTGCGGCTTTGGCCCCGGCCCCGCGAATCCACGCAACCCGCAGACGAAGATCTTCAAGGGCTCGAAGGGGAAGAAGTTCGCCGGCGCGATGGCCGCGTTCAAGTTCAAGTCCAGCGTCAGCGGCTCGACCTTCCGGTGTCGGCTCGACGGCAAGCCGTTCCGCAAGTGTCATTCGCCGATCGTCTACACGGGCTTGAAGCCAGGCAAGCATGTCTTCAAGGTTCGGGCGGTCAACTCCGCCGGCGTCGCCGATCCGACCCCGGCGCAGGCCAAGTTCGCCGTTCTCGGCTGAGCGACGCTCCCGCCTAGAATCGTCGCTGGCGCCGGATCCTGGATCTGGGCGCTCTTGCTGCCATGAGTCTCCGCCCACTAATCGAGATCGCCGCCGAGAGCGAGCGCGTGCATGCGCTCGCCGGTCGCGTGCGCGACGCAACCGGCGGGGGGGAGGCGGTCACCGTGCGCGCCTCGACGATGCTGCGGCCGCTGCTGCTGGCGGCGCTGCTCGAGGACGATCGCGGCCTCGCCGGCCGCCCCGCCCTGCTGGTCAGCGCCGACGACCGCTCCGCCCGCGACCTCGCCGCCGACCTGCGCGCCTACCTGGCGCCGCGCCGGGTGCGCCTCTACCCGTCGCGGGGGACCGGCTACGCCTCCCACGTGACGCCGCCGCCGCACCTGGTCGGGCTGCGCATCGACGCGCTCGAGGCGCTCGCCTCCGAAGCCGACGCGGTCGTCGTCGCCAGCGCCGTCGCGCTGGCCGAGGCCGTCCCCGACGCCTCGCTGCGCCCCGCCGGCTTCGCCATCGCCAAGGGCGAGGAGATCGAGCTCGGGGCTGTCGCCGACGACCTCGTCGGGGCCGGCTACGAACGGGTCGAGCAGGTCGAGGAGCGCGGCCAGTTCGCGGTCCGCGGCGGCATCCTCGATGTCTACCCGGCGACCGAGGAACGGGCGGTGCGGATCGAGCTGTTCGGCGACGAGGTCGAGTCGATGCGCTGGTTCTCGACCTTCACCCAGCGCTCGCTGGGCGAGTCCGAGCGGGTCGAGCTGGCCCCCGCCGCCGAGCTCGACGCCGAGCACCGTGAGCTGGCCGAGCTGGCCGCGATGGAGGCGGCCGAGAAGGACGAGCCGCTGACCAACCTGGCCGAGCTGCTGCCGCTGGACCGCTTCCTGGCCCCGCTCGACCTCGTTCCCGGCGACGCCACCGTCGTCCTCGCCGCCAGCGAGGAGATCGAGCCGGCCCTGCGCGACCACTGGGAGGACGCGACCGCGGCGATGCACGCCGACGACGCCCAGCACCTCTACGTGGACGTGGCGGCGCCGCTGGCCGAGCGCGCCTCGCTCTCCCTGACCGCGGCCGGCGAGGACGACGAGGATGCCTTCCGCGCCGCCCGGGCCGAGTCGCCGGCCCGCAGCGTCAAGGAGGCCGAGTCGGAGCTGGAGAAACTGATCCGCTCCGGTTACCGCACCGTCGTCGCCTTCGACAACCGCGGCGAGGCCGAGCGCGCCCGCTACGGCCTCGACCGGGTCGACGCCCGCATGCTCGAAGGCGGCCGGCTCTCGCCCGACCCCGGCCTGGCCTTCGTCGAGGCGCGCCTGCGCGAGGGCTTCGTCAGCCCCGAGCTCAAACTCGCGGTCTACCCCTACCGCCGGCTCGTCCACCGCCGCCGCGGCGAGGAGCCCGCGCCCGGCGCCGGCAAGGGCCGCCTCGCCTTCGGCGAACTGCGGGTCGGCGACTACGTCGTCCACGAGGACCACGGCGTCGCCCGCTTCGCCGGCTTCGAGACCCGCGACGTCGGCGGCGTCACCCGCGACTACCTCTACCTCGAATACAAAGGCGAGGACCGCGTCTACGTCCCCACCGATCAGCTCGCGAAGCTGAGCCGCTACGTCGGCGCCGGCGGCGAACCGTCGCTCTCGGCGCTCGGCGGCAAACGCTGGCAGAACATGAAGGCGCGGGCGCGCAAAGCCGCCGGCGCCCTGGCCGGCGAGTTGCTCAACCTCTACGCCGAGCGCCGCTCCCGCCGCGGCCACGCCTTCTCGCCCGACGGCGAGTGGCAGATCTCGATGGAGCAGGCCTTTCCCTATCGCGAGACCGCCGACCAGCTGGAGGCGATCGAGGCGGTCAAGGGCGACATGGAGTCAGGGCGGCCGATGGACCGACTGGTCTGCGGCGACGTCGGCTTCGGCAAGACCGAGGTCGCTCTCCGCGCCGCGGTCAAGGCCGCCGCCGACGGCAGGCAGGTGATCGTCCTGGTCCCGACCACGATCCTCGCTCAGCAGCACTTCGGCACCTTCCGCGAGCGCCTCGTCGACCTCCCGTTCCGGGTCGAGGGCGTCTCCCGCCTGCGCCCCGCGGCCGAGGTGAAAGCGGTGCTCAAGGACTTCGAGGCCGGCAAGGTCGACGTCCTGATCGGCACCCACCGGCTGCTCTCGCGCGACGTGCGGGCGAAGGAGCTCGGACTGGTGATCGTCGACGAGGAGCAGCGCTTCGGGGTCAAGCAGAAGGAGCTGCTGCGTCAGCTGAAGCTGAAAGTCGACGTCCTCGCGCTCTCGGCGACGCCGATCCCGCGCACCCTGCAGATGAGCCTGGCGGGCCTGCGCGACATCTCCGTGATCGAGACGCCGCCCGAGGGCCGGCGCCCTGTCCGCACCTACGTCGGCCCCTACGACGAGGACCTGGTCCGCAAGGCGATCACCCGCGAGGTCGAGCGCAAGGGCCAGGCCTTCGTCCTCCACAACCGCATCGACTCGCTGCCGGAAACGGCCGAGCGCCTGCGCGCGCTCGTCCCCGGCGCCCGCTTCCTCGAAGCCCACGGGCAGATGGACGAGCACACGCTGGAGGAGACGATGCTGAGCTTCCTGCGCGGCGACGCCGACTGCCTGGTGACGACGACGATCATCGAGTCCGGGCTCGACATCCCCACCGCCAACACCCTGATCGTCGAGCGCGCCGACCAGCTCGGGCTCTCGCAGGCCTACCAGATCCGCGGCCGCGTCGGCCGCTCTCGCGAGCGCGCCTTCGCCTACCTGCTCTACCCCTCGGCCGAGGCCCTGACCGAGGAGGCGGCGGCGCGGCTCTCGACCCTGGCCGACCACACCGAGCTCGGCTCCGGCTTCCGCATCGCGATGCGCGACCTCGACATCCGCGGCGCCGGCAACCTGCTCGGCGACGAGCAGTCCGGCCACGTGGCGGCGGTCGGCTTCGAGCTCTACTGCCAGATGATCGACGAGGCGGTGGCCGAGGCCGAGAGTGGGGTGGAGGAGGGCGAGCAGCGCGAGGAGGCACCGGAGCCGGTGCGCCTCGACGTTCCGGTCGACGCCTACCTGCCGGCCACCTTCGTCCCCTTCGAGGCGGCCAAGATCGATATCCACCGCCGCATCGTCGCGGCGCGGGAGCCGGGGCAGCTGCGGGCGATCCGCGACGAGCTCAGCGACCGTTTCGGGCAGCTGCCACCGCAGGCCGAGAACCTGCTGAAGCTGCAGCAGGCGCGGATCGAGCTCGGTCTGGCGGGGGCCCGCAGCGTCGAGTTCCGCGGCGGCAAACTCAGCGTCACCGGGATCGAGCTGGATTCCGAGGGGGCCGGGGTCCTCGCCGAGCAGGTCGAGGGGGCGCTCTACGAATGGCGCGAGCGGACCGCCGCGATCCGGGTTGCCGGCGAGCCGGAGGAGCGGCTGGCCGCGGTTTTGGCGATGGCCGCCGGTCTACGCGAGGCGCGCCGGGCGGCCGACGCCGCGGCAGCCTGAGCCCTGCGGCCGGGCGGATAGCGGGCACGCCCCACTCGTTAGGCCCCTCTTTAGTCAATTTGACTATGCTGCCCGCTTCGTGGGAGCGAAACCGGGGCAGAGTAGGAAGTCGGGCCGGCAGCGCCTCGCGCTGGTGGTCTTCGGCGCGCTCTTCGTGGTTCTCTTCGCCGGCTACGCGATCGCCCAGGGTCTCGGCCATCCCAGCGTTCCCTCCGGCGACGTCGCGAGCGTCACCCACGTCCCCGACGAAATCGGCTCGGTCAGTGAAGCCGACTTCAAACGGGCGCTGCTGCAGCAGGCCGCGCAGGCAAAACTGAAAGCGCCGCCGAAACCGGGCGACGCCAAATACGAAGAACTGAAGACGGCGGCGCTGGGCGAACTCCTCGACACGATCTGGATCCAGGGCGAAGCCGAAGAACTCGGGATCTCCGTTACCCCGAAACAGATCGCCGCCGAACTGGCGCAGATCAAAAAAACGAATTTCAAAACCCCGGCGGAATACCAAAAATTCCTCACGACCTCCCACTTCACGAAAGCGGATGTCCTCGCCCGGGTAAAGCTGCAACTGCTCAGCACCCAGATCCAGGAACAGATCTCGAAAGAAGCCCCGCCGCCTTCGAGCACTGAAATCTCGGACTACTACAACACCGCCAAGGACGCGCAGTACACGACGCCCGAGTCGCGTGACGTCCGCGTCATCGTCAACAAAGACAAAGCCAAGGCGGAAGCGGCGAAGACGATCCTCGGCAAAGACGACAGCCCCGCCAGCTGGAAAAAAGTCGCGCTGAAATTCTCCGAAGACCCGACGACGAAATCCAAAGGCGGACTGCAGCCGGCCCTGACCGAAGAACTGCTGGCAAGCCAGGAAGAGCTCAAATCGGCGATTTTCGGCAATCCCGGCAACGTGGTCGTCGGTCCGGTCAGCGTCCAGGGCAAATACTTCGTCGTCGAGGTCGTGAAACTCAACCCGGCGAAAGTGAAAACGCTGGCCGAAGTCAGCGCCGAAATCAAAACCCAGCTGACCCAGACGCTCGCCCAGGAAGTCTTCTCCGAATTCGTCGCCGAATACCAGAGCAAGTGGCAGTCGCGGACCTTCTGCGCCTCCGGCTTCGAGATCGAAAGGTGCTCCAATTTCAAGGGCTCCGGTCACCCGACCAGCGCTCCGGCGGCCTGCTACGAAGCCGATCCCAAAGGCGGCACGCCGAAAGAATGCCCGGCGCCGGTCGCCCAGGTCGCGCCGGCCGTGCCTGGCAGCACGACCTTGCTGAAACCGCAAGGTGAACGGTTGCCGCAGCGCCCGCAGCCCGAGGGTCTCAAAGAAGCGGGCGCGGCCGGTTCGGTACTGCCGGAAGGCGTCACTCCCGGCGCCACCGGCGCCGCACCTCCGACCGGCGAATAGACGCCCCCCGCTGGGCGGCCGTCGCGCCGTCCGGGTCAATAGACTCGCGCGTCCCGTGAGCACGATCACCTCCATCCAGGCGCGGCAGATCCTCGACTCGCGCGGCAATCCGACCGTCGAGGTCGAAGTCGCGCTCGAGTCCGGCGCCCGCGGCCTCGCCGCGGTGCCTTCCGGCGCCTCGACCGGTGAGTTCGAGGCGGTCGAGCTACGCGACGGCGGTAGCGCCTGGGCCGGCAAGGGCGTCTCGCGCGCAGTCGCCAACGTCAACGGCGAGATTGCGGCGGCCCTGGTGGGCGCGCGCGCCGCCGAGCAGGGCGCCCTCGACGCGACCATGATCGAGCTGGACGGCACCCCGAACAAGGGCCGTCTCGGCGCCAACGCGCTGCTGGGCGTCTCCCTGGCGGCGGCGAAGGCGGCGGCGATGGACTCGGCGCAACCGCTCTACCGCTATCTGGCCGAGCTCTACGGCGGCGGCGAGCCGACGATCCTGCCGGTGCCGATGATGAACGTGCTCAACGGCGGCGCCCACGCCGACAACTCGGTCGACTTCCAGGAGTTCATGGTCGTCCCCGCTGGCGCCTCCAGCTTCTCGGAGTGCCTGCGGATCGGGGTCGAGGTCTACCACGCGCTGAAGAAGTCGCTGTCCTCGAAAGGGCTCTCGACCGCCGGCGGCGACGAGGGCGGCTTCGCCCCGGACCTCGAGTCCAACGAGGCGGCGCTGCAGGCGGTTCTGACCGGGGTCGAGGCCGCCGGCTACGAGCCCGGCTCCGATGTCTTCATCGCCCTCGACCCGGCGACCAGCGAGGTCTTCGAGAACGGCGCCTACGTATTGGAGCACGAGGGCCGCAGCCTCTCTCCCGAGGAGATGGCCACCTACTGGGAGGATGCCTGCTCGCGCTACCCGATCGTCTCGATCGAGGACGGCATGGACGAGGAGGACTGGGACGGCTGGAAGCTGCTGACCGAGAAGCTCGGCCAGCGCGTGCAGCTGGTCGGCGACGATCTCTTCGTCACCAACCCCGTGCGCCTGCGCCGCGGCATCGAGCTCGGCGTCGGCAACTCGATCCTGGTCAAGGTCAACCAGATCGGCACCCTGACCGAGACCCTGGAGGCGATCCGGATCGCCCGCGAGGCCGGCTACACCGCCGTGATCTCCCATCGCTCCGGCGAGACCGAGGACACGACGATCGCCGATCTCGCCGTCGCCACCGGCGCCGGCCAGATCAAGACCGGCGCCCCCTCGCGCTCCGATCGCGTCGCCAAGTACAACCGCCTGCTCCGGATCGAGGAGGAGCTGGGCGACTCCGCGCAATTTCCCGGCCTGCAGGCATTCGTCCAGCGCCGCTCCTAAATGAAGGAATGCGGGGCCCGGCCGCAAAGGACCGGGCATGGCAGCGAGCGCCTACGCCGGGCGGAACCGATCGGCCTCCACCCGCCGTCGCCCTGCCGCTCGCAAACGACGCCCGGCCGCCCGCACCGGCGCCAGCCGCGTCAACTGGGACCGGGTCGGCCGGATCGCGCTGACCCTCGTCCTCGCCGCCGTGCTCTACTCCTACCTCAACCCGGCGATCGACTTCGTCAAGACCTACACGGCGACGACCGCCGCCAAAGCGCAGCTGCACGAACTGCAGCACGAAAACACCAGGTTGCACAACCGGATCCAGTCGGCCGACGAACCGCTGGTGGTCGACCGCATGGCCCGGGCCCAGGGGATGGTCGCCGAAGGCGAGACCCCGGTCGTGATCCGCGGCCTCAAGAACTAGAGCGCTTTCCAGCCCTTCGCGATGGTTAGCCTCGGCTCCTACCTCCTGGGAGCCGCTCAGCTGGCTCTGGTGGCGCTCTCGCTGGGTTTCAGCGCCATCGCGCTGCGCCGCCGCCTGATGCCCGCCTGGGACGGCGCACCGGCCCGGTTGGTGGAGGGGATCGTCGCCGTTGCCCTGCTGATCTGGGTCTCCGAGATCCTCGGGGTCTTCGGGTTGCTCTACGCCGGGACGCTTGTGGGCGCGTGCGTCTTGGTTGCAGGGGCCATTGCGCTCTGGCCGGCGGGTCCTGTCGGTGCGGCATCCCCCACGGTGCTCGGCGGCGGAGCCGCTTCCGCGCCGCGGGGGACCCCCGCCCCACCGCCACCCCCCGGAGAGAGGGTTTGGCGGCTGCTGATCATGGTCGGGGTCGTCGCCCTGGTCGTAGGGCATTGGGCCATAACGACGAAGCACGCGCTGGACAGCGGAATCTTCAACTTCGATTCGCTTTGGTACCACTTGCCGTTCGCTGCGGACATCGCGCAGAGCCACTCGGTGACGGGGATGCATCACGTCGACACGGTGTTCACGAATTGGTTCTACCCGCAGAACTCGGAGCTGCTGCATGCCGATGGGATGCTGCTCATCGGTCGGGACACGCTCTCGTTGTTCCTCAACTACGGGTGGCTTGCAGTGGCGTTCCTCGCTGCCTGGTGCGTGGGGAGGCCTTACGGGCGGGGGGATATCGGCGTCGTCGCGGCGGCGATCCTGATGGAGGCGCATGTGCTGGTCGTGCGGGAGCCGGCGGCGGCGAAGAACGATCTGATGGCGGCGGCGCTGACGTTGGCGGCGATCGCGATCCTCATCACCGCCTGGCACCTGGTCCGCGACAAGGGGGAGAAGGGCTCGCTCCCGGTTGGCTGGCCGCTGGCCGTCGCCGGGCTCGCGATCGGGCTGGCCGCCGGAACCAAGGTGACGGCGCTGGCGATGGCGGCGGCGCTGAGCGTGGCGGTGATCGTGCTGGCGCCGACCGGGAAGAGGTGGGCCGCCGCTGTCTGGTGGTTCGCGCCGGCGCTTCTGGCCGGGGGCTTCTGGTACCTGCGCAACCTGATCGTCGCCGGCAATCCCTTGCCCGCGGTCGAAAGCCTGGGGCCGATCTCACTGCCGCATCCGCAGCGGCTGCAGATCGGCAGGCCGGACTTCAGCATCGCCCACTACGCGACCGACACCGGCGTCTGGCGCCATTATTTCGTCCCCGGCCTGCACGACGCCTTCGGCGCGCTCTGGCCGCTGGTGATCGGGGGAGCGATCCTGGCGGCGCTCCTGGCCCTGCTGAAGGGGCGAGACCGCATCGTCCGGGCCATCGGTGCCGTCGTCCTCTTCGGCTTCCTCGCCTACCTCTTCACTCCGCTCAGCGCCGCCGGTGCCGACGGCGCCCCGGAGGCCTTCGGGATCAACCTCCGCTACGTCTACGGCGCCGTGCTGGGGGGGCTGGCGCTGGTACCGCTGCCGCGCCTCTTCGACGACCGGCGTCGCCAGTGGGGGCTGCTGGGGACGCTGCTGCTCGTGCTCCTGGTCAGCGACCGTGCCGACACCGCCGCCCACGATCCGGCCCGCGTCTTCGCGCTGGCGCTGGTCGCGCTCGCCGTCCTCGTCCCGGCGGCGCTGCTGCTGGCACGGGGGAGGGGCGCCGGCCGCGGCATCGTCGCCGGCGGCTTCGCGCTCCTGGCGCTGGCGGTGGTCGCGATCGGCTACCCGCTGCAGCGCCACTACCTCGACGAACGCTTTCGCAACGAGGTCGCCGCCGAAAGCATCCCCGGCATGCACTTCGACTCCGCCTACCGCTGGGCGCGGGGCCTGGAGGACAGGCGAATCGGCCTCGCCGGCACCAGCGCCGGCTTCGCCCAGTACGGCTTCTACGGCACCGATCTCTCCAACCGGGTCATCTATCTCGGCGAAGACGGTCCGCACGGCGCCTTCAACGCGATCCCGAGCTGCCGCGCCTTCCGCGCCGCCGTCAACGCCGCCGATCTCGACTACCTCGTCACCGCCCCCTTCCTCAACTTCATCCACCCCGGCGACCCGATCCCCTCGCCCGAGGCGCGTTGGCTGCGCGGCGAGCCCGCCGTCTCGCCGCTCCTGCGCAGCGGCCCGGTGACCGTCTGGAGAATCCGTGGCGAGCTCGATCCGGCGGCCTGCTCATCCCGCAATGCCCCACTCCGCGAAATCCCCGATACCGGCACTGGGTAATCTCGCGCGATGGGCTACCCGCTCGCCAACGCGCTGTTCCAGTGGGAGGAGGGCTACCGTGAGCTGCAGGCACTGCGGGACCCGCGGGCCCGCCGCCTCGCCGATCGCCTGGTCGGGGCGATCCGGGACGAGCTGCGCCGCCGCATCGGCGTCACCTTTACCGCCGCCGAGCTCGCCGACCTCTACGGCCGTGGCACCGACTGGTGCCTGCAGCTCGCGATCGACGTGGCGCCGGCGGCCGAGGGCGACGCGCAGTCGCTGGCCGACGCGGCCTTCTGGCTCTACCTGCGCGGCGCCGGCGACTTCGCCGGCGGCAAGCAGCTAGTCGTCTGAATCGGAGTCCGCGCCGGAGTCCTCTGACTCGGGCGCGGGGGAGCCGGCGCGGCGGATGACGATCTGATCGGCGTCGATGCGGACCGTGACCTCGCGCTTGCCGGCCCAGTGCTCGGCGTACACGGGGTTGTCTTTGACCGCGGGGTCGAGCCAGAGGCCGTAGCCGTCGCTCTCGCCGTGATCGAAGGTCGCCTCGAGCTCTTTGCGGCGGCCGCGCCCACCACGGCGGCCACGGCGGCGGCGGCGTTTGGGACGGTCGCCGGCGGGACCGCGCTCGGAGTCGCCCGACCCCTCGTCGCCGTCCTCGTCCTCGTCCTCCTCCTCGACGTCCTCCTGCTCGGCGGCAGCGGCCTCGATCTCGGCTTCGATCTCGTCGCGGAGGTCGATTTCGCTGGAGCCGGCGTTCTCGTCGTCGGCGGAGAGGTCGTACTGCTTGCGGAACTCGCGCAGCTCGGTGGCGCTGATTTCCAGCTGGTGCGCGATCCAGGCGTCCGTCCGCCCCTGGTGCACCCAGGCGCGGATCTGGTTCAGCTGCGGCTTCAGTGAGCGTCTGGCCATCGGCGGGCGAGTCTATTCAAGAGAGGCGATCGGTGGCGGCTAGGCCATCAAAAAGGCGAGCGCCTCGAACATCGCGACGACGACCACGACGACGGTGACGGTCAGGCAGACGGCGAGGACGCTGAAGCGAACCTTGCCCTCCTGCTCGGTGCGGTTGATTTTGCGCGCGCGCGAACGGTTGGCGGCGCGCCTGCGCAGCTGCTCGCGCCGGCGGCGCTCCAGTGAGGTCTCCTGCTCGAAGGCGTTCTCGAACTGGGAGATGCTTTGTCGCATTCGCATAGAAAAGGGGCCCGGGGGCCGCGGGCACCGTAGCAAAGCATCTTGCAAAGCTCACTCCGCGCTCACGGTTCACAGGCGCCCCAGAGGCCGCGCCCGAGCCGGGCCGCATGTAGCTCCAGGCGCCCGAAAAGGCCCTCATAGCGGGTATTTGGCGCGATCGTCAGGGTCCGCGCAAAGCCCCTGCGCACGAGTTCGGCGTTGACGAACCTGTGATCGATGTACACGTAGGCGAGCAGGCGTCCGTAGACGTCGCGGCGCTCGACCCCGAAGACCAGCCGCGCCCGCCGATGCTCGGCCAGGCGATGATTGAAGTCCGAGGCGCGGTGCCCGAAGCACTGCACCGGGCTCCCCGGCTTGACCGTCTCCGGGGTGTCGACCCCGATGTAGCGGACGTCCTCCAGGGCGCCGTCGATCCGCGCTTCGATCGTGTCGCCGTCGACCGCGCGGACGACATAGGCATGGGCGCTCGCCGGCTCGGGACCGGGCTGGCCGATCCCCTCCCACGGCCGCAGTAGCACGGCGGCGGCGATCAGCAGCAGCGCGACGCTGCCGAGCTGTCCGCGGCGGTGGAGGCCCGTCCCCATCCGCCCTCAAGGGCGGCCCGGGGACGGACTCTCCCCCAACGATCTACTTAGGGCTGGGAAGGCGCTACGGGGTGCGGCGCACGTTGGCGAGCAGCGAGGTCTTGATCTGCTCGATGATCGCCAGCGCCTCGTTCCACTCGCGCTGCCAGACGTTGCGGCCGAAGATGACGCCGCTGCCGCCCGCTTCCATCACCTCGCGGGTGTTGGTGAGGACG
>DASYJK010000057.1:0-10224 GCA_035996525.1 Solirubrobacterales bacterium
CGCTCCGAACATCCCGAGGCCGAGCTCTTGATCCACCCCGAGTGCGGTTGCGCCACGCAGGCGATGGAGTACGTCGCCGCCGGCGACATCGAGCCCGAGGGAGTGCACATGCTCTCCACCTCGGGGATGCTCCAGCACGTCGAAGGGAACCCCGACGGCAGCTTCATCGTCGCCACCGAGAACGGCATGCTCTACCCGCTGCAGCAGGCGGCGCCGCAGGCCAATCTGATCGAGGCCAACCGGATGGCCTTCTGCAAGTACATGAAGATGATCACGCTGCCGAAGCTGCGCGACAGCCTGCGCGATATGAAGTTCGAGGTCAGCGTCCCGGCGCCGACCGCGGAGCGAGCGAAGTTGCCGATCGAGCGCATGGTCGCGATCGGCTAGCGCCAGATATTGTCCCCGCCCGTGCACGAGCTAGCCCAGCAGCTCCGAGTCGACTCGGTCCGCGCCGCCGCCGCGGCGAACTCCGGCCACCCGACCTCATCGATGTCGGCGGCCGACCTGATGGCGGTGCTCTTCAGCAAGTACCTGCGCTATGACTTCGACGCGCCGGAGAACCCGGCAAACGACCACCTCGTCTTCTCCAAGGGGCACGCCTCGCCGCTGCTCTACTCGCTCTACAAGGCGGCCGGTGCGATCGACGACGAGGAGCTGCTCACCTTCCGCGAGTTCGGCTCGCGCCTGCAGGGCCACCCGACGCCGGAACTTCCCTGGGTCGACGTCGCCACCGGTTCGCTCGGCCAGGGCCTGCCGATCTCGGTCGGCATCGCGCTCGCCGCCGACCGCCTCGAGCACTCCGATCTGCGCGTCTGGGTGCTCTGCGGCGATTCCGAGCTGGCCGAGGGATCGATGTGGGAGGCCTTCGAGCACGCCGGCTTCGCCCAGCTGAACAACCTGATCGCGGTCGTCGACGTCAACCGGCTCGGCCAGCGTGGACAGACCATGCACGGCTGGGACACCTCCTCGCTGGCGGCGCGCGCGAGCGCCTGCGGCTGGGACGTGCAGGAGATCGACGGGCACGACCTCGAGGCGATCGACGCGGCCTACGGGCGCGCCCAGGAGGCCGACCGTCCCGCGGTGATCTTCGCCCGGACCAAGAAGGGCTCGGGCGTCGCCGCGGTCGAGGACAAGGAGAACCAGCATGGCAAGCCGCTGGCGGATCCAGAGGCCGCGGTCGAGGAGCTGGGCGGGATCCGCTCGCTCAACGTCGAGGTCAAGTCGCCGCCTGAGCCGAAGCCGTTTGAGATTGCGAAGACCGCGGTCGAGCGGCCCAGCTACGAGGTCGGCGAGAAGGTCGCGACCCGCGCCGCCTACGGCGACGCCCTCGCCTGGCTCGGCTCGGTCGACGAGAAGGTCGTCGCGCTCGACGGCGAGGTTGGCAACTCGACTTACGCCGAACGCTTCGCCGCCAAGCACCCGGATCGCTTCTTCGAGATGTACATCGCCGAGCAGCAGATGATTGCCGCCGCGGTCGGCATGCAGACCCGCGGCTGGAAGCCGTTTGCCTCGTCCTTCGGCGCCTTCCTCAGCCGCGCCTATGACTTCGTCCGCATGGCGGCGATCTCCGACGCCGACCTGAAGCTCTGCGGCTCCCACGTCGGCGTCTCGATCGGCCCCGACGGTCCCTCGCAGATGGCGCTTGAAGACATCGCCTCGCTGCGCGCCGTCTTCGGCAGCGTCGTGCTCTACCCCAGCGACGCCAACCAGGCGGTGCAGCTGCTCGACGCGATGCGCCGGCACCGTGGGGTCAGCTACCTGCGCACCACCCGCGAGGCGACGCCGGTGCTCTACGGGGCGGACGAGAGCTTCGAGATCGGCGGCAGCCGCACGGTCCGCTCGAGCGGCGAGGACGCGGTCACCCTGATCGGCGCCGGTATCACCCTTCGCGAATGCCTCACCGCCGCCGACGAGCTCACCGGGAAGGGCGTCGCCGCCCGGGTGATCGACCTCTACTCGGTCAAGCCCGTCGACGCCGCGACCGTGCTCATGGCCGCGGAGGAGACTGGGGCCCTGATCACGGTCGAGGACCACTGGCCCGAGGGCGGGATTGGCGAGACCGTTGCCGGCGTCCTCGCCGAGGCCGGCGCGAGCACGCGCCTGACCCGGCTCGCCGTTACCGGTAGGCCGAGCAGCGGCCCCCCCGAGGCGCTGCTGGCAGCGGCCGGCATCGACGCGGCTCACATCGTCGCCGCGGCCGAGCGGGCTGCATAGGCGCTCCGCGCCTAGTTCTTATCTTGATAAGACCTTAGGCGTACCGTAAAGTCCTTTGCCTGGCTGGGTTCGGGGCAAGGAGAGGGGTTTACTTGGGGCGTCTAGGGAAGGCATTGACAATTGCCTGCGCGGCGATCCTGCTGACCCCTGCCGTGGCGGCGGCTGCCGGGCCACCGCAGATCAAAGCCGTGTGGGTGAGCCCCGTCAGTGAAACCGGCGCCAGGATGTGGATGGAACTCAACCCGAACGGGCTGAGCACCAGCTATTACTTCGAATACATCTCGGACGCCGCCTACCGGGCGAACCCGCCCGGGAATCCCTTCGCGGGTGCGTTGAAAACGGCAGTCGCAACGACCACGGGGACGGTGTTTCTCGACGTTGCGCGGGAAACGTCTGGCGTCCTTCCCGCGGCCGCCACGTACCACTACCGGCCTGTCGCGAGCCATAGCGGCGAAGTCGAAAGGGCGATCGGCGCCGAACACGTCTTCGTCACCAAAGAAGCCGGCACCACCTCGCGGCTGCCCGACAACCGCGCCTGGGAGATGGTTTCTCCCATCGACAAGGGCGGTGGGGCGATCGCCGCCCCCGAAGAGCTCTTCGGGGGCGGCGACCTGCAGGCCGCGGCGGCCGGCGCGGCGGTCACTTACGGATCCGCGAGGACCTTCGGCGGGGCCGCCGGGGCACCGCCGGTGAGCCAGTACGTCTCCCGTCGCGAACCAACCGGATGGATCACCGAGGACGTCTCGGCGCCGCTGCAATCCGGGGACTACGGCGACCGGCCCGACGGCGCCCCCTACCGCGTCTTCTCCGCGGATCTCTCTCGTGCCCTCCTTTTCGGCGGCCTCGCCTGCCGTGGCGGCCTGGAAGGGTGTCCGGCTCCCAATCAGCCGCTGCCGGGAAGTGGCGCCCCGGCGGGATACATGGCCTACTACCTGCGCCAAGGGGGGCAGTTCTCGTCCCTGCTCGGGGCCGGCGACGTCGCCCACAGCAGCCCCGGGGTGCTGCCGTCCGATCTCGAGGTCTCCTTTGCCGCGGCCACACCCGACCTCTCGCACATCGTCCTCTCCAGCTGTGCGGCGCTGAGCGCCGACACGACCCAGGTCCCGGGCGGTTCCGGGCAGTGCGATCCCGAAGAGCAGAACCTCTACGACTCCTCCTCCGCCGGCCTGAAGGCGGTCAATCTGCTGCCCGGTAGCTCGCTGGCAACTCCCGGAGCGGCAATCGCCTCGGCGCTCGGCGCGATCTCCCTGGACGGCTCGCGGATCTACTGGACCGAGGGGGGTGGCCTCTACCTTCGCGAAGGTAGCCAGACCGTTGCGGTCGATGAAGCGGTAGGGGGTGGCGGTGCCTTCCAGACCGCCTCGGCCGACGGCTCGATCGCCCTCTTCACCAAGGCCGGCCACCTCTATCGCTTCGCCGCGGCCGGCAAAGCGGTGAGCGATCTGACCCCGGCCGGAGGCGTGGTGGGCGTGCTCGGCGCGTCGGCGGACGGCGGCTACGTCTACTTCCAGGATGCCGCCGGGCTCGAGCTCTGGCACGGCGGCACGATCGCGCCGGTTGCCGCAAGCGGCCCCGCCACCGCCCTTCCCGGCAGCTATCCGCCCGCAACCGCCACGGCCAGGGTCAGCGCCGACGGCCTGCACCTCGCCTTCCTCTCCAAAGCGGCGCTGACCGAGTTCGACAACCTCGACGCGATCACGAAGCAGCCGGATACCGAGCTCTACATCTACAGCGCCTCCATCGGGGGAAGCGAACCGAGCCTGATCTGCGCCTCGTGCAATCCCACTGGAGAACGGCCCGAAGGCTCGGCCTCGATTCCTGGTGCCCTCGTCAATGGCAGCACCTTGGCCTACCGCTCGAGAGCGCTGTCGGCCGACGGATCGCGGCTCTTCTTCGAAACCGACGACGGCATCTCGGACAAAGACACGAACGCGAGCGGCGACGTCTACGAGTGGGAGGCGGAGGGGAGGGGGGGCTGCGCGAGGGCCTTCGGCTGCGTTGCGCCGATCTCCAGCGTCGCCGGGAGCGGTGGCAGCTTCGTCGACGCGTCGACGGACGGGAGCGACGTCTATTTCCTCACCAGCGACTCGCTGGTCAAGGCGGACCCTGGCTCGATCGATCTGTATGACGCGCGTGTGAACGGCGGGCTCCCCGGCCCCGCGGATCCGCCGGTTTGCGTCGGCGACAGCTGCCAGAGCCTCCCGCGAGAACCCGAAGACCCGACTCCCGGCACCCTCGTGCCCAACCCCGGCAATCCTCCGCTGCACGTTTTCGAGCCGAAAAAGAAGAGAAAAAAGCTGAAACTTCACCGCAGGCATCACCACGGCAGAGGACACGGGCAGCGCGCGGGGGGGCGGACGCGGTGAGGCGTCTCGGCATCGCGACCCTCGTCGCGGCGGCGCTGGCGCTGGCGCTTCCGGGCAGCGCCCCGGCTTTCGGCTTCCTCCCCGGCAGCGCCGGGTTCGACGCCAACGTCTATGCCGAAGGAGGCGGAGCGGCGACGCAGGCGGGTTCGCATCCACTGGCGGTCACCTTCGACGTCAACTTCAAAGCCGAAGGAAGCGGCCCGTTCACCGAAGGCGACCTGCGCAACCTGAGCCTCGAGATGCCGCCGGGCCTGATCGAAAACCCGACCTCGATCGCGACCGGGGAGTGCTCTCAGCAGGATTTCCAGACCCACCGCGTCTCGCCCTGGGAAGAAAGCCTCTCCGGCGAGAGCTGCCCCGACAAGACCCAGGTCGGGGTGGTCACCGTGCGCTCTCCCTTCGCCGGCGGCACGACTCGGACCTTCGGCCTCTTCAACCTCTCGGCTCCGCCCGGAGCGCCCTCGGAGCTCGGCTTCAGCCCCTACGGCGACCCGATCATCCTGGTGCCGTCGATCCGTCAGGCCGAAGGCGAATACGGGATCACCCTGGAAGCGAAGGACGTCTCCCAGCTGCTCGACATCTCTGGCCTGACGGTGACGATCTGGGGCGTTCCGTGGTCGGTGATCCACAACGAACAGCGCGGCGACTGCCTCAAGGAGACCGAACCCGCTTTTGGCTGGGCCAAATGCTCGGTCGGGCGGCCGGGGAAAGTCGGCAGTGAACCGCGGGCCTACCTGACCTTGCCCACCTCGTGCGAAGAGCCACTCGATTTCCGCGCGACGGCCGAATCGTGGAAAGCGAGCGAATCTCAGCCGGCACCCCGGCCGACGAGTGGCAAGCAGACGCTCGAAGGCTGCGACGCGCTCGAGTTCAGCCCGCGGGCGGTCGCGCAGCTGAGCGATCCCCGCGCCTCTTCTCCTTCCGGCTATGCCTTCGACATCGAAGTCGACACCCACGGCATCGTCGATCCCGAATGCTCCCCCGGCAAAGGCGGCACCACCGGCTGCGCTCCGACGCCCGTGCGCAAGGCGGTCGTCACCCTGCCCCAGGGCGTGACGATCAACCCCTCGGTCGGCTCGGGGCTCGATGTCTGCACGACGCCGCAGTACGAAGCCGAGACCCCGAGCTCGCCCTTTGGGGCCGGCTGCCCGAGCCAGTCGAAGATCGGCGATTTCAGCGTCAAGAGCCCGATCGTCACCGGCCCGATCGAAGGCAACATCTACCTGGCTGCGCCGCGGCAGAACCCGTTCGGCAGTCTGATCGCCGTCTACCTGGTGGCCAAGTCGATCCAGCGAGGGATCCTGGTCAAGGTTGCCGGCGAGCTCAGGCCCGATCCGAGCACCGGCAGCCTCACGGCGATCTTCGACGAGCTGCCGCAGCTGCCCTACTCGGACCTGCAGATCCGCTTCCGCGAAGGCCAGCGCAGCCCACTCGCCACGCCGCCCGCCTGCGGCAAAGTCTCAACCGAGGTCGACTTCACACCGTGGAGAGGCCAGGCCGGCGCGCACTCCTCGCTGCCCGCGGCGATCACGGCGGGAGTCGGTGGTGGCCCCTGTCCGTCGGGCCTGGCGCCGTTCGCACCGCAGGCAAAAGGTGGCACGCTCAACTCGCGCGCCGGCGCCTACTCGCCCTTCTACCTGCACTTGACGCGCAGCGTGACCGAACAGGAGATCGTCTCCTACTCGGCTCAATTCCCGCCCGGGCTGCTGGGCAAGATCGCCAACGTTCCCTATTGCCCCGATGCGGCGATCGAAGCCGCCCGCCACAACTCCGGAGTGGCGGAGCGCGACCATCCTTCCTGTCCCGCGGCGAGCCTGATCGGCCACACCTACTCTGGCTACGGCGTCGGCTCGGTGCTCGCCTACGCGCCCGGGAACCTCTATCTGGCGGGGCCCTATCGCGGCTCCTCCTTTTCGGTCGTGGCGATCGACTCGGCCTTGGTCGGCCCCTTCGACCTGGGCACCGTGATCGTGCGCTCGGCGGTCCGCATCGACCCCGAAACGGCCCAGGCCTCGATCGATGCGACCGGCACCGATCCGATCCCCCACATCATCGACGGCGTGCCGATCCACCTGCGCGACATCCGCGCCTACATCGACCGCCCCGGCTTCACCGTGAACCCGACCAGCTGCGAAAAATTCACCGTGGCCTCGGCGATGAACGGGGCCGGCCTGCGCTTCGGCGACAGCTCCGACGACACCCTCGCCGTCGCCACCGCGCCCTTCCAGGCGTTCGACTGCTCCTCGCTCGACTTCAAACCCCAGATCGACCTGAAGCTGAAGGGCGGGACGAAGCGCGGCGACCATGGCTCGCTTCGGGTCGTGGTCCGGCCGCGGGCCGGCGACGCCAACATCCGCTCCGCTCAGGTCACCTTGCCGCCCTCCCTCTTCTTCGAACAGGGCAACATCAAGACGGTCTGCTCCAAGGTTCGGTTCGCGGCTCACGACTGTCCGCCGGGATCGATCTACGGCCACGTTCGTGTCTTCACGCCGCTGCTCGAAGCTCCGATGGAAGGCCCGGCCTACCTGCGCTCCTCTTCGAACACCCTGCCCGACCTCGTCTTCGCCCTGCGCGGGCACGGGATCGAGGTCGATGTCGCCGGCCGGATCGACTCCTTCAAAGGCGGCATCCGCGGGACCTTCCCGACGATCCCCGACGCGCCGGTGAGCAAGTTCGTGCTGAAGATGAAGGCAGGCAAGCACGGCCTGCTCGTCAACGCGGAAAACCTCTGCAAGAAAAAACAGCTCGCGATCGCTCGGCTCGTCGGGCAGGCAAACCGCGGCTGGCGCCCGCGGCCGGAACTGAAGCCCGAATGCAAGAAGAAGAAAGGGCGGCAAGGTAAATGAGGCTGAGAGTGTTTGTGGCGATCTTCGCCTGTGCGCTGCTCGGGGGGCTTGCGCTGGGCGCGCTCGGTGCCTCCGCTTACCGGGCTCCGATGACGCATCCGCAGAGCCCCGCCGGGCGAGAAGAATGGATTCCGCCCGACGCGCTGGGGGAACTTCCCTTTCTGCCCGGGGAAAGGCAGATCGAAGGCGCCTGCGGCCTGGCCGTCTCGCCCCCCTCGTCGACGCTCTACGTCTCCGACTACTACCACCGCGCCGTTCACCTGTTCGGCCCCTCCGGCACCTACAACGGCACGCAGTTCCTCTCCGGTGGCGATCCGCCGCTGGCCGAGATCGACGAACTGAACGCGGTTTGCGGGCTCGCGGCCGACGCGGGCGGCAACCTCTACGCCAACGAATTCCACCAGGGCGTGGTCCGCCTCGCGCCGAGCGAACAGCCGATCGACTCGGGTCACCAGTCAACCGGCGTCGCCGTCGACGAAGCCGGTGACGTCTACGTCGACGATCGCACCTACGTGGCGGTCTACGACGCGCCGGTCGAACCGGAAGAGGCGCCGGTGGCGAAAATCGGCCTCGGCAGCCTCGGCGATGCCTTTGGCGTCGCGGTCGACGCGAGCGGCAGCCGGGTCTACGTTCCCGACGCTGCCGATGAGACGGTCAAGATCTTCGAACCCGCGGTCAGCCTCTCGACCCCGGTCGGCAGCGCCGAGAACCCGCCGGGCGAGCCGAGCTTCAACTCGCTGTTCAACGCGGCGGTGGCGGTCGATAACAGCGCGGGGGAAGGGAACGGCCATTTCCTCGTCGTCGACAACCTCGAACCCCTCGATGGACTTCCCAAGGCCGCGATCTACGAGTTCGGCTCCGACGGGGAATACCTCGACACCCTCCAGGGCCGGCATATCGCCGGGCCGGGGGGCAGGGAAATAAAAGACGGGCCGATCTTCGGCGAACCGTCGGGGATCGCGGTTGACTCGAAAACCGGCGATCTCTACGTGACGACCGGCAACAGCGAAGAATCGAACCTGGTCGCGTACGGGCCCTACACGAAACTCGGGCCGCCGCCGGCAGCTCCGCCGGGCGGAGACTCGGCGGGCTCCGCCGTCAGCGGCGCCCTCGGTGCCCAATCGAGCGCCGCCGACGGCCGCTCGAGCGCCGGGGGGAGCCAGGGTGCCTCCGCCTCGGTCGTCGTGCAGCGCCGCGGGGTGCGGGTCAGCTTCGACGGCAAGCTGACGCCGCGGGCGCTGCCCCGCCACGGCAAGGGCCCGGTGGGGATCGTGGTCGACGCCAAGATCGCGGCGACCGGCGGGGACGACCCGCCGCAACTGCGGCGTATCTCGATCGCGATCAACCGCAACGGGCAATTCAGCCCGCAGGGCCTGCCCGTCTGTCGCCTCGACCAGATCCAGCCCTCGACCACCGAAGGCGCGCTTGCCGCCTGCGGGAGCTCGCTGGTCGGCGAAGGTCAGTTTTCGGCGAACGTCAAGCTGCCTCAGCAATCGCCGTTCCCCTCGGCGGGCAAGGTCCTGGCGTTCAACGGCCGCATCGACGGCAAGCCGGCGATCCTCGCCCACATCTACGGCACGCAGCCGGCGCCGACGTCGACCGTGCTGCCCTTCCTGCTCCGCAACGGCCACGGCACCTACGGCACGACCCTGGAAGCGTCGCTGCCGCAGGCGACGGGAAGCTGGGGCTACGTGACGGGGCTGCGTATGAGCCTGCGGCGTCGCTTCACCTACCGGGGCAAGTCGCACAGCTACCTGAGCGCCGGCTGTCCGGCACCGGCCGGATTCCGCGCCGCTGCCTTCCCGCTGGCGCGAACGAGCTTCGCCTTTGCCGGCAACTTGACCTTGGTCTCGGTGCTGAACCAGAGCTGCCAGGCGCAGGGCTGACCATGCCTTTCGGTCATTTGTGAAGACTCGCTAATAGTTCGCTAGGCTGCTGCTAACTGAGTTTGGGTGCGGAGTTGCGTGCCCGGCGGGGCGCAGGAGTCACCCTGTATTCGCAGAAGTGAGCGCGGGCATGGCCAGATTGCGAAAGCGAAAGACAGGCGGCGAGGAGCCGCAGCGACGGCGGCCGGGAGGCAAGCCGATCATCGAGCTGCGCGACGTGACCAAGGTCTACCCGGGCGGCCACATGGCGCTCGACCGGGTCTCGCTGGCGATCGACCGCGGCGAGTTCGCCTTTCTCGTCGGCCCCACCGGCTGCGGAAAGTCGACCCTGATCAAGATGCTGATTCGCGAGCTGGCCGCGACCGAGGGTGCGGTCCGCATCGCCGGCCGCGACATCGGCGCCCTGCCGGAGAAGAAAATTCCGCAGCTGCGGCGCAACATCGGCACCGTCTTCCAAGACTTCAAGCTGCTGCCCGACCGCACCGTCTACGACAACGTCGCCTACGCGCTGCAGGTGATCGGTGCCAGCCGCGCCGAAATCCGCACCCAGGTGCCGGAGACGCTGCGCCTGGTCGGCCTCTCGACCAAGCTGCACAGCTATCCGGACCAGCTCTCCGGCGGCGAGCAGCAGCGCGTCTCGATCGCCCGCGCCTTCGTCAACCACCCACCGCTCTTGCTCGCCGACGAGCCCAGCGGCAACCTCGACCCGGTCACCTCGATCGGTGTGATGCAGTTGCTCTACCGGATCAACAAGACCGGGACCACGGTTGTCGTCGTCACCCACGACCGCGAGATGGTCGACAACATGCGCCGCCGCGTGATCGAGCTCTACGAGGGCCGCGTCGTCCGCGACGAGGTCAGCGGCGGCTACACCGAGGAGTCGACGACCGAGTTCGGCCTGCGCATGCGGGC
>DASYJK010000058.1:0-10276 GCA_035996525.1 Solirubrobacterales bacterium
GATCGCCTGCGCGTACTTGGGCAGCGAGCGGTCCTTGCGCAGTTCCTCGGCCATCACGTCGAGGCGGTCGAAGATGCCGCGGTAGCCCCAGTTGAGCTGGGGCAGGGTGGAGGCGAGGGTCGACTGGATCGAGTCGCCGCCGACGCCGATCACCTCCTTGAAGAAGCGGTGGAAGAAGATCGAGTGGCGGACCTCGTCGACCTGCTGGGTGGCGAGGAAGTAGGACTGCTCCTCGGTCGGGGCGGCGGTGATGTAGGGGGCGAGGGTGTCGGCGACCCGGTCCTCGCCGTAGAAGAACATCGAGTAGATCCACATCGCCGAGCGCCGCTGGATGTCGCTGAGCGAGTCCCAGCCCGCTTTGTCGCCCGAGAAGTCGATCTCGTAGGCGCTCCAGTTGCCACCCTCCCAGCGCCGGTAGAGGTCCTCGTAGGTGACGTTGTCCATCAAGCTCTGGGAAGCGACGCTCATCTCTGCTCCTTTTGGTGTTGCATGCCCCGGTCGGGGGAGCCTAGCGCGATTCCTGGCTGGCTGGCCAATCGCCGCGGCGATCCCCGATCGCGGCGAACAGGGCCTACTCGACGCCGATGAAGCGGCGCAGCGAGCGCCGCGCGGCGGGCAGGCGCCGGCCGGCCTCGAGCTCGCGGATCGCGATCTCCGCCGTCATCGCCGCCATCAGCTGAGCGGCGGCCGGGGCGTCCGGCCAGCCCATCGCCCTGAAGCTGGGGATGGCGCTGGCGGCGAAGCGCTCGTGCCGCTTCGACATCGAGGCGGAGAGGGTGGGATCCGATCGCGCCTCCAGCGCCAGCGCCTTGACGGCGCGGTCGGCGAGGCAGAGGTCGAGGTAGGCCTCGGCGCCGCGGCAGATGCGCTCGGCACCTGCCGGGACTCCCGCGGTGGCGGCCTCGACGGCCTCCAGCACACGGGCGTGGAAGCGCTCGTGGAGCGCGTCGACGAAGGCCTCGCGGGTGTCGAAGTGGACGTAGAAGGTGCCCTTGGCGACTCCCGCCCGAGCGACCACCCGGTTGACGCTGAGGCCGGTCAGGCCGTGCTTCTCGGCGACCTCGACGCCGGCGTCGAGGAGGCTCTCGCGGGTGCGCTGACCGGCGCTGGTGGCGGCTTGCGGCGACATGGGCGGCAGCGTAGCTGACCGCCTGGTCAGGTACATGACCGACCGGTCAGTCATATGTTAGGCTGGCGCCGTGCCAACGCTCGAGACCAGCGCCGGGACGCTCGCCTACGACGAGCGTGGGGAGGGGCCGACGCTCGTCATGCTGCCCAGCGGCGCCCACGACCGCCACGACTTCGACGAGCTGCGGGAGCTGCTGCCGGGCCTGCGGACCGTGGCGGTGGACTGGCCGGGGCACGGCGACTCGCCGGCACCCGCGCCTGGGCGGGCGAGCGCGATGGCCTTCGCCGACGCCGCCGAGGAGCTGGTCGAGCGGCTGGCACCGGAGGGCGCGATCGTGCTCGGCAACTCGGTCGGCGGTTTCGCGGCGGGGCGGCTGGCGATCCGCCGTCCGGAGCTGGTCCGGGGTCTGGTGCTGGTCGACAGCGGCGGCTTTGCCGCACGCACGCCGGTGGTCCACGCCTTCTGCGCGCTGATGTCGCGGGCCTGGTTCCTGCGCCGCGTCTACCCGACCTTCGCCAAGCGCTACATGCGCTCCCGCACCGGCGCCGACCGTCGCGCGCTCGAGGCAGCGGTCGCGACCACCCGGGACGATCCCGGCCTGGCTACGGTCTGCGATCTCTGGGGCAGCTTCGCCTCACCGGAGCACGACCTTCGCCGCGCGGCAGACTCGATCTCCGCTCCGACCCTGGTCGTCTGGGGCCGGCGCGACCCGGTCATCCCGTTGCGGATCGGCAGGAAGCTGGCCGCCTCGATTCCCGGCGCCGAGCTCGTCGTCCTCGAGACCGGGCACGTGCCCTCGACGGGCGATCCCGAGGGCTTCGCGGCGGCGCTGGCGCCGTTCGCCGAGCGTGTCCTCGCGTCCCCAGGAGTGACGAAGTGAGCGAGGCCCATCGCTGGCGTTCCGGCGCGCTGGGTGAGCCACTGTCGCTCGACCTGCCGCAAGGGCGGCTCGAGGTGTTCCGTCGCGGCGAGGGAGGCCCGCCGATCGTCTTCGCCCATGGCTGGCTCGCCAACGCCAACCTCTGGCGCGGCGTCGTCGACCGCCTCGCCGGCGACTTCACCTGCTTTGCGCTCGACCTGCCCTTCGGGGCTCACCGGACCGCTCTCGGCGAGGGGGCCGACCTCAGCGCCGAGGGCTGTGGCGCCCTGATCGCCGACGCCCTCGACGCGCTCGAGCTCGAACGGGTGACCCTGGTCGGCAACGACTCCGGCGGCGCCTACTCCCAGATCGCGCTCAGCCACCGCCCCGAGCGGGTCGCGCGGCTGGTCCTGACCTCCTGCGAGACCCCGTACGACGAGTTCCCGCCGGTCCCGTTCGACGGCCTGCCGGCGGCCGCCGGCGACCTGGCCGTGTTGGGGCAGCTGCTGGAGGCGCTGGAGGACCCGGAGGTGCGCAAGCTGCCGGTCGCCTTTGGCCTGCTCGTCAAGCACCCGCTCGACCCCCGCGCCTCGGATAGCTACGCGCTGCCCTGCTCGCGCGACCCCGAGGTCCTCCGCGACACCGCCAAGGTGATGGCCGGGGCCTCGACCGAGGCGGTGCGCCGGGCGGGCGCGACCCTGATCGAGAGCTGGCGGAACCCCGCCCTGCTCGCCTGGTCGCGCGAGGACCCGGTCTTCCCGATCGCCCACGCCCGGCGCTACGCCGAAGCGCTCCCGGTGGCTGAGCTGGTCGAGCTCGACGACAGCTATAGCTTCACGCCGGAGGACCAGCCGGCGGCGCTGGCGGCCGCGATCGCCGGCTTCGCCGGCGCCTGACTCAGGCCCCGGCCGCGGCGGGGGGCTCGATCTCGCGCTTGAGGATCTTGCCGGTGGGCCCTTTTGGCAGCTCGTCGAGGAACCAGACCAGGCGGGGGTACTTGTAGGCGGCGATCCGCTCCTTCACGTAGGCGCTGATCTCCTCGGGCTCGAGCTGCTCGCCCTCGTGGAGGACGACGGCGGCGCCGATCTCCTCGCCCCACTGGTCGTGGGGGACACCGATCACCGCCGCTTCGCGGATCTTCGGGTGCTCGTAGAGCACTTCCTCGACCTCGCGCGGGTAGACGTTGTAGCCGCCGCGGATGATCAGGTCCTTCTTGCGGTCGACGATGTAGAAGTAGCCGTCCTCGTCGACGCGGGCCATGTCGCCGCTGTGAAACCAGCCGCCGCGCATCGCCTCCTCGGTCGCCTCGGGGCGCCGCCAGTAGCCCTTCATGATGTTGTGGCCGCGGATCGCGACCTCGCCGACCTCGCCCTGGGCGACTGGGTTGTCGTCCTCGTCGACGAGCCGCATCTCGACCCCTTCGATCGGGGTGCCGATCGATCCCGCCTTGCGCTCCATGTCGGGATGGTTGGAGCAGGCGACGGGCGAGGTCTCCGAGAGGCCGTAGCCCTCGAGCACCTTGGCGCCGAAGGCTTGCTCGAAGCCGTGCAGGACCTCAACCGGCATCGAGGCGCCGCCGGTGATGCAGTTGCGCAGCGCGGAGGTGTCGAAGCTCTCGCGCTCGGGATGGTGCAGCAGCGCCCCGTACATCGTCGGCACGCCGTAGAAGTGGGTGACGCCGTCGCGCTGCATCGTCTCCAGTGCCTCGCCGGGATCGAAGCGCGCCACCAAGGTGAGGCAGGCGCCGACCTTGAGCGAGGCGTTCATGCCCACGGTCTGGCCGAAGGAGTGAAAGAGCGGCAGGGCGCCGAGGACGATGTCGCCCTCGCCGATCTCGCAGGTGGTGCGGCTGGAGACATCGGCGTTGCGGAAGAGGTTGTGGTGAGTCAGCTCGGCGCCCTTCGGCTTGCCGGTCGTGCCCGAGGTGTAGAGGATCACCGCGGTGTCGTCCTCGGCGGTGTCGGCGAGGCCGGGGGTGGGTTCGTGCTCGGCGAGCAGCGAGGCGAAGGCGGAGGGCTCGACCTCGATCGTCTCGGCACCGGCGTCGGCAGCGCCGCCGCGCGCCTCCTCGGCGAAGCCGTGCCAGGCGAGCAGCAGCTTGGCGCCGGAGTCCTCGAGGTAGAAGGCGATCTCGCGCCGCTTCAGCAGCACGTTCATCGGCACGACGATCGCGCCCGCCCGCAGCACGCCGTAGTAAGCGACCGGGAAATCGGGCACGTTGGGCAGCATCACGCCGACCCGGTCGCCTGGCTCGACCCTCTTCTCGCGCAGCAGGGTGGCGAGGCGGGCGCTGCGCTCGTCGAGCTCGTCGTAGCTGAGCTCGACCTCGCCGAGGCGGATCGCCGGGCTCTCCGGCGACCGCCTGGCACTTTCGGTCAGCAGCGATGCGAGGTTGAGGCCCATCGCCGCTTACGGCTTGAGGAAGTGATGAACCGGGAACTCCTTGATGTCGGGCGGACCCTGTGGCGCCCGGTCGCCGAGCTCCTGGATTGCCGGCACCAGCCGCGAGCCCTGGAAGCGGTCGAAGTGCTCGCGCGACTCCCAGAAGTCGATCACGCCCCAACCGCCCTCGATCGGCCCGGCGGAGTGGAAGATCAGGCCCTCCGGAGGGTTGTCGTCGATGCCCATGTGGCTGTGCATCGCGTCGTACTGGTCCAGGGAGCCGCCCTCGAATTTCAACCGCAGACCTATTGCCATCGCTCCTCCTCTAGTAGAACCTGAGTACCGCAGCGAGCATAGCCCGCCCCGGAATGACTGGGACGGCGGTGGGCCCGGATATGCTCCGCTCGATGGAGAACCTAGGAGAACCGAGTTCCTACCTCGCGGTCGCCAAGGGCGTGCCGGTCTTCTCGAGCGACGGTGAGAATCTCGGCAAGGTCGTGCGGGTTCTCTCGGCGCCCAACCTCGACATGTTCGACGGGGTCATCTTCGACACGACCGCCGGGCCCGGCGGTCACCGCTTTGTCGACGCTCCGGAGGTCGGCGAGATCTACGAGCGCGGGATCGTGCTGAAGATCGACGCGGCGGAGGCCGCGAGCCTGCCGGCCCCCGGCGCCAACCCCGGCGCGGTCTCGGTCAACCCGGCCGACCTCGTCGGCGGCAAGCCCGGCTTCTTCCGCCGCGCCTGGGACTCGATCTCCGGCAAGCGCTGAGGCGCCCGTCCTTTCTCGACGGGCTCGCGTAGGATTTCGCTCGATGAAGTTGCCTGCATTGATGCTCGCGCTCTGCCTCGCCCTGGCGATTGCCGTTGCCGGCTGCGGTGGCAGCAGCGATTCCTCGAGCGGGTCCAGCGGCTCGAGCTCCGCCGAACCGGACAACACCGACTTGAGCAAGAAGCCGATCGTCGTCGTGCCCAAAGGCGTCTCGCCGAAGACCTTCGCCTACAAGGAAATCGTCGAAGGCACCGGCCCGGTCGCCAAATCCGGCGACAAAGTGACGGTCCAGTACGTCGGGGTCGGCTTCGACACGGAAAAAGAATTCGACTCCTCGTGGAGCCGCAACGAACCGTTCCCCTTCACCCTCGGCGCCGGCGAAGTGATCAAAGGCTGGGACAAGGGCGTCGAAGGGATGAAGGTCGGCGGTCGCCGTGAGCTGCTCCTTCCCGGCGACCTCGCCTACGGCCCGGCTGGCAATCCCCCGAAAATCGGCCCCAACGAAACGCTGATTTTCATCATCGACTTGCTCAAAGTCGAATAGCGCCACCGTCGCTTCTTGCCGAGACGAGCCGACCCGGGCGGGCGTCGTCTCGTAAGATCGTTACGTGAAATTTATTGCACTAATCGGTGCTCTCTGTATCGCCTTGGCTTTCTCCGCCTGCGGAGGCAGTTCGTCGGGCGCGACGCAGTCGACCTCGAGCTCGACCGAGTCGACCTCGGCTGGATCGACGGCCGATTCCCCCAAGTCGAGCGATGGAGGGAAGTCGGGTGTGAAGCCGGCCTCGAAGGAAAAGGATGCGTCGACTGCGCCGACCGTTCAGGTTCCGCCGGGGCCGCCACCAAAGGAAGTGGTCGTCAAGGATCTGAAGCAGGGCTCCGGTGCGGTGCTCAAATCCGGGGAGCACATGGGCGTCTACTACGTCGGCGTCAACTACAAGACCGGCAAGCCGTTCGAAGCTCACTGGACGGACGAAGGTAAACCGGCAATTTTCCGCTACGGCACAGGCGAAACGATCAAAGGCTGGGCGATCGGCCTGAAGGGCATGAGGGTGGGCGGTCGTCGCGAACTGATCGTCCCCTCGAAGTACGCCTATAGGACCGGCGCCCTGATGTACGTGATCGAACTGGCCGAAACGTTCGAATAGCGGCGTCGGCTTGAGCCCCATGGGGCTCGCTGCGCCGACCGTCACCGCGCGCGATCATCCCCTCCGTGCCGACGCCCGCGATCTTCGCCGAGAGGTTCGCCGCCCAGGGTCTCTCCGGCCCCCCGTTGCGCGATGCAGCCGCAGTTGCGGAGCGGTTGCTTGCGGTGCAGGGACAGGACCCTCGCGGAGCTCGGCTCGCGGTGCGCGCCCGGACGGAGGGACTGACGGTTGCCGATGTCGACCGGGCGTTGAGCGAGGAGCGCTCGCTGCTGATCACCTGGCTCAACCGGGGAACCCTGCACCTCGTCCGCAGCGACGACTACCCGTGGCTGCACGCCCTGACGACGCCGCCACTGTTTACCTCGGCGACGCGGCGACTAGCCCAAGAGGGCGTGTCCGCCGATGCCGCCGAGCGCGGCATGGCGACGATCGAGCGGGCTCTCGCCGACGAGGGGCCGCTCACGCGCTTGCAGCTGCGCGAACGGCTCGACTCCGCCGGCGTGCCGACGGACGGTCAGGCTCTGATCCACCTCCTCTTCCTCGCGACCCTGCGCGGAAGCGCCGTGCGCGGCCCGATGGTGGGCAAGGAACACGCCTACATCCTGGTCAGCGACTGGCTCGATCCGGCGGCGCCGGTCGACCGCGACGCGGCTCTCGCCGAGTTGGCCCGTCGCTACCTAGTCGGCCACGCTCCGGCTGACGACCGCGACCTGGCTCGTTGGGCAGGACTGCCCCTGCGCGATGCCCGCGCCGGCCTGACGGCGATCGCCTCGCAACTGGTCGAACGCGAGGACGGCCTGGTCCGTCTCGCCGCCGATCCCCCCGCCGCCGAGGTCCCGGCCCCACGCCTGCTCGGCGCTTTCGACCCCGTTCTGCTCGGCTGGACCTCACGCGAGGCGATCCTCGGCCCGCACACCCAGTTCGTCACCACCAACGGCATCTTCCGGCCGTTCGCCATGGTCAATGGCCGCGCCGTTGCCAGCTGGAGGCTGAATCGGGGCAAGGTCACGATCCAGCCTCTGGGGCGGATCGCGAAGGGGGCCACCGCCGCCCTCGCCACCGACGCCACCGACGTCGAGCGCTTCATGGCGGCTTGATGCAGCGTTCCGCGTGAGATGCGGCGCATTTCACGCGCCATGAGCGAAATTTCGATCCGTAGGTTGTCTGCATGGAGCAGCTCGTCGCGTCAATACCATCTCGGTATGCTGATTGCATGACACAGCAAATTGCGATTCGCATCCCCGATGCCCAATTGCAGGCATTGGACGATGCGGTTGAGGCCGGTAGCTTCGAGAGCCGAGCGGACGGTGTGCGCCAGGCGCTGGCCCGCTTGCTGAGCGAGCTACGCGAGGAGAAGATCGCCCGCGAATATCGCGAGGCCTACGCTCGACACCCCGACGATCCGGCTGTGGGGGAGGCCGGTGCGAAGTTGCTCGCCGAGGCATTCAGGCGGGAGGAGGGTCAGTCAAGTTGAGTCTCGTCGACCGGGGGGACATTTTTGACGCCCATATTCCCGATTTGGGGGTTCGGCCAGTGCTGGTCGTTACGCGTCAGGTGGCAGTTCCGGTCCTGTCTTCGGTGACGGTGGCGATGATTACGTCGACGGTTCGCGGCATCGCCAGTGAGGTTCTGCTCAACTCGGAGCATGGACTGGAGCACGCCAGCGCCGCCAACTGCGACAACCTCCTCACGCTCGCAAAGGCCCGACTCGGAAAGCGGCGAGGAACGCTCCGGTTTGAGGACGTCGGCCGCCTCGATAGCGCATTGCGGTTTGCGCTACAGCTCGACTGAGCGGCGGCCGAGATTTCACAACCCGTTCGCGGGTATGAGAGAAGATCGATGCCCCGGCCAGTAAAGGAGATGAGATGGGACAGCCAGTAGTTCACTTTGAGGTGATCGGTAGCGATGGCGAGAGGCTGCAGGGCTACTACGCCGAGCTCTTCGATTGGAAGGTCGACGCCAGCAACGAGATGAAATACGGGTTGGTCGATCGTCAGGCCAACAGCAACGCCGAAGGCATCGGCCTCGGCGGCGGTATCGGCCAAGGTCCGGACGGCTACGAGGGCCACGTCACCTTCTACGTCGAAGTCCCCAGCGTCGAGGAGGCCTTGAGCAAGGCCGAGTCGCTCGGCGGCAGCCGCGTGATGGGCCCGGAGACAATCATGGGCCGCATGGTCCTCGGCCAGTTCAAAGACCCCGAGGGCAACGTGATCGGCTTGATCGAGGGCGGCTCTTAGAGCTGCCGCTTAGTTGTTCAGCTTTGGGCTGCGCCAGGGCTGGGTTAGGCGGGTGGCAAGGTCGTCCGCCAGCCCGGCAATCGGGACGCGGGTCTGCTCCAGCGAGTCGCGGTCGCGGAGAGTGACAGTGTCGTCTTCCATCGTCTGGTGGTCGACGGTTATGCCCCAGGGGGTGCCGATCTCGTCCTGGCGGCGGTAGCGCTTGCCGATCGAGCCGCCCTCGTCGAACTCGGCGGGCATGCGAGCGCGCAGCTCTTTGAAGATCTCGCGGGCCTTCTCCGGCATGCCCTCCTTGGAGACGAGGGGGAGGACGGCGACCTTGTTCGGGGCGAGGCGGGGGTGGAGGCGCAGCACGGTGCGCTGGCGGCCCTCGACCTCCTCGACCTCGTAGGCGTCGACGAGGAAGGCGAGGGTGGCGCGGTCGGCGCCGGCGGCCGGCTCGATCACGTGGGGCACGTAGCGCTCTTTGCTCTGCTGGTCGAAGTACTCGAGCTTCTCGCCGCTGAACTTGGCGTGCTGGGTGAGGTCGAAGTCGCCGCGGTTGGCGATCCCCTCCAGCTCCGACCAGCCGATCGGGAAGAGGTACTCGACATCGCTGGTGCCCGATGAGTAGTGGGAGAGCTCGTCGGCGTCGTGGGGGCGGACGCGGAGGAAGTCGGGGCGGATGCCGAGCTCGGTGTACCAGCGCTCGCGCTCCTCGATCCAGGCCCGGTACCAGCGCTCGGCGTCGGCAGGGGGGACGAAGAACTCCATCTCCATCTGCTCGAACTCGCGGGTGCGGAAGATGAAGTTGCCGGGGGTGATCTCGTTGCGGAAGGACTTGCCGATCTGGGCGATGCCGAAGGGCGGCTTCTTGCGGGCGAAGCCGAGCACGTTCTTGAAGTTGATGAAGATCCCCTGCGCCGTCTCCGGCCGCAGGTAGACCTCGGAGCCCTCGCCGGCGACCGGGCCGACGTGGGTCTCGAACATCAGGTTGAACTGGCGCGGCTCGGAGAGCTCGCCCCCGCACTCCGGGCAGCGCAGCTCGGCGTCGGGGTTGCCGCCCTCGGCTTCGACCGCCTCGCGCAGGTGGTCCTCGCGCCAGCGCCGCTTGCACTTGCCGAGGCACTGGACCAGCGGGTCGGTGAAGCCCTCGAGGTGGCCCGAGGCCTCCCAGACCCGCGGGTGCTGGAGGATCGCCGAGTCGATCGCGACGATGTCATCGCGCTCCTGCAGCATCGCCCGCCACCACTCGGCTTTGACGTTGCCCTTGAGCAGGACGCCGTAGTGGCCGTAGTCGTAGGTCGAGCCGAGGCCGCCGTAGATCTCCGAGGAGGGGAAGACGAAGCCGCGCCGCTTGCAGAGGGCGACGATCTCCTCCATCGAGACCTCGGTGGGGCGATTTTCCTCGGCGGCTGCCACGGGAGAACCGTATAGAGACGCCGCGCTCAGGGCGTGCCTGACGGCGGCATCGCCGCGCCCGGCTGCGATAATCGCCCGCCCGATGCCTATCTACGAGTACAAATGCGACAACGGGCACGTCTTCGACGTGATCCAGAAGATGACCGACGAGGCGCTGACCGAGTGCCAGGAGTGCGGCGCGCCGGCGGTTCGCGTCCTCCACTCGCCCGCGATCCACTTCAAGGGCTCCGGCTTCTACAACACCGATTACGGCAAAGCCAAGAAGGGCGGCGCCAACGGCGGCTCGTCCTCCGAGGGCTCGGGCGATTCCAAGTCCTCGGAGTCGGGCTCGGGCGATTCGAAGTCCTCGG
>DASYJK010000059.1:0-13181 GCA_035996525.1 Solirubrobacterales bacterium
AAACGCTACGTCGACTCGATCCGCCGCCACACGATCACCTTCGGGATCGGCCCCGCCGGCACCGGCAAGACCTTCCTCGCGGTGGCGATGGCCGCCGCGGCGCTGACCGAACGCAAAGTCCAGCGGATCATCCTCACTCGCCCCGCGGTCGAGGCCGGCGAGCGACTCGGGTTCTTGCCCGGCGACATCCAGGCCAAGGTCGACCCCTACCTGCGCCCGCTCTTCGACGCGCTCTACGACATGATCGATCCCGACCGCGTCAACGGCTACTTCGAGCGCGACGTGATCGAGGTTGCGCCGCTCGCCTTCATGCGCGGCCGCACCCTCAACGACTCCTTCGTGATCCTCGACGAGGCCCAGAACACCAGCCCCGAGCAGATGAAGATGTTCTTGACCCGGCTCGGCTTCAACTCGCGCATGGTCGTCACCGGCGACATCACCCAGATCGACCTGCCCGCCGACCAGCGCTCCGGCCTGATCGTGGTCCGCGACATCCTCGACCGGGTCCAGGACATCTCCTTCGTCGAGTTCGGCGGCAAGGACGTGGTCCGGCACAAGCTGGTGCAGCGGATCGTCGCCGCCTACGACGAACACGGCGACGGCGCCCAGGCGGCGCGAAGCGAACACGGCCCGACCCCGCGCCCTTGAGCACCGATCTTTCCGACGTGCCGGCTGAGCTGCGCGAGGCGGTGGCGGCGACGTTGGACGCCGCTGGCGTCGGCGACGGCCATCTCGCGGTCGAGCTGGTCGATGCCTCGCGGATCCGTGAGCTCAACCGCGAGCACCGCGGTAAGGACGCGCCGACCGACGTCCTCGCCTTTCCGGTCGACGGCACCGGCACCGTCGCCGGGCCGCGCGAGCTCGGCGATGTCGCGATCTGCCCCGAGCACTGCGCCGACGTGACCGAGGCGGCCGTCCACGGCGTCCTCCACCTCTGCGGCCGCGACCACGAGACCGACGACGGCGAGATGCTGGCCGAGCAGGAGCGGATCCTGGCGGCGCTGCGATGACCAGCTCCGGCTTCATCGGGCTCGCCGGACGGCCCAACGTCGGCAAGTCGACCCTGGTCAACGCGATCGTCGGCTCCCACGTGGTGATCGTCTCGGTGCGCCCGCAGACGACCCGCCGCGCGATCCGCGGCGTTGCCACCGACATCGAGGCCGGGCGCCAGCTGGTCCTCGTCGATCTGCCCGGCGTGCAGCGCCCGCGCGACATCCTCACCGAGCGGATGCAGCACCGGGTCGAGCGTGAGCTGGCCGAGTCCGACGTCGCCCTGGTCGTGATCAACGGCGAGGAGGGCGTCGGCCCCGGCGACCGCTTCATCGTCCGCAACCTGCTCGAGGCGGGCGCCAAGCTGCCGGTCATCTGCGCCGTCAACAAGGCCGACCGGCTGGGTCCGAACGAGATGGTCCCGGTCCTCTCCGACGCCGCCGGGATGCCCGGGGTGGACGAGGTCTTCCCGATCAGCGCCCGCAGCGGCGAAGGGCTCGAGGTGCTGATCGAGCGGCTCGGCGAGCTGATGCCGGAGGGCCCGTACATGTACCCGCCGGAAGACCACAGCGATCAGTCGAGCGAGCTGCTGCTGGCCGAGCTGATCCGCGAGCAGGTGCTGAACCGGACCCGCCAGGAGGTCCCGCACTCGGTCGAGGTCAAGGTCAAGGAGGTGGCCCCGCGCGAGGACGGCCTGGTCACCGTGGTGGCCGAGATCTGGGCCGAGACCGAGTCCCAGAAGGGGATCCTGATCGGCAAGGGGGGCGCCAAGATTGGCGAGATCGGCACCGCCGCGAGGCGCTCGCTGGAGACCGAGCTGGACGCCCGTGTCCACCTCGACCTCAGCATCCGCGTGCGCCGGCACTGGCGCCGGGACGAGGATCTGCTGGACCGGCTGGGGATCGAGTAGCCGGCCTGCCCTACGATTGGACCGATGTTCGGGGAAATCGAATTCGATCAGCGCGGGCTGGCGCCGTGCGTGGTCCAGGACTTCGCCACCGGCGAGGTGCTGATGCTCGCTTACGTCAGCGGCGAATCGCTGGAAATGACGCTGGAGACGGGCGATCTGCACTTCCACAGCCGCTCCCGCGACGAACTCTGGAAGAAAGGCGAAAGCTCGGGCAACTTCATGCACCTGCGTCAGCTCCGCTACGACTGCGATGGCGACGCCCTGGTGGCGATGGTCGACCCGGCCGGTCCCGCCTGCCACACCGGCCAGCGCAGCTGCTTCTACCGCGAGGTGCTGGGCTCGGCCTCGAGCCGCAAGGACGCGCCGCCCGCCCCCGGCGAGCCTTTCCCGGTCACCCACGAAGCGCTGCCGGCGCTGGAGCGGACTCTGCGCAGCCGCGCCGTCGAGCGCCCCGACGGCAGCTACACCGTGAAGCTGCTCGACGACCGCGCTCTGATCGGGGAGAAGGTCGAGGAGGAGGCCGAGGAGGTCATCCGCGCCGCCCGCGAGGAGTCGAACGAGCGCGTCGCCGAAGAGGCGGCCGACCTGCTCTACCACCTCAGCGTGCTGCTGGTCTCACGCGGGGTCTCCCAGTCGGCCGTGATGGAAGTGCTGAATGCCCGTAGCGGCTGATTCCGAGCTGAGCCTGGAGCCGAGCCTGGAGCGGGCGCGGGAGTTGGCGCGCGAGGGCAACGTGGTCCCGGTCCGCGCCCGCTTCGTCGACGACTGCGAGACGCCCGTCTCGGCCTTCCTCAAGCTGCGCGCGGCCGAGCCCGAGGGAGCGCCCTGCTTCCTGCTGGAGTCGGCCGAGCAGGGCCAGGTCGGCCGCTACTCGTTCGTCGGCCTGCGGCCGCGGGCGCTGCTGCGCTGGAGCGACGGCGTGCTGGCGGAGTGGAGTGGGGACGAGGCGGCGGCCGGGCAGGGCCCGGGCCGCAGTGAGCCCGCGCCCGACCCCTATGGCGCCGTCGCCGCCCGCCTCGCCGACTTCCGCCCGGCCCCGGTCGAAGGGCTGCCGCCATTCGCCGGCGGCGCCGTCGGCTTCTTCGGCTACGACCTGGTGCGGACCGTGGAGCCGCTGGGGGAGCCCAACCCCGATCCGCTCGGGCTGCCCGACATGGCGCTGATGGTGACCGACGCGATGGTCGTCTTCGACCACCTGCGCCACGAGCTGACGATCCTCGCCTGTGCTTTCGCCGACGACGACGGCGGCATCGACGCCGCCTACGAGCGCGCCGCCGCGACAATCGCCGAGATGCGCGAGCGCCTGCGGGGTGCCGTGCCCGCCCCGGCGAGCCCGTCGGTCAGCGAGCCGCCGGAGTTCGTCTCGAACATGGAGCGGGAGGAGTTCGAAGCCGCGGTCGAGCGCATCGTCGAGTACGTGCACGCCGGCGACGCCTTCCAGGTCGTGCCCTCCCAGCGCTTCTCGGCGCCCGCCCCGGTCGAGGCCTTCTCGGTCTACCGTGGCCTGCGCGCGGTCAACCCCTCCCCCTACATGTACTTCCTCGAGTTCGGCGACTTCCAGATCGCCGGCGCCTCGCCGGAGCCGCTGGTCAAGGTCAGCGGCAAGCGAGTGGAGACGCGACCGATCGCGGGCACCTCGCCGCGGGGGCGCAGCGAGGACGAGGACCGCCGCTTCGCGGAGAAGCTGATCAACGACCCGAAGGAGCGGGCCGAGCACGTGATGCTGGTCGATCTCGGCCGCAACGACCTCGGGCGCGTCTGCGAGTACGGCTCGGTCTCGGTCGACGAGCTGATGGTGGTCGAGACCTACTCGCACGTCCTTCACATCGTCAGCCAGGTCTCCGGCACCCTGCGCGAGGGGGTCAGCGCGATGGACGTGCTGCGCTCGGCGCTGCCGGCGGGAACCCTCTCGGGGGCGCCGAAGGTACGGGCGATGCAGATCATCGACGAGCTCGAGCGGGTCAAGCGCTGCTCCTACGGCGGCGCGATCGGCTACCTCTCCTGGGACGGTGACCTCGACACCGCGATCCACATCCGCACCGTCGTCGTCAAGGACGGGCAGCTGCACGTGCAGGCGGGGGGTGGCACCGTCGCCGACGCCAAACCTTCGTACGAGTACATCGAGTCGGTGAATAAGGCGAAAGCGGTTTTCCGCGCCGTCGAGGTCGCCTGCGAACAGCCGGACTGGGCTTGACGATGCGGGTGCTCGTGATCGACAACTACGACTCCTTCACCTACAACCTGGTCCAGTACCTGGGCGAGCTCGGGGCGGAGGTGGAGGTGGTCCGCAACGACAAGGCCGAGGTCGGCGAGCTGCTCGGGCGCGCCCCCGACCGCCTCGTCGTCTCACCCGGTCCCTGTACGCCGGCCGAGGCGGGGATCTCGGGAGCGGCGATCCGCGCCTTCGCCGAGGCCGGCACGCCGGTGCTCGGCGTCTGCCTCGGCCACCAGGCGATGGTCGAGGCCTTCGGCGGCAAGGTGGTCCAGGGCGAGCCGGTCCACGGCAAGGACGCGGAGGTCGAGCACGATGGCCGGACGATCTTCGCCGGGCTGCCGACACCGCTGGTCGCCGGCCGCTACCACTCGCTCGTCGCCGATCCCGACCTTCCCGACGAGCTGGAGCTGAGCGCCTCGCTCGGCGACGTGGTGATGGGCGCTCGCCACCGCGAGCTGCCGGCCGAGGGCGTCCAGTTCCACCCCGAGTCGGTTCTCACTCCCCAGGGCAAGTCGCTGCTGGCGAACTTCCTCGGAGACGGCTGATGCCGAACGACGTCGTCAGCCGGGCGATCGACGCGGTCTGCGCCGGCGATCACCTCACCGCCGACCACGCTTCCGCGGTCTTGGCCGAGATCATGGAGGGGCGCGCCGACCCGGTCCAGACCGGCGCCTTCCTGATCGCCCTGCGGGCGAAGGGGGAGACGGTTCCGGAGCTGGTCGGCCTGGCGCGGACGATGCGCTCGCTGGCCGCGCCCGTCTCCAGCAGCCGCCCCGACCTCGTCGACACCGCCGGCACCGGCGGCGGCCCCTCGACCTTCAACGTCTCCACCACCGCGGCCCTGGTCGCCGCCGGCGCCGGCTGCGCGGTCGCCAAGCATGGCAACCGCTCCAGTACCAGCAAGTGCGGCTCGGCCGACCTGCTGGAGGCGCTCGGCGTCAACATCGAGCTCGACGCCGACGCGGTCGGGCGCTGCATCGACGAGGTCGGCTTCGGCTTCATGTTCGCGCCCCGCCACCACGCGGCGATGGCGCACGTGATTCCCGCCCGCAAGGCGCTCGGGGTGCGCACCGTCTTCAACTTCCTCGGCCCGCTGACCAACCCGGCGGGGGCGAACCGGCAGCTGCTCGGCGTCGCCGACCGCCACTTCCAGGAGACGATCGCGGAGGCGCTGGTCGGACTCGGCAGCGCGCGGGCGCTGGTCGTCGCCGCCGAGGACGGCCTCGACGAGCTCTCGATCGCCACGCCGACGCGGGTGATCGAGGTCGCCGACGGCGGCACCGCCGAGTGGTTCGTCGAGCCCGGCCAGTTCGGGATCGCTCCGGCGCCGCTGGAGGCGGTGGCGGGGGGGACGCCCGAGGAGAACGCAGCCGCCGTGCGCGCCGTGCTGGCCGGAGAGCCGGGGCCGCGCCGGGACCTGACCCTGCTCAACGCCGCCGCCGCGATCTACGTCGGCGGCCTCGCCGGCGACCTCGAGGAGGGCGTCGTCAAGGCGACCGCGGCGATCGACTCCGGTGCGGCAGGAAACGTTCTGGAGCGGTTGGTCGCGGCGACGGCCGCCGCTGGCGTCTAGGCTTTGACGATCAAGTGGGAATGATCGAGCAGCTCATCTCTGGGGCCAAGCAGGGGGTCGACGCCCGTCGCCGCGAGCTCCCGCAGGCCGACCTCGAGTCGCGGCTATCGGGCCGTGGCGAGGACCGCCCCTTCAACGAGGCGCTGGTGCGCCCCGGCCTCTCGCTGATTGCCGAGTTCAAGCGACGCTCCCCGAGCGCCGGCGAGATCTCGGCCACGGCGGTCGTCGCCGAGCAGGTCGGCGCCTACGAGCGCGGCGGCGCCGCGGCGCTGTCGGTGCTGACCGACGAGCCCCACTTCGGCGGCTCCCTGGACGATCTGCGCGCGGCCCGCGCCGCCTGCGGCCTGCCGATCATCCGCAAGGACTTCATCGTCGACCCGTACCAGCTCTACGAGGCCGCGGTCAACGGCGCCGACGCGGTGCTGCTGATCGTCCGCGCTCTCGAGGACGAGCTGCTGCGCTCGCTCTACGAAGAGGCGCGCTCGCTCGATCTCGACTGCCTGGTCGAGGTCCATGACGAGGCCGAGCTGGAGCGGGCGCTGGAGGCCGACGCCGAGGTGATCGGGATCAACAACCGCAACCTCGACCAGGGAACGGTCGACCTGGCGACGACCTTCGAGCTGATGCCGGACGTGCCGGCCGGCAAGACCGTGGTCGCCGAGAGCGGCATCTCCGGCCGCTCCGAGCTCGAGGAGCTGGAGCGGGTCGGGGTCGACGCGGTGCTGATCGGCGGCGCCCTGATGGCGGCCGAGGACCCCGAGGCGAAGACCCGGGACCTCACCGGCGCCGACGACGGCACCCGCGAGCACCTTTTCTAGAGCGCAATCGCGGCTTACTCGGCCTCTTTAGAAAACATTAATTGAGGATTTAAGGACGGGTCAGTGTCGGGGGGCATCCTGGACGCCATGAACAAGCCCGAGAGAAGTATCCGCACTCCGTTCATCTCTGCCCTCTTGGGCGGCGCCGTCGTCGCGATCTTCGGCGCGATCGCGATCGCCGCCGGCTGGATCCACTCCGACGGCGGCTCGACGACCACCGTGGCGGCGCCCTTGTCGGCGCCCGTGGTCAGCAAGTCGAGCGATGAAAACACCAACGTCGTCAACCAGATCTACAAGAACGACGGCGACGGTGTGGCCTTTATCGAATCGCAGATCCCGGCGCAGGAATCGCAGACGCTCTCGCCCTTCGGCGAACCCGAATCCGAAGGTGGCGGCACCGCCACCGGCTCCGGCTTCGTGGTCGACTCCGAAGGCCACATCCTCACCAACAACCACGTGATCGAAGGGGCGAACCAGATCGAGGTCAAACTCGGCGCCTCCGACAAGCAGTACCGGGCGAAGGTGGTCGGGGCCGACCCCGCCAGCGACCTGGCGCTGCTCAAGGTGGAAGCGCCCGCCGACCAGCTGCACCCGCTCACCCTCGGCAAGTCCTCGGAAATGGAAGTCGGTGACCCGGTGGTCGCGATCGGCAACCCGTTCGGGCTCGACCGCACCGTCACCAGCGGCATCGTCTCCGCCCTGCAGCGCCAGATCGAAGCGCCCGACGGCTTCTCGATCACCAACGTGATCCAGACCGACGCCGCGATCAACCCCGGCAACTCGGGCGGGCCGCTGATCAACGCCGAGGGCGAAGTGATCGGGATCAACTCCCAGATCGCCACCGGCGGTGGCGGCAACGGCAACGTCGGCATCGGCTTCGCGATCCCGATCGACACCGCCCGCTCGGAGATCCACCAGCTGATCGCCAACGGCGAAGTCGAACACGCCTTCATCGGCATCAGCGGCGGCACGATCACGCCGGAACTGGCCAAGGCGATCAACCTCCCGGTCTCCGAAGGGGTGATCGTCCAGTCCGTCGTCAAGGGCGGGCCGGCCGCCAAGGCCGGGATCGAGGGCGGCAACACCTCGGCCACGATCGACGGGGCCGAAGTCAGCCTCGGCGGCGACATCGTCACCGAGGTCGACGGCAAGAAGGTCGCCGGCATGGAAGAAGTGGTCGAAATCGTCAACAAGGCCAAGCCCGGCGAATCGCTCGAACTGACGATCCTCCGCGACGGCTCGACCAAGACCGCCACGGTGACGCTGGGCGACCGGCCCGACTCGGCCGAATAGGGGTAGGAGCGGCTGAAGCGGGGCGAGCCGGACGGGAGGGTCCGGCTCGCCTGTCGCGTACGCTGGGGCGGTGAGAGTCAAGTTCTGCGGAATCACCGATCTCGACGACGCGGCCGAGGCCGTACAGCTCGGCGCCTGGGCGGTGGGGCTGATCCATTACGACCGCAGTCCGCGCTGCGTCGAGCCTGGCGTCGCCGCCGAGATCGGGGCGGCTTTCCGCCGCAAGTGCGAGATCGTCGGTGTCTTCGTCAACCCGACGCTGGAGGAGGTCGACAAGGCGGTCGAAGACGCGGCGCTGACGATGGTGCAGCTGAACGGCGCGGAGGGCGTCCAGTTCTGCTCTGAGGTGGCGCGGCGGACGGGGGTCAAGGTGATCAAGGCGATCCACGTCGCCAGCGCCGCCGACATCCACGCCGCCGAGGCCTACCGGACCGACTTCCACCTCTTCGACCGGCGCGGCAAGGGGCTCTGGGGCGGGACCGGCGAGAGCTTCGACTGGGAGCTGCTGCGCGGGCACCGCTCCGAGATCCCGGAGATCCTCGCCGGCGGGTTGCGGCCCGACAACGTCGCTGCCGCGGTCGCGATCGCCCAGCCCTTCGCCGTCGACGTCGCCTCCGGGGTCGAGGCGTCGCCGGGCAAAAAGGACCACGCGGCGATGGCCGCCTTCTTCGAGGCGGCGCAGCCGGCTCGCGTCCCGGGCCCATGAGCGAGATCGAGCAGCGGTTCGGCCCCTACGGGGGGCGCTACGTGCCGGAGACGCTGATCGGGGCGCTGGACGAGCTGACCGCGGCCTGGGCCGAGGCGCGCGAGGACGCCGAGTTCATGGCCCGGCTGGAGCTACTGCGGCGCGACTTCATCGGCCGGCCGACGCCGCTCTACCTGGCCGAGCGCCTCTCCGAGCGGGTCGGCTCACGGGTCTACCTGAAGCGCGAGGACCTGGCCCACACCGGCGCCCACAAGATCAACAACGCGGTCGGCCAGGCGCTGTTGGCGGCACGGATGGGCAAGCCGCGGGTGATCGCCGAGACCGGGGCCGGTCAGCACGGCGTCGCCACCGCGACCGCCTGCGCGCTGCTCGGCCTCGAGTGCGTCGTCTACATGGGCAGCGAGGACATCCGCCGCCAGGCGCCAAACGTCGAGCGGATGAAGCTGCTGGGGGCGGAGGTGGCGCCGGTCGAGGCGGGCGCCCGCACCCTCAAGGAGGCGGTCAGCGCCGCGATCCGCGACTGGGTCGCCAACGTCGAGACCACCCACTACGTGATCGGCTCCGCCGTCGGCCCGGCTCCCTACCCGGCCCTGGTCCGCGACTTGCAGCGGGTGATCGGCGAAGAGGCGCGCGAGCAGGCGCTGGCGGCCGAGAACGGGCTGCCAGCCCGGGTGATCGCCTGCGTCGGCGGCGGCTCCAACGCGATCGGCATCTTCAGCCCCCTCCTCGCCGACGCCGAGGTGGCGCTGATCGGCGTCGAGGCGGCGGGCGAGGGACTGGACACGCCGCGCCACGGCGCCTCGCTCGGCGCCGGCAGCACCGGCGTCCTGCACGGCTCGCTCTCCTCGGTGATCGCCGACGAGGAGGGGCAGATCCTCGAGGCGCACTCGGTCTCGGCCGGCCTCGACTACCCCGGCGTCGGCCCCGAGCACGCGCATCTGCGCGATACCGGCCGCGCCAGCTACGTCTCGATCACCGACCGCCAGGCGCTGGCGGCGTTCGGCGAGCTCTCGCGGCTGGAGGGGATTATTCCGGCGCTGGAGTCCTCCCATGCGATTGCCTGGCTGCTGGAGAACCCGGGGACTGACGGGTTCGACGTTCTCTGTCTAAGTGGACGTGGCGATAAGGACATGGCCGAGGCGGTTGCGAAGGGAGCCGGAGGGTGACTCTGCCGAGCAACAGCGGGGAGGGGCTTGCTGGAGGGGGCCGGGGAGACACTCCCCGGAGCAACAGCGGGGAGGCTCCGAGGAGTGTCCCCCCGGCCTCCTACGCAGGCGAGCTGAGAGGGGAGGGTCGGATCGCGGCGGCCTTTGAAGCGGCAAAGGCGGAAGGCCGGGCGGCGTTGATGCCTTACATGATGGCGGGGTATCCCGACCGGGAGTCGGGACTGGCGGTCGCGGAGGCGTACGTGGACTCCGGGGCTGATCTGATCGAGCTGGGGGTGCCGTTCTCGGATCCGCTGGCGGATGGGCCGACGATTCATGCGGCGGCGACCGCCGCACTGGGGGCGGGGGCGACCCTCGCTACGGCCCTGGAGATCTGTCGCTCCGTCGCCGAGCGGATCCCGGTGGTCTTGATGGTCTACTCGAACATGGTGCTCGCGCACGGCGGCGCGGGGGAGTTCGCCCGGCTCGCCGTCGCCGCCGGGGCCGCGGGGGCGATCGTCCCGGACCTGCCGCTGGGCGAGGCCGAGGACGTCCGCGACGAGTTCGCCGCCGCCGGCCTGGCCCTGGTGCCGTTGGTGGCACCGACGACCTCGGCCGAGCGCCGGGCCCGGATCTGCGCCGTCGCCCGCGGCTTCGTCTACGTCGTCTCCACGGTGGGGACGACCGGGGAGCGGGCGGAGATCCCCGCTGCGCTGGCTGAATTGGTGGAGGCGACCAAGGCTGACGCCGAGATCCCGGTCGCGGTCGGGTTCGGGATCGGCAGCGCCGAGCAGGCCGCCGAGGTGGGGCGGATCGCCGATGGCGTCATCATCGGCAGCCGCCTGGTCCGGGCCGCCGCCGGGGGCGGTTCGCCACAGGGCGCCGCCGATGCCGTCGCCGCCTTCCTCAGCGAGACGCGCGTCGCCCTCGCCGGGTAGAGTGCCAGCCGCAATGGGCATGGTCGTAACCCTCTTTCTGGCTCTCGCCGCGACGACGGTCTCCTATGCCTTCGGGCAGGGCGGCCCGGTCGCTGGCCTGGTCTTCTTCACCGTACTGCTGATCGGCGCGGCCCTCCGCGTTCTCAAACCGAACGCCTAGACCCTTCTAGTCCAGGGCAAGCAGCGCCCGAACCGCGGGTGCGATCAGCTCCTCGGCCCCCGCTGGCACCGGCTCACCCGCGACCAGGTGGCGGCGCACCACGGCCAGGGGGATGTCGACGGTTGCCAGCACGACGCGTTCGCGGCCCTCGCCGTCGCCAAGGCCCAGCTTTCCGGCCAGGGCATCGACGGCCGCGGCGATGTCGCTCTGTCGCGACGACAGGCGCTCGCGCTCCGGCTCGGGCCAGCTCTCGTAGCCGAAGTCGGCGGCCCCGTAGAGGAGGATCCGCGCTTCCGCCGGGCGCACGCGGCTCCAGGCGATCGTGTGGGCGGCGGCGGCGAGCGCGGCCATCGGGCCATCCTCGCCGGCGGCGGCCTCGAGGAATCCCGCCTGGAAGCGCTCCAGGGCGCGGAGCCAGAGGGCGGCCTGCAGCGCTGGGCGGCTCGGGAAGCGGTGATAAAGAGAGCCACTCGGTGCACCTGCCGCCTTGATCACCGCCGCCATCGTCACCGCTTGCGGTCCGGCGCCGGCGCTGAGGGCGACGGCGGCATCGAGCAGCGAGTCGGTGTCGTAGTGGGGCGGGCGTCCCATGCTCGGATAGATATTAGAGATATCTCTCTGATACTTTCGGGCCGACCATAGATCTCCACCAAGGAGTTGACGATGTCCGCCCAGCTCGAACTTGCCCGCCGCCTCTACGACGGCTTCCTGGCCCATGACGCGCCCGCGATCCTCGGCCTCCTGAAGCCAGATTTCGAAGGGAATGTCAGCGCCGGGATGCCGCTTGGCGTCGGCGGTCGCTACGACAGTGCCGAGGCGATGATGCGCGACGTCTGGATTCCGATCTTCGGCGCCTACGACGTCCGGGTCGAGGCCGACGAGCTGCTCGAGTGCGGCGAGCGGGTCGTGGCCGTAGGCGGCTACCGGGGCGCCGCGCGGGAGGGTGGCGAGCCGTTCGACGCCTCCTTTGCCCATGTCCTCACGATCGACGGCGGCCTGATCGCCGCCCTGCGCCAGATCACCGATACCGCGAGCTGGCCCGCCGTGGCTGGTGGCTAGGCGCGTACCGCGATGACCTCGAGGTAGTCGGCCTCCAGCACCATTGCCCGGTCGCCGGCGGTGTTCGCCTCTTCGAGGAGCGCCTTGAGGTCGTCGGTCAGGGCCCCTTCGCCCTCGGGGCCGACCCGTTCGTAGGCCATCTGGGTGGGGCCGAAATAGGTGCGGAAGAACTCGATGTAGTGGTCGGCCGAGCGGAATGGCTGGCGTGAGACGCGGCGCTCGGTCCGCAGCTCAGAGATGCCGTCGCCGAACAGCTCGCGCAGGCGCTCTTCCGTGCCCCAGGCGAGCGGTGAGGGGATTCCGGCCGGCGGCGGGGCGTGCTTGGCGATCGTTCCGAACATCTTCCCGACGTCGCCGTCGGGGCACCAGTTGCCCATCCCGATCCGACCGCCGGGCTTGACCACGCGCAGCAGCTCGGCGGCGGTCTTCTCCTGGTCAGGGGCGAACATCGCGCCGTAGATCGAGATCGCGACGTCGAAGCTGGCGTCCTCGAAGGGCAGGTCCTGGGCGTCGGCCTCGACGAACTCGATCTCCAGCCGCTCGGCGAAGGCGCGCTCGCGCCCGCGCTCCAGCAGCTCGGGGACGTAGTCGGCGCCGACGGTGCCGCCCCAGGTCCGCCGGGCCGCGGCGATCGCCCCGTTGCCACTACCGCAGGCGACATCCAGAACTCGCTCGTCGGGGATGAGATCCAGGGCCTCGACCAGGTTCTCACTGACGTTGTAGACGAGGTTGGCGACCATCGCGAAATCGCCCTTGGACCAGATCTGCTGCTGGACCTGCGTTACCGCTTTGAGATCGGGCTGCTCGGTCATCTCTCCTCCTCGTTGGCTCCGTTCGACCGTACCGCCAACGCCCGCTCTGGACAACTTCTAAGCTGGGCCGATGCGGATTGGAGTCCTCACCGGCGGCGGCGATTGCCCCGGCCTCAACGCGGTGATCCGGGCGATCGTGCGCAAGGGCGCCGGCAACCACGGGCACGAGTTCCTCGGCTATCGCGACGGCTGGCGCGGGCCGCTGGAGGCTGACAGCCAGCCGCTCGGGGTGCCGGAGGTGCGCGGCATCCTGCCCCGCGGCGGCACCATCCTCGGCTCCTCGCGCACCAACCCCTTCGCCGGCGAGGACGGGCCGGCGCGGATTGCCGCGAACCTGGCGGCGGCCGGCGTCGACGGCCTGATCGCGATCGGCGGCGAGGACACCCTCGGCGCCGCCTCGCGCCTGCACCAGGAGCACGAGCTGCCGGTGATCGGGGTGCCGAAGACGATCGACAACGACCTCAGCGCCACCGACTACACCTTCGGCTTCGACACCGCGATCAACATCGCGATGGAGGCGATCGACCGCCTGCACACGACCGCCGACAGCCACCACCGGGTC
>DASYJK010000060.1:0-8400 GCA_035996525.1 Solirubrobacterales bacterium
CTGCTGCCGGAGCCGGTCAAGACCAGCCGCAACATGGCCTACTACCCGCCCGAGTTCGTCGACCGGATCAAGCTGATCAAGCGCCTGCAGGAGGAGCGCTTCATGCCGCTGAAGGCGATCAGGTCGGTGCTCGAGGAGGACCCCGAGCGGGCCGCCGCGATGCTGGAGCTGGAGGACCGCATCCTCGACCGGGCGCTGGCCGGCGAGCGGGCGCGGACCAGCGCGGCCGAGGTGCGCGAGCGCTACGGCGTCCCCAAGGAGGTTCTCGACCGTCTCGCCGAGCTGGAGATCCTCACCCCCAACAGCCGCGGCTACTCGCCCTCGGACATCAAGATCGTCGAGGCGATCGGCCGCTTCCGCGCCGGCGGCTACGACGAGCAGATCGGCTTCACCGTCTACGACACCCTCCGCTACAAGGAGGCGCTGGAGGCGCTGGTCCACCAGGAGGTCGACATGGTGATGAACCGGCTCGCCGGCGAGGTCCCGCCGGAGCGGGTGGTGGAGATGCTCGAGGCCGGCGCCCAGCCGCTGCAGGACCTGATCGCGGCGCTGCACACGAAGCTGCTCGTGTCCGAGCTGGAGCGCCACCGCGACGGTCATAAGCCGTAGCGGCTAAGTCTCGACCCCGCTGAAGGGGAGTGGGTTCGCTGGCCGAAAGAGAACCGTTCGTGTTGGCACCGAGAGACATCAAGCTGCAATTGCGCCTCCTGACCCTTTCCATGTTCGTCGTGCCCGCCCTGCTCGTCCAGGTCGACGGGGCCGATGCGAAGGTCATCTACGCCTGCGTCCAGAAGCACGGCACCACGACCCATCGCGCCAAGGCGGCGATGCGCCTGGTCCGCAAGTCGGCCCATTGCCTGCCCGGCGAGCGGCGGCTGACCTGGACCTCGGGCTCGGGCGGCCACCACAAGTCCGCGGCGGATCGGTCTGCGTCGGGCGGCAGACGTGGCCCGGCCGGAAAGACCGGACCCGCCGGAGCACCCGGCCCGGCTGGCGCGCCAGGCACTCCGGGCGCGCCAGGTGTCCCGGGCGCGGCTGGGGCCTTGGGACCGGCTGGCCAGGACGGCGCCCCGGGTGCCCAGGGCGAGCCGGGCGCTGACGGGCAAACCGGTCCCCAGGGAACGACGGGACCCCAGGGCCTGCCGGGGTCGCCAGGATCCCCGGGAGGGACGGGTGCGCAAGGACTGCCGGGCGAGCAGGGGCAGCAAGGGCCGATTGGACCTGAAGGGTCCGAAGGACCACCTGGGCTGACCGGACCGATCGGCCCGGAAGGGCCGGCTGGAGCCGACGGCTCCCCCGGCTCCGAAGGGGCTCCCGGCGTGGAAGGGTCCGCGGGACCGGCCGGGCCGGAAGGACCTCCGGGCGCCGAAGGCCCACCAGGACTTGAAGGACCGCGGGGAGAACCGGGACCGGAAGGCCCCCGGGGCGAACCTGGAGAACCGGGCACCCCGGGACCCCAGGGCGAACCCGGTCCCGCCGGTGAACCTGGGGCGAAGGGCGATCCGGGCGAACCCGGTCTTCAGGGCGAACCGGGTCCCCCGGGAGAACCAGGACCGCTGGGTGAACCTGGGCACGAAGGCGAACCCGGTCCCGGCGGGTTTGCCGGCGCGATCGTGACCACGGCTCACTCCGAGGGCGGCGAGCCCGCCGACGCGACCTGCCCGAAGGGCATGCCGCTGGCGATCGGCGGCGGCAGCGTCGTCGACGAAAAGGGCGGCACGGTCTCGATCTCGGCCCCGATCAGCGGCCACGAACTCTCCAAGAACGGGCAGAAGCCGACCGGCTGGCGCGTGCGCGCCGGCACCGGCGTCTATACCGCCTACGCGATCTGCACCAAGGGGGTCAGGGAAAACCCCGAAGAAGAACCCGAAGAAGAAGAATCCGAAGGCGAAGGGCCGAAGGAAGTCGAAGAAAAGAAGTGAGCGCCGGCGCGCCGGTCGCTCCCTAGGCGGCGGTGAGAGCGGCCCGGTCGGCGTCGATTTTGCGCAGCGTCATGCGGTGATCGAGCCGCTCGCAGAGGGCGGTCGCCTCCTCCAGCGTCTCGCCAACCCCCGCCGTCCCGGTCGCCCCGCGCGCCTGTGCCAGGGTCAGCAGCGCCCCCGGCAGCTGCCAGTTCATTTCGCGCTCGCGTGAGGTCGCGACCGCCGCTTCCGCCTGGGCCAGCGCCTCCTCGCGGCGGCCGCTGCCGAGCAGCGCCCGGGCCCGCAGGGTTCCACGCCAGGCCTCCCCCTCGCCGCCGTCGTTCATCGCCTCGCGGTAGGTGCGGTCGGCGAGCTCGATCGTCGCGATCGCCTCGCCGTGTTCCCCGCGGGCGATCTGCACATAGCCGAGGCTGGTCAGGGCCAGGGTGCGGGAGAAGACGTCGCCGAGCTGGTCGGTCAGCTCGCAGTTGCGCCGGGCCAGGGCCAGCGCGGCGTCGAGCTCGCCGCGCTCGGCCAGCAGGGTCGACTTGTTGCCGCGGCTCCAGCTTTCGGTCTCCGGGTCGCCGAACTCCGTAGCCAGCCGCAGTGACTCGTCGGCCATCCGCTCGGCCTCCTCGATCCGGTCGCGCTCTTTGAGCGCGACGCTCTGTGCCATCAGCGCCCAGGCCGGCGGGCAGCCGATCACGATCCCGGCGCCGACCGCGGGGTCGCCGTCGCCGAGCTCGAGGATCTCGGCCGCCGCCCGTTCGACCCGGTCGAGGTCGCCGGCGCACATCTGCGCGTAGCAACCGGCGCCGCGGATCGCCACCCGCAGGTCGAGGTCGCCCGCTTCGTCGGCCAGCTGGATCGATTCCTCGGCGGCGGCGATCCATTCCGAGGCGCGGTGGGCGACGCCCGGCCGGGCCGAGGTGAGCAGCTTCAGCAGCGCCAGCGAGCGCAGGTCGCCGGTCCGGGTCGCGATCTCGGTCGCTTCGCTCGCCAGCGCTTCCGCCTCGCCCTTGTCCATCCCCAGGCGCCAGGCGTAGTCGAGCTGCATCATCCGCGAGAGCAGCCCGAGCCCGACCGTCTCCTCGTTCTGGTCGAGCCCGGCCGCCAGCCCGGTCACGTTGCGCCAGAGGTCGAGCGCGTCTTGGGGGCGGCTGTGCCCGGCCCAGTGCGCCGCCCGCGCCGACCAGCGGGCTGCTTCGAGCGTTTCCCCGCCGGCCTCCATGTGCCCGGCGATCAGCGAGGCCAGCTCGTCGAGCCGCTCCGGCTCGAGCTCGATCGTCGCCCGCGCCGCCGCCGCGTGGGTGGCGGCGCGCCGGTCGGCCAGCTGGGTGCCGTAGGCAACCTCGCGGGTCAGCGGGTGGCGGAAGGCCAGCACCCGCTCCGGGTACAGCTCGGCTTCGTAGAGGAAGCCGGCCTCGATCAGCTCACAGAGCACCGGGTCGATGCGGTCGCGGTCGAGCCCGGCGGTCAGCCCCAGCGCCCGCCCGCTGACCTCCTTGCCGACCACGGAGGCGACCTGGAGCAGCTGCTTGGCGCCGGGGTCGAGGCGGTCGATGCGGGCAGCGAGCACGGCCTGCACCGTGACCGGAACCTTGGCGTCCTCGATCGGCCGCACCAGGCGGTAGGCGCCGCGCTCGCCCTCGAGCTGGCCCGCCTCGGATAGCTCGCGGACGATCTCCTCGATGAAGAAGGGGTTGCCCTGGGTGCGCTCGTGGATCGGCTCGTCGAGCCCGTCCAGGGAGGGATCCTCGCCGGCCAGGTCGCGCAGCAGCTCGCGGGTGTCGGCCCCGGCCAGCGGCGCCAGGGTGATCTCCCGGTAGGACGGCGAGCGGCGCCAGGGCGGCGAGTACTCGGGCCGGAAGTTGAGCAGGGCCAGCGTGTTGGTGCCCTCGATCGAGGCGACCAGGTCGGTGAGCAGGACGTTGCTGCCCTCGTCGATCCAGTGCAGATCCTCGACCACCAGGACCAGGGTCTTGCGGCGGCTGGGGGCGTTGACGAGGCGGCAGACGATCCGTCCCAGCGCCCGCTGCCGGGCCTCGGCGCTGAGCTGGGCGACCGGGCGGTCGGGATCCGGGACGCCGAGGAAGTCGAACATCAGCGGCAGGTCCTCGGTGAAGCCGGGGTCGAGCAGCAGCGCCCGGCCGGCGACCTTCTCCCGCGCCAGCTGCTCGGGCTCACGCTCGCCAATCCCGAAGAAGGCGCGCAGCATCTGCAGGACCGGCATGAACGGGGTCGTCGTGCCGTGCGCCTGCCCCTGCGCCTCGAAGACCTCGAGCCCTTCCTCGCGGCAGCCCTGGGCGAACTCGTGGCAGAGGCGGCTCTTGCCGACCCCGGGTTCGGCGACCAGCCCGAGCGCGCCGCCCTCGCCAGCCTTGGCCCCGTCAAGGGCCGCGCGCAGGGTCGCCATCTCCTCGGCGCGGCCGACGAAGCTGGAGAAGCCGCGCTCGCGCGAGCGGTCGAGCCGCGAGCGCGCCTGTCCGACCCCGGCCAGCTCGAAGACGTGGACGGGCTGGCTGGCGCCCTTGATCTCGAACTCCCCGAGGTCGTCGAGGTCGAGGAAGCCGTGGGCGAGCTCGGCGGTGTGCTCGGTCAGGTAGGCCTTGCCGGGCTCGGCCAGCGCCTCCATCCGCTGCGCCAGCCCGACCGTGTGGCCGATCGCCGTGTAGTCGCCCCCGCCGATCGCCCCGGCCACGACCTCGCCGGAGTTGATCCCGATCCGGATCGAGAAGTTGAGGCCCTGCGCCCGCCGCAGCTCGGCCGCGTAGCCGGAGACGTCGTCGAGCATCCGCAGGGCCGCGTAGCAGGCTCGCTGCGCGTGGTCCTCGTGCGCGACCGGCGCTCCGAAGACGGCCATGATCCCGTCGCCGGTGAACTTGTCGACGGTGCCCTCGAGCTCGGTCACCGCGTCGGCGAGGATCGCGAAGAAGCGCTGCATGATCTTGCGCCACTCCTCCGGATCCTGCTGCTCGGCGAGGTCCATCGAGCCGCTGACGTCGGCGAACAGCACCGTCACCTGCTTGCGCTCAGCGTCGTCCCTGGTCACTGCGGTCACCGATCTAGCTTACGCCGCGACTTTCTCGCGTTGCGGCAGTCCTTTGTACCCCTATGCGTCACAAAGGACTGCCGCAGTAGCCTGGGAGCGTGCGCTCTGTCCTGGTCACGGGAGCTTCCACCGGCATCGGCCGGGCCACGGTGGAGCGCCTCGACGCGGCCGGCTGGAGGGTCTTCGCCGGAGTCCGCCGCCAAGAGGATGCCGATGCGCTCAGCCAGGCCGGCTCCGAGCGAGTGATGCCGCTGATCCTCGACGTCACCGACGCCGGGCAGATCGCCGCCGCCGCGCAGCGGATCGGGGAGGAGGCAGGTGGACAGCTGGAGGGCCTGGTCAACAACGCCGGCATCGCCGTGCCAGGGCCGCTGGAGACGCTGCCACTCGACGATTTCCGCCGCCAGGTCGAGGTCAACCTCACCGCCCAGGTCGCGGTGACCCAGGCGATGCTGCCGCTGCTCCGCCGCGCCCCCGGCCGCATCGTCTTCATCGCCTCGATCGGCGGCCGCATCGCCTTCCCGCTCAACGGCGCCTACCACGCGGCCAAGTTCGGGGTGGAGGCGGTCGGCGACGTCTTCCGCCAGGAGCTGCGGCCCTGGAAGATCGGCGTCTCGATCGTCGAGCCCGGCTCGATCGACACGCCGATCTGGGAACGCGGCTCGGCCAACGCCGAAGAGATCGAAGCCCGCGCCCACCCCGATCAGGAGGCGCTCTACGGCCGGGCGATCGCCGGCTTCCGCAAAGTCGTCCAAGACCTCGCCGATCGTGGGATCCCGCCGCAGAAGGTCGCCATGGTGATCGCCCACGCGCTTGAAGCCGATCGTCCCCGCAGTCGCTACCTGGTCGGCCTCGACGCCAAGCTGCAGGCACGGCTGAAGGTCGTGATCCCCGACCGGGTCTGGGATCGCATCGTCGCGCGCATGATGCACCTCTAGAGCCGCCCGCCCCTCTTATACTGGGGCCGTCGATTGACTGGTCAATCAGCCAGTGTGAAATGACGGAGGAAGTTTGCGGGCAGCCGTGGTACAGCTCAACTCGAATGGCGACAAGGCGCGGAACCTCGCCGCGGCCGAGCGCCTCGTGCGCGCCGCCGCCGCCGACGGCGCCGGGCTGGTGGCGCTGCCGGAGAAGTGGAACCTGCTGGCGGCCGGCGAGCAGCTGCTGGCCGGGGCAGAGCCACTCGACGGCCTCAGTCTGACCAGCGCCCGCGGCTGGGCCCGGGAGCTGGGCATCCACCTGCTTGCCGGCAGCATCGCCGAGCGCGGCGACGAGGACAAGGCCTTCAACACCTCGGTCCTGATCGGCCCTGGCGGCGAGGACCTCGCCGTCTACCGCAAGATCCACATGTTCGACGTCGACGCGGGCGGCGTCTCCTACCGCGAGTCCGAGCACGAGCAGCCCGGCTCCGCGCTCGCCACCGGCCCGGTCGGTGCCCTGATCGCCGGCCTCAGCGTCTGTTACGACCTGCGCTTCCCAGAGCTGTTCCGCATCCTCGCGCTGCGCGAAGCCCGCTTGCTGCTGATTCCCTCGGCCTTCACCACGAGCACCGGCCGTGACCACTGGGAGGTGCTGCTGCGGGCCCGCGCGATCGAGAACCAGGCCTTCGTCATCGCCCCCAACCAGGTTGGCGAGGCGCCGCCGCACTTCGATTCCTACGGCCACTCGGCGGTCGTCGATCCCTGGGGAAGGGTGCTCGCGAGCGCACCGGACGAGGAGTGCTTCGTCGCCGCCGACCTCGACCTCGACGAGCAGGAGCGGGTCCGCGAGTCGTTGCCCTCGCTCGCCAACCGCCGCCCGGCCGCCTACGTCTGGCCGCAGCTGACCGAGGCGCACGCCTGATGGCCGCCAAAGTCACCGCGGTCGACAAGCGCCGCCAGATCCTCGACGCGGCGATCCGCGTCTTCGCCCGCCAGGGCTTCCACGCGACCCGCGTCTCCGACATCGCCGACGAGGCCGGCGTCGCCTACGGCCTCGTCTACCACTACTTTCGCTCCAAGGACGAGGTCCTCAACGAGCTCTTCGTCGAGCGCTGGTCGCTGCTGTTGAGCGCGATCGAGGAGACCGACCGGGCGGGGGAGACGCCGCGCCAGAAACTCGCCGCGGTCGCCGGCTTCATCGTCGACTCCTACCGCCACGACCCGGAGCTGATGAAGGTGATCATCGTCGAGGTCACCCGCGCCGCCAACTCCTTCGGCCAGACCCACCTGGAGGAGATCCGCCGCGCATACCAGTCGATCGCCAAGATCGTCGCCGACGGCCAGGCGGCCGGCGAGTTCCGCGACGACGTCTCGCCGATGTTCGCCTCGATGACCTTCTACGGCGGCATCGAGCAGCTGCTCTCGGGCTGGATATTCGGCGTGATCCCGACCTCCGACATCGACTTCGACGAGGCCAAGGATCTGCTGGTGACGATGATCTGCGACGGCCTCGAGCCGCGATGACGGCGCTGGGCGGCGCTTCCCACCGCGTTGGGCCCAAACTGGTTTACTCCTGACCCCCAAGCGGGAAAGGTCGAACAAGTGGATAACGACATCGTCAAAAGACTGATCTGGAGCGGGATGCTGGCCGCGACCGGCGCGCTTGCCAGCGTTCTCGCCGCGCGCGCCTCGGCGCTCCTCTGGCGTCGCCTCTTCGACGAAGACCCCCCGGACTAGGGAGCCGAAATGCCCGAGCCGAACCAAACGCCGCCGCCCCCGGTCCCGCCGCCGGTTCCGCCCCCCGAGCCCGACCACAGGTCGGTCGCCGAGCTCGTCTTCGACGTCGCCGAAGGGACCTCCTCGCTGGTCCGCGAGGAGATCGAGCTCGCCAAGACCGAGGTCTCCGAGAAGGTCACCAGCTTGCTGCGCGGCTCCGCCGTCGGCGTCGCCGCCGGCACCTTCGCCTTCCTGGCCCTGATCCTGATCATGGAGGGCATCGCCTGGCTGCTCAACGAAGAGGTCTTCGACGGCAAGGTCTGGCCCGGCTTCTTCGTCGAGGCCGCCGTCTTCCTGCTGATCGCCGCGCTCGCCGGCCTGATCGCCTATAAAGCGGTCAAGAAAGGCGCCCCGCCGGTCCCGGCGCAGGCGATAGAAGAGGCGAAACTCACCAAGGAGATGCTCTCCAAGGAGGACAAATGAGCACCGATCCACAACCGGTGCGCCCCTCCACGGCCGGCGTCCCGGGCCGCTCGGCGGACCAGATCCGTCGCGACATCGATGTCCAGCGCCAACAGCTCGGCGGCTCGGTGGAAGCGCTGCGCGGCCGGGTCACGGAACTGACCGACTGGCGCCGCCAGGTCGAGGAGCACAAACAGCAGCTGATCGTCGGCGCCGCCGTCGCCGGGTTCGTGATCGGCGGCCTCGCCATGCTGCGCCGCCGTAAGCGCTGACCCACCCCAGGGGCGCCCATACGGCGTCCTCGGGCGTCCAAATAGCGCTGCTATTCGGACTTCCTGCGTCCTTGTCT
>DASYJK010000061.1:0-7427 GCA_035996525.1 Solirubrobacterales bacterium
CCGGAGTCGAGCCGGTCGATGATCTCCTCCAGCCGCTCCACCGCGACCTCGTAGCTCTCAGGTTTCTCGCTCAACGTCTCCCTCGATCCTCGCGTTCACGCGTCCATCCGCGAACCGCAGTCTGACCGCCGCGGCGGCGACTGCGGCGCCGGCCGAGCTGACCGGCTCGCCGGTGGCGGTCTCGGCCAGCGCGTAGCCGCGCTCCAGGGTCCGCTCGGGGTCGTGGGCGCGCAGGGTCACCGCCATTCGCCGCAGCGCCTCGCGACGCCGCTCCAGGGCCCGCGCCGCCGAGCGCTCGATCGCCGCCCCGCGGCGCCGCTCCTCCGCCACCGCCGCGGCGGTGCGCTCGACGCCGCGTCTGCGGGCGCGACCCAGCACCACGGTCGCGATCCGTCGCTGAAACCCGGCGCGGGCGGCGAGCCCGCGTTCGGAGGAGGCGCGGATCTCGCGGATCTTCTGGTTGAGGCCGCTGCGCTCACGCTGCAGGGCGCGGGCCGGCCCGCGCGCGAGCGCCGCCAGGTGCCGGGCGCGAGCGCCGATCGCCGCCTCGCGAACCCGCTGCAGGGAGGAGACGGCGCGCCCCAGCTCGCGCCGCGCGGCGACGCAGTCGAGCGGCACCGCCGCCTCGGCGGCGTGGGTCGGGGTCGAGCAGGCAACCGCGGCGACGTCGTCGATCAGCGTCGTGTCGCGCTCGTGGCCGATCGCGCTGACCACCGGTACCCGCAGCATCGCCACGGTGCGGCAGAGAGTCTCGTCGCAGAAGGCCCAGAGGTCGGCGAGGCTGCCACCGCCGCGGGTGACGACGATCGCCTCCACCTCCGGCCGCGCCGCCAGCCCCTGGATCGCCGCCGCGATCGCCGGCGCCGCGTGGCGGTCCTGAACCGGCGCGAAGGCCCAGACCACGGTGCCGCCCCAGCCGCGCCGGGCCAGCCCGGCCAGGAGGTCGCGCCGGGCCGCTCCCGATTCCGCCGTCACCACCCCGATCGTCCGCGGCAACAGCGGCCGCGCCAGCTGCTTCTGCAGCTCGAACAGGCCCTCGGCGCGCAGCTGCTTGCGCAGCGCCTCCAACCGAGCCAGCAGGTCGCCCTCTCCCGCCAGCCGCACGTGGGTGGCGCGGAAGCTGAAGCTGGGCGAGGCCTGACCGCCGCCGGGGTAGTAGTCGGGGCCGCCGGAGATCACCAGCTCGGCGCCGTCGCGCAGCGCCGCCTCGGGCAGCCCGGCCTTCTCCAGATCGTTGAGCCAAATCGCGCACGGCACCGCGCCCTGGGCGTCGCGCAGCTCGAAGTAGGCCTGGACCTTGCTGCGCCCGACCCCGGTCACCTCGCCGATCAGCTGCACCCGCGCCCGTTCCCGCATCCACCCCTGCAGTTTCTGCGCATAGCGACCGACGGGATAGGGCCCAGGGAGATCCATCAACCCAGGCTAATTAACGGTTCGGGTGGTGCGCCTGGCCAAGCAGATCAAGGACGCCGTGTGCTCTGCACACAAGCGACCGAGGACGCCGATATGCGCCGCGCCAGGTGTGCCACCCGTCACCCGGCGTGCTTCCAGAGCTTGGCCCAACTGCGGAGCTCGCCGATCGCGGGACCGAGCTGCTCGCCGATCGCGGTCAGCGAGTAGGTGACCCGCACCGGCGTGCCCGCTTCGACCTCGCGCTCGACCAGCCCTTCCTCCTCGAGCTCGCGCAGCCGCTGCGAGAGCAGGCGGTCGGAGAGGCCGGGCACCGCCTTGCCGAGCTCGCCGAAGCGCATCGGCCGCTCGGTCAGGGCGCAGACGATCGCCCCGGTCCAGCGCTTGCCGATCAGCTCGATCGCGGCGTGGAAGTGCGGGCAGACGGCGCCGGGAGGGCTGGTCGAGGGCTGGGACGGGGAGACCGGTTCCACGAAGTTCGAGCTTACTGAACGTAAGTGATGGGCTTTTCGGAGTGAGTCGAGCTCAGCCCGTGCAGGGGCCGGTCGAGGTCGAGGCCGAGGTCTTGGCGAGCGCTTCGCGCACGTCCTCGGCCGGGATCGCGAAGCCGCCGGGGGGGCCGGCGGTGGTCGCCGCGAAGACGATCCCCACCGCCCGCCCGCGGGCGTCGACCAGCGGCCCGCCGGAGTTGCCGCTGCGGACCGAGCCGCGCAGAGCGACGATCGTGCGGTTGATCGGGCCGTTGCCGTAGGAGTCCTCGCTGATCGTGTCGGTGGTGTCGCCGAGCCTGGCGGCCGCGACCGAGTAGGGCCCGTTCTCCGGATAGCCGAGCACGGCCGCGTCGGCGCCGGACTCGCGCCGGTCGGAGATCGGCAGGATCGGCAGGTCGGCGCCGACCCGCAGCAGCGCCAAGTCGTCCTCGGGGTCGTAGTAGACGGGGGTCGCGTCGAGCTCGGTGCCGCCCTGGGTGGTGACGGTGGTGTCGTCGGAGCCGGCGATCACGTGGGCGTTGGTGACGACCAGCCCCGGCTGCACCGCCCAGCCGGACCCCTCGACCCCGAGCCCGCAGGCGGTGCCGAGTACCCGCACCACGGAGCCGCCGGCGGCGAGCACGTCGGGGTCGGTGGCGATCCCCTGATCGGGACGGGCGACCGGGGCCGCCGGCCCGGTCACCGAGGGCGCCGGGTCGACCCGGTCGAGCGCATTGAGGACCGGCCCCGAGGGCGGCAGCACTTCGTTGAGGCTGCGCAGGATCACCGAGTCCTGGACGTCGGCGCGGAGGCGGGCGGTGCCGGGGGCGTGCAGCGCCACCGAGCCGAAGACCCAGGCGAGGCCGAGCGCGACCGAAGCGATCAGGGCGGCGCCACCGGCCCCGTCGGCCAGGTGCAGCGCCGGACGCCGGATCACCTTAGCCCGCAGGCCGAGGGCGACGCTCTCGACCGTGACCGCCGCCAGCGCCCCGGCCAGCAGCGCGCCGAGGGCCGCGCAGAGCGGCGCGTAGGGGGACTTGGCGCCCTGGGAGAGCACCAGAGGCCCCAGTCGCCCACCCACGAACGCGCCCACCGCGAAGCCGAACAGGGTCATCGCGCCGACGATCAGGCCCTGCCTGTACCCCCACAGCCCGAGCGAGATGGTGAAGGCCACGATGGCCCAATCCAGAACAGTCACCCATGAATAGAAGCATGCGGAGGATCGCTCTATTACCTTTCACTCAGTGAGCCAGATTTCACCCGAGGTGGAGCGGCGTCGACGCCTGGTCACCCGCACGCTCCCCCTCGCCGTGATCGCCGTCGTCGCCTTCACCTTCGGCGCCGCCGCGGGCGCTCCCGGCTCGCCCGAAAAGGACGCCGCCAACCGCTTCGCCGCGGCCTGGGCCAGCGGTGAATTCGCCGCCATGTACAAGGAGCTGAACCCGGCCTCGCAGGCCGCGACCGAACTCAACGACTTCGTCATCGCCTACCGCGAAGCCGAGCAAGTGGCGACGTTGCGCACGCTCGAGCCCGGCTCCGCCCACGACCCGTCCTCGCGCGACGGCGAGACGGTGGTGCCGGTCTCGATGACCGCCGGCACGGTTGCCTTCGGCAGCTTCGAAGACGAGGTCGAGCTGCCCTACGCCGAAGGCGGCATCGACTGGGACCCCAGCCTCGTCTTTCCCGGCCTGCGCCGGGGCGAGCATCTGGGCAGCGAAATCGAACTGGCGCCGCGGGCGGCGATCCTCGCCGCCGACGGCACGCCGCTGGCCGCAGGCCCGGCGGAGGAACGCGAACACCCGCTCGGCAGCGCCGCGATCGACGTCACCGGCGAAGTCGGCGAAGCGAGCGAAGAAGAGATGCCGAAGCTGGCCCGCCACGGCTTCGCCGCCGACACCCCGGTCGGCGTCAGCGGCCTCGAGCGCGCCTTCAACACCCGTCTCGCCGGCAAGCCGGGGGGCAAGCTGCTGGCGCTCGACGAAAGCGGCTCCTCCTCGCGGGTTCTCGCGGAAGCCAAGCCGGAGGCGGGGGCGCCGGTGAAGACGACGATCGACCCCGCCCTGCAGGAAGCGTCCGTCTCCGCCCTGGCCGGGCGCGCCGGCGGCATCGCCGTTCTCGACTCCCGCAACGGCGACGTCCGTGCCCTCGCCGGCCAGGCCCTCTCCGCCCCCCAGCCCCCGGGCTCCACCTTCAAGATGATCACCACGATCGCCGCCCTCAAGAACGATCTCGTCTCGCTCGACGACGAATTCGAAGTCACCAACGGCGTCAACGTCGGCGGCCGCTTCCTCAACAACGCCAACGGCGAGTACTGCGGCGGCACCTTCCGCCAGGCCTTCGCCGAGTCCTGCAACGCCGACTTCGCCCCGCTCGGCCCGAAGATCGGCAACGACGAACTGGTCGCGACCGCGGAAAGCTTCGGCTTCAACTCGCCCCCCACCCTCTACGCCCCGAAGCTGGTGCGCGAAGCCGAACTGCCGGAATCGACGATCCCGACCGAAATCGGCGAAGAAATCGACCTCGGCGTCTCGGCGATCGGTCAGGGCGAAGTGCTGGCGACGCCGCTGCAGATGGCGAGCGTGGCGCAGGCGATCGGCAACGGCGGCGTCCACGAGCCGACCTCGGTCGTAGCCAACAAGAAGCTGCGACCGCACGCCGAGGCGACCCGAGTGATGTCGAAGAAGATCGCCTCCGAGCTGAACGAACTGATGGTCGGCGTCGTCACCGAAGGCACCGGCACCGCCGGGGCGATCCCCGAGGCGCAGGTGGCGGGCAAGACCGGCACCGCCGAGCTCGGGCCGAAGCCGGGCGAAGAGGAATCGGAAAACCCGACCCAGATCAAGGACGCCTGGTTCGCCGCCTTCGCCCCGGCCGAGAAGGCGAAGCTGGCGATCGGGGTGCTGCTGATCGAAGCCGAAGCGGCGGGCGGCGACGTCGCCGCTCCCGCAGCCGCCGAAGTCCTCTCCGCCGGCCTTTAGCCGGGCGGGCGCCGCGCTTAGAGGTCGAGTTGGACTATCGCCGATTCGCCGTCGGCGCCGGGGATGTGCAGCGTCAGCGGCCGGTTGGCGGAGACTTCTTCGGGCAGCAGGAAGATCGCCACCGAGCCCTCGATCGGGCCCTGCTGGGGCGTCGAATCGAGCACCGGTATCTGTTCCTGCGGTTCGACTTCGCCACCGAAATCGAGCGCGTAGAGGCTTTCGCTGGGCAGCACGTGGTAAGTGGTGTTTTCGGCGTCGGTGATCGTCAGCGTCGAGGGCAGAGTCTGCGGGTCGTCGCTTTCGTTCTGGACCTCGAAGAAGACGCCGAAGTAGTTCGAGCCCTCGGGGGCCGGCTTCTGGCCGACAAGGTAGGCCGTGTCCTCGTTGTCGTTCGGGTTCAGATAGCGCGAGAAGGAGACGCTGAAGGAGAGCTCGCCCAGCTCCACCGGTTCACCCTCGGCCACGTCCTTGGAGTCGCTCGAGTAGCCGCAGGCGGAGACGCCGACCACGAGGGCGGCGAGGGCCAGGGCGGCCAGCAGCGGGAGGACGAGTCTGCGGTTCAGGACCATCGGCGGCGAGAGTCTATTAGGAGGATCTACGGGATGCCGGTCGCGTAGCGGTTGCCGCCGGCGACGGCGATCGGATTGCCGTCCCAGACGCCCGACTCGAGCCCGTCGCGGAGCCGCTTCAGCGCCTCGCGCCAGGAGCGCTCCTGCCAGACCGAACCGGCGCTGAGCAGCTCCAGGCCGCGGTCGAGGTGGCCCGGCTCAGTCCAGAAGGAGAGCTTGACCGAGGTCAGCGAGCCCGGCCCCTCGGTCAGCTCCCAGACCGTGTGGGTGGGGATGCGGTTGACCCGCCCGCCCTGGCCACGCTCGACGATCCGGAAGGGCGGGTCGAGCTCGACGATCGTCGTGTCCATCCAGGGCGAGCGCAGCGGCGCCTGGACGCGGAAGCGCGCGCCAGCGCCGACCCCGGTCGGCTTGAGCCGGGTCAGGTGGAAGTCGGAGAGGAAGTGATCGGTGAACTCGGGACGGCGGGAGAGGTCGGTTAGCGCCTCGAAGACCCGCTCGCGGGGAACGTCGATCTCGGTTTCGGCGCGAAGCGGACCCATCGCGGCGCGATTCTATTCGTCGGCCGCCCCGTTGCCGGCACATCAGTCCAATTTGAGTGACGGGAGGCACACGGAGCGGTAGGATCGTTCCAAGCCGCACAAGGCGGCACGAGGAGGAGGCCACCCATCTTCGACAGCATCGGCAGCAGCGCAGCGGGAAATCGCTACGAGACCGGAGCGACCCCGGGCGAGGGGACGTTCTTCTGCCTCGCCTGCGGCTCCCAGCTCTCCATGCGGGAGACCGATGAGCTTCCCGACTGTCCCCGCTGCGGAGGCTCGGAGTACCGCCGGGACTCGATCTTCGAGTCGCGTCAGGACCACTCGACGACCCTCGAATTCCAGACACCGGGCACGCACGAGCCGCCCAGCTGGCTTGAGCAGGCGCGGCAGGGTCAGAAAGCGAGCTCCGGCTTCTGCCTCGCCTTCCAGAGCGACGACGGCGAGATCGTCTCCGTTCCGCTCGAGTACGGCTGGACCCGGATCGGCCGCAGCCCCAACGCCGACCTGCGGCTCGACGACCCCAGCGTCTCCCGCCGCCACGCGCTGATCGTCGCCGAAACCGAGAAGCCGATGCGGGTGCTCGACGATCGCAGCCTCAACGGCGTCTTCCTCAACGGCGAGACGGTCGAGTTCGGGCCGCTGCAGGACGGCGACGAGCTGGCGATCGGCCACTACACGCTCTACGTGCTGAAGCTCTAGCCCTTGCAAGGGTGGGTTCCGGCCACCGCCGTCCCTAGGATTGCCGCTGTGAACGCCGCTCCCAACCCGGTCGATCCTTCGCTGCCCTCAGGCGCGCCGGGAATCTCCGCCGCCGCCGACAAGGCCCGCGCCGAGCTGCACGAGGAGATCGAGCGCGTCCGCCTCGGGGTCGAAGAGATGCTGGCCGAGCAGGGCCAGCCGATCGGCGCCGACGTCGAGCGCGAACTCGCCAGCATCCGCGAAGAAACCCGCCTCTACGTGAAGAAGCGAGTCCGCAAGACCGAGAGGAAACTCGAACGCACGGTCGAGAAGATCGACGACCGCACCCGCAAGCTCGAGGCCCGCATCGACCAGGTAGAGGCCGACCGCCAAGCCGCCGAGTACCGCATCCACAGCGACACCGAGCGGATGCTCGACGGGTTGCTGCAAGAGGTGCGGGCGATCGCGGATCTGTTGACGCGGCCGAGTTAGTGCGACGGGGGCCAGTAGGGCCTCCTCACTTGCCTACCTGGCTCATCGCCGGCAGCCATCCGAGATTCGTGTTGGGCCAGCGGCACAAAACGTTCGGAGGCCCTACTGGCCCCCGTCCCTCGTAATCCCCAGTCAAGACGAGCATCTCGACCCTGAGGGCCCGTCTCGTGAGGAGAGGGGTGGGTGGGCCTCGGAGCGGCTTGTACTTTTTTGCCGGCGAGGAACTCGGACGGGCGGGGCACGATCCTCAAAAGAAGTTGAGCGAGAGGGCCACCCACCCCCCCCCCA
>DASYJK010000062.1:0-5976 GCA_035996525.1 Solirubrobacterales bacterium
GGCGGCAGCCTCGACAAGGAGATGGCCCGCCGCTGGTTCCCGTTCCTGGCCGCGCTCTTCTTCTGGATCTGGTTCTCGAACATGATCGGCTTCCTGCCGCTGCCGACCAACACCGAGCACACGGTCAACGTCTTCGGCGCCGAAATCCCCGCCTTCGCGATCTACGCGGCCACCGCCAACCTCTCGATCCCGCTGGTCCTGACCCTGGTCGTCTGGGTCTCCTACCACGTCGAAGGGATCCGGGCCAAGGGGCTCTTCAAGTACCTGGCCAGCTGGCTGCCCCCCGGCCTCGAGGACATGAACCCGGCCGCCAAGGGCTTCATCTTCATCATCGAGGCGATCTCCCACTTCGCCCGCCTGATCTCGCTCTCCGTCCGACTTTTCGCCAACATCCTCGCCGGCCACCTGCTGCTCCTGTTCATGGGTGGCGGGCTCGCGGTCCTGCTCGGGATCGCCGCGCTCGGCGCCCTCACCTTCCCGCTCGCCTTCTTCTTCTTCATCCTCGAGGTCGGCCTTATCGCGACCCTGCAGGCATTTATCTTCTCGACCCTCACCGCCATCTACCTCGGCGGAGCCACCTCCGCCAGTCACTAGAAAAGGAGCACTTTTTCCATGGACCTGTCCCCTGTCGTCGCCGCCGTCTCTGACGAAGGCGTGGAAGCTGCCGGAAAGGCAATCGCGCTGGGTGTCGGTGCGGGCCTCGGTTCGATCGGCGCCGGCATCGGCATCGGCTTCATCTTCGGTAAGGAGATCGAGTCGGTCGCCCGCCAGCCCGAGATGAAAGACGAGCTGCAGAGCATCCGCTGGCTCGGCTTCGCCCTGACCGAGGCCGTGGCCTTCTACACGTTCATCTTCGGCCTGATCGCCTTCTTCCTCTAGGCGGATGGCGTTGCTCGGCTACATAGCCGCGGTCCCCGTGGCCGCAGAGAAGGCGAGTGAAGAAGGCGGAAGCTTTCTCGTCTCGCCGGGCCTTGGCCTGATGATCTGGACCCTGATCCTGTTCCTGTTCACGATGTGGGTCCTCAGCAAGCTCGCCTTCCCGAAAATCCAGGAGGCCCTGGACCGGCGGGCGAAGACGATCGCCGAGTCGCTCGACACGGCCGAGCGTCAGCGCGTGGAATCCGACGAGCTGCTGGCCGAGTACCGCGGCCGGCTGGCCGAGGCCCGGGAGCAGGCCGACGACATCATGGCCCGCGCCCGCAAGGCGGCCGAGACGGCCGAGGCCGAGGCGACGACCGCCGGCCGCGAGAAACGCGAGGAGCTGGTCGCGCAGGCGAAGCGGGACATCGAAGCGGAGACCCGGCGCTCGTTGGAGCAGATCCGCGGCGAGGTCGCCGACCTGACCGTGCTGGCGACCGAGAAGGTCACCCGCAAAAGCCTCACCGGCGAGGACCAGAAGCGGCTCGTCGAGGAGGCCCTCGCCGAGGTCGACTTCTCTTCGCTCTCGGGAGCGGAGCAGAGCTAGATGCCCGAGGCCGCGCACGTGTACGCCGACGCTCTCTTCGAGGCCGGCAAGGACAGGGGCAAGCTGGACTCGCTGCAGTCGCAGCTGGGCCAGTTCGCCGACGCGGTCGACGGCAACCAGGAGCTGCAGGTGTTCCTGTTCAGCCCGTACCTCTCCTCCGCCGACAAGCAAGAGGGGCTGGGGCGGGCGATCGCCGGGGCCGAGCCGGAGCTGACGAATTTCCTCGAGCTGCTGATCGAGAAGCACCGGATGCCGGAGATCTTCCGCATCCGACGTGAGTTCGACGAGCTCTGGAAGAAGGAGAACCGCCGCCTCGACGTCACCGTGGTCAGCGCCGTCGACCTCGATGACGCCGTCGTCCAGAGGATCGGCGAGGAGGTCGAACGCCAGACCGGCGAGCGGGTCGAGCTCTCGAGCCGGGTCGACGGCGACATCCTCGGCGGCATCGTCCTGCAGGTCGGCAACATGGTTCTGGACGCGAGCATCCGCAGTCGCCTGGACAAACTTCGAAAGACCGTCGCGACCGCGGCGTAAGGAGGCAGAGAGCACCAGATGGAGATCAAGCCGGACGAGATCGCAAGCATTCTGCGGGAGCGAATCGAGGGGTTGGAGACCGACTCCGCTGACCTCACCGAGGTGGGCACCGTCCTCTCGGTGGCGGACGGGATCGCCCGTATCCACGGCCTCGACAACGTGATGGCGTTGGAGATGCTCGACCTGCCGCACGGTGTCACCGGGCTGGCCCTCAACCTCGAGGCCGACAACGTCGGCGCCGTGCTCTTCGGCGAGTGGGAAAAGATCGTCGAGGGCGACACGGTCAAGCGCACCGGCCACCTGCTCGAGATCCCCGTCGGCCCCGAGCTGCTCGGCCGCATGGTCGACCCGCTCGGCCGTCCGCTCGACAACCGCGGCGAGGTGGCCACCACCGAGACCCGCCCGGCCGAGTTCAAAGCGCCCGGCGTGGTCGAGCGCCAGCCGGTCGAGGAACCGGTCCAGACCGGCCTGATGTCGATCGACGGGATGATCCCGATCGGCCGTGGCCAGCGCGAGCTGATCATCGGCGACCGCCAGACCGGCAAGACCGCGATCGCGATCGACACGATCATCAACAACAAGGACAAGGACCTGATCTGCATCTACGTCGCGATTGGGCAGCGGATGTCCACCGTGGTCCAGCTGAAGGAGACGCTGGAGGAGAACGGGGCGATGGAGAACACGATCATCGTCGCCGCCCCCGCCGACGAGGCGGCGCCGATCAAGTACATCGCCCCCTACGCCGGTTGCGCGATGGGCGAGTACTTCCTCTACAACGGCAAAGCCGCGCTCTGCGTCTACGACGACCTCACCAAACACGCCTCCGCCTACCGCCAGATGTCGCTGCTGCTGCGGCGCCCGCCGGGTCGCGAGGCCTACCCGGGCGATGTCTTCTACCTGCACTCCCGCCTGCTCGAGCGCGCGGTGAAATTGAACGACGACCTCGGCGGCGGCTCGCTGACGGCGCTGCCGATCATCGAGACCCAGGCCTCCGACGTCTCCGCCTACATCCCGACCAACGTGATCTCGATCACCGACGGCCAGATCTTCCTCGAGTCGGATCTGTTCTTCTCCGGCGTGCGGCCGGCGATCAACGTCGGTATCTCGGTCTCGCGGGTCGGTGGTAACGCCCAGACCAAGGCGATGAAGAAGGTCGCCGGGAAACTGCGCCTCGACCTCTCCCAGTACCGCGACCTCGAGGCCTTCGCCCAGTTCGGCTCCGAGCTCGACGCGGAGACGCAGAAAGCGCTGACCCGCGGCGAACGGCTGGTCGAGCTGCTCAAACAGAAAGAGCGCGAGCCGCTCAGCGTCGGCGACCAGGTCGCTTCGATCTACTCCGGCACCGGCGGCTACCTCGACCGCATCAAGGTCGAGCGCGTCGGCGAGTTCCTCGCCGACCTGCGGGTGCGCCTGCACTCGGAGAAGGCCGAGCTGCTGAAGCGGATCGAAGACACCGGCAAGCTCGAGGAGGCCGACGAGGAGGAGCTGGGCAAGGCGATCGCCGACTTCGTCGACGACTTCGGCCCCGACTTCGACGAGCACGGCGACCCGCTCGAGGCCGGCGAGTCCGACCGCGTCAAGTCGAAAGAGGAGCGCGAGGCGCCCGCCCGCACCGAGGAGGCCACCGCGGCCTAGTCGGGTCCCGGTTCCGCCATGGCCAGCCAGAAGGAAGTCAAGAATCGCATTGCGTCGATCAAGAACATCAACAAGATCACTCGGGCGATGGAGATGGTCGCCGCGGCGCGCCTGCGCCGGGCCGAACAGCGGATCGGCCACCTGCGGCCCTACGCGGAGGGGATGCGCAAGCTGACCCGTCAGGCCTCCGAGCGGGCCGGGGGCATTCCCCGCGTCCCGGTCATGGTCGAGCGCGAGAACGTCAAACGGGTCGGGATCGTGCTCGTCACCGGCGACCGCGGCCTCGCCGGTGCCTTCAACTCGAACATCATCCGCGAGGGGATGCGGACGGCGGCCAAGGTGCGGGCCGAGGGGGCGGAGCCCTCCTTCGCCGTGGTCGGTCGCAAGGGCGTCTCGGCGCTGAACTTCCGCAAACAGGAGATCACCGGCTCCTACATCGGCTTCACCGATCGCCCGGCTTTCGCCAACGCCCGCGAAATCGGCGAGGAGATGACCGCGCGCTACGTCGACGAGGAGCTCGACCGGGTCGAACTGATCTACAACCGCTTCGTCTCGCCGCTGACCCAGCACGTCTGGCGCCAGACCCTGCTGCCGCTGCAGCAGGCCGAGGTGATCGGCGAGGGCGCCGAGGAGGATGCCTCCGACGAGGAGGAGACCGGGGACGACGCGGGCCAGGCCCGCTCGCAGTGGGAATTCGAGCCTGAACCCGAGGACCTGCTCGCCCGCTTGATCCCCGAGTACGTGACGATTTCGGTTTACCGGGCGCTGCTCGAGTCCGCCGCCTCCGAGCTGGGGGCGCGGATGACCGCGATGCGCAACGCCGCCGAGAACGCGGAAACGATCATGGACGATCTGACGCTCGAAATGAATCGGGTCCGTCAGTCGGAGATCACGCAGCAGATCTTGGAGGTCGTCGCCGGGGCTGAGGCCCTCGGCTAGACGACGACAAACTTTGGCGACGAGAAAAGGAACCCATGGCTGAGAACGGAAGCAACGGAACGAACGTAGGTCGAGTCGAGCAGGTGACCGGCGTGGTCATCGACGCGGTCTTTCCCGACAAGCTGCCGGCGATCTACTCGGCGGTGACGATCGAGACCGGCAGTGGCGACGGCGACGGCGAAACGGCGCAGCTCGTCTGCGAGGTCCAGCAGCACCTCGGCGACGATCGCGTGCGCGCGGTGGCGATGGACGCGACCGACGGCATCCAGCGCGGCGCCGCGGTCACCGACACCGGCGGGCCGATCACGGTCCCGGTCGGCGACGCCACCCTCGGCCGCATCTTCAACCTGCTCGGCGACCCGATCGACAACGGCGAGGAGCTCGCCGCCGACGGTGAGCGCTGGCCGATCCACCGGCCCGCTCCGAAGGCCTCCGACCTGACCCCGACCCAGGAGATCCTCGAGACCGGGATCAAGGTCATCGACCTGCTCGCGCCCTACGCCAAAGGCGGCAAGGTCGGGCTGTTCGGTGGTGCCGGCGTCGGCAAGACCGTGCTGATCCAGGAGCTGATCCGCAACATCGCCGAGGAGCACTCCGGCCTCTCCGCCTTCGTCGGCGTCGGCGAGCGCTCACGCGAGGGCAACGACCTCTGGCTCGAGATGAAAGAGTCGGGCGTGCTCGAGAAGACGATGCTCGTCTTCGGCCAGATGAATGAGCCCCCGGGCGCGCGCCTGCGCGTCGCCCTCTCCGGGCTGACCATGGCCGAGTACTACCGCGAGCAGGGCGGCCAGGACGTGCTCCTGTTCATCGACAACATCTTCCGCTTCGTCCAGGCGGGCTCCGAGGTCTCGGCCCTGCTGGGCCGGATGCCCTCCGCGGTCGGCTACCAGCCGACCCTGGAGACCGAGATGGGCGGCCTGCAGGAGCGGATCACCTCGACCGATCGCGGCTCGGTGACCTCGATCCAGGCGGTCTACGTCCCCGCCGACGACTACACCGACCCGGCCCCGGCCTCGGTGTTCGCCCACCTCAACGCGACCACCGCGCTCTCGCGGGCGATCTCCGAGAAAGGGATCTACCCGGCGGTCGACCCGCTCGACTCGACCTCGACCATCCTCAAGCCCGACGTCGTCGGCGAGGAGCACTACCGCACCGCGACCGACGTCCAGGAGGTCCTGCAGCGCTACAAGGAGCTCCAGGACATCATCGCCATCCTCGGGATCGACGAGCTCTCCGACGAGGACCGCCAGACGGTCTCCCGCGCCCGCAAGATCGAGCGCTTCCTCTCGCAGCCGTTCTTCGTCGCCGAACAGTTCACCGGCCGCACCGGCGAGTACGTGCCGGTCGCCGAGACCGTGCGCGGCTTCCGCGAGATCCTCGACGGCGAGCACGACGAGCTCTCC
>DASYJK010000063.1:0-4884 GCA_035996525.1 Solirubrobacterales bacterium
CTGGTCGACGAGGTCTGGCGCCGGCTGCTGGCCAGCGACGAGGCCCAGCAGCTGGTTGAGCGGATCGCCGAGGCGCCGGAGGTACGGGCCGCGATCAGCGCCCAGGGCGCCGGCCTGCTCGAGGACATCGGCCGCACGATCGGCAAGCTCGCCCGGCGCCTCGACGACAGCTTCGAGCGGATCGTGCGGCGGATCTTCTTCCGTCGTCGCCGCGCAGTCGCCAGCGACCACGCCGGGGCCGTCAGCCGCGCCCTGGCGTTCGTCATCGACGGCGTCTTCGTCAACCTCAGCTTCACCGCGATCGTCGCCATCGCCAGCCTCGTCGACAACGCCTTCGGCGGCAGTGGCGGCGGAGCCTCCAACTTCGCGATCGCGATCGGCTCGACCGCCTGGCTCGCGCTCGGCTCCCTCTACCTGGTCGGCTTCTGGTCGCTGGCGGGGCAGACGCCGGGGATGCGCTTCGTCGGGATCAGGCTCGACGTCGGGCGGCTGCCGTTGCGGCGCTCGCTGAAGCGCCTCGTCGGCCTCGGCCTCTCCGTCGTCACCTTCGGCATCGGCTTCCTCGGCATCGTCTTCCGCGAGCGGCGCCGGGCCTGGGAAGACCGCTTCAGCGGCACCGATGTGATCTACGACGAGCGCCGGCCTGAGCCGGCCCCGTGGTCGCGGCCGCCGCTAGACCTTGATGCCGGCGCGCCGGGTCAGCCAGCGCTGCACGACCAGGGTCATGCTGCCGGAGAAGATCAGCAGCGAGACGTTGACCAGCAGCACGACGAGGGCGCCGAGCGCCTGGCCGGCGCCACCGGCGCCGAGCGCGACGCCTAGGTAGGCCGAGGCCGGGATCGTCGTCACCGAGATCGCGACGCCGACCGCGGCGCTGGCTCGGGTCTCGAAGGAGAGCATCGCCGCGATCCCGGCGGCGAGCGCGATCAGCACGGTCGAGTAGTCGGTCTTGGCGAGGGTGCTGAGGCTGCTGTCCTCGACCGTGAATCCGGCCGGCAGCAGGTCCGCTCCCTTCAGCGCCGCGGCCAGTACGGTCGCCGTGACCACGACCAGGGTTAGGCCCAGGGTCAGGGTGACGAAGGAGCGCTGGGCGAGGCCGCGGCGGCGGCCGACCAGGCCGACGCAGGTGGCGCAGATCGGCAGCAGGTCGGGGCTGACCGCCATCGCGCCGACGATCAGGATCGAGCTGCTGGTGATCACGCCGAGGGCGGCGATCACCGCGGCGACGTTGATCAGCGCCAGGTAACGGGCGAGCGGGCGCGAGTTGGCCCGGGCCTGTCCCATCACCTCGACCCAGGCGAAGCCTTCGATGCCGCTGTCGCCGCCGAGGTGGCGCTGCTGTGGGGCGACGACTTCGACCCGGGTCAGCAGGTAGTCGTCGATCCCGATCCCGAGCTCGGCGATCGCCTCGACCAGGCGGTCGGCGGCGGCGGGCTCGACGTCAGCGACGAAGACGACGGCGCCCGCCTCACCGGCCTCGTCGGGCTGGCTGACCAGGCGCCGCACCCCGTCCAGCTCCCGCAGCCGGTCGCCGAAGGGCGCGGCCCGCTCAGCCTCGACCGATGCGCGCAGCCTCAGCATCGGCTCACCCGCTCAGGAGACGAGCTTGAGGACCTTGAAGGCTTTTGTCCCGCGCGGCGTCTCGACCTTGACCGTGGCGCCGACCTTGGTGTCCATCAGCGCTTTGCCGATCGGCGACTCAGCCGAGAGCCGGCCTTCGGCGAGGTTGGCCTCGGTCGAGCCGACCAGGGTCCAGACGTTGGTCTTGCCGCTGCCCTCGTCGCTGACTTCGGCGGTCAGCCCGAAGGCGAAGGCGTTGGCGCCGCTGGCGTCGACCTCGACCACGACGGCGTTGTGAAGCCGCTCCTGCAGCCGCTTGATCCGCGTCTCCAGGTGCGCCTGGTCCTCTTTGGCGACGTGATACTCGGCGTTCTCCTTGAGGTCGCCCTCCTCGCGGGCGACCTTGATCCGCGCCGCCATCTCCTGGCGGGCGGGCCCTTCCAACTGCGCGAGCTCGGCTTTGAGGTCCTCGATCCCGGCGGCGGTGATCGGCTCTCCGGCTGGCTCTGGCGCGTGCATGGGCTCAGCCTCTCAGAAACGTCGCCTGGCCGTCTCCGGGGGCGGGCTCAGTCGCCGCCGTTTTCCCCCAGCAGGGCCGGGGCGAACGACTTCACCTTGGCGCCGCCGGCCTTTTCCAGGTGGGAGAGGCCGAAGAGATCCTCGGTCGAGGCCAGCAGCGAGTAGGGGTCGTAGGCGACGGCGTCGGTGGAGCCGGGGGAGACGAACTGGGAGACCAGCAGGGCGCCGACTTTCTTCGGGTCCGCGGTGGTCGCGACCGGCGCCCCGGTGGCGGGGTCGATCGGTGCCGGGTTGGCCTGGCCGAAGCTGACTATCAGCACCCCATCCGCCTTGTAAGCGGGCGAGGCGAGGATCTTCGGCACCAGCGTGGCGAGGAAGGCGTCGGCGCTGGCGGCGCCGTCGGGAGCGCCCGGGGCGCACTGGCCGCTGACTCCGGCGTTGCAGAGGTTGGGCGAGATGTAGGAGTAGTTCGGCGTCGACTTCGCCGTCTTCAGGTCCTTTTCGAGCTCGGTCAGCGGCACGTCGTCGCTGGCGCAGTCGCCGAGGTCGAGCAACGAGTGGAAGTAGACGAACGGGTTGAGCTCGGCCGAGTAGCCGCCGGTGGTGGTCGCCGTCGGCGCCCCAGGCTGCGGGTAGACGCAGTTGTCAGGGGCGCCGGTTTCCGGGTTCACCATGCTCTCCATGTAGGCGCGCCAGCTGAACTTGGCGATCCCGAGCTGGTCGGCCAGGGTCAGCGTTTCGGCGGAGTAGACGCACTTGCCGTAGTCGGGGCAGTCGGCCTTCGTTTCCGGCGTCGGGAGCTGCCCGCCGACCGCCGCGATCGAGTTCGGCAGCGCCGCGGTGTCGAGCAGCGTGTAGCCGCTGAGCAGCGTTCCCTGCGGGCGCAGGGTGCCCGCCAGGTACGGCATCTGCGGCGTGGCTCCGAAGGCGGCGTCATAGCCGGAGCTGGCGAGGGAGACGACGAAGACATGCTTGACCCGGCCCGCTTCGGGGGCGGGCACTGCCGGCGTGGTCGGAGCTGGTTCCGGTTCCGGTTCGGGGGCGGGTTCCGGTGCCGGCGCCGCTTCCGGCGAGGACAGCGGCAGGGAGGAGGAAGAGGCCGGTTCGGGCGCGGGGGAGGAGGAGCCACCGCCCAGGCTCGGCGAGGATTCGGGGCTGGGCGCGGGGGCGCTGACGATTGGGGTCTTGTCGGCGGCGAGGCTGCGCCCGAGCAGGGCCGCCAGCGGGCCGCTGTCGGCGGAGCTGGTCATCGCCGCGGCGACGATCGCCGTCGTCACCACCAGGGAGGAGGCGACGAGCAGGTTGAAGCGTTTGCCGGTCAGGGACTCCGCCGCCGCTACGAACTGCTTGTAGAGCTTCGAGGCAGCGGCCTTCATTTGCCGGCCTCGGTCGGCACCAGCGCGTGGCCGCACTGGGCGCAGAAGCGGACCGCGTGGCCGTAGGGGGCGCCGCAGCCGGGGCAGAGCCCGGCGGCGTCGGCGCGCTCGAGCTCGAGCACGCGCTCGACCGCGAGCAGCTCGGCGTCGACCCGCTGCAGCTCCGCCGCCTTGCGGGTCAGGACATCGAGGCGGACGTGGTCGCGGATCGCCATCTCGTAGAAGGCGCCGCCGAGGTCGGCCTGCATCACCGTGAACTTCTCCAGCAGGCGGTCGCGCTGAGCCAGCAGCTCGGCGCTCTCCTCCGGCTTCTCCGGCTCTTTCGCGGCGCCGGGCTTGACCGTCGTTTTCGGCGTTGACTTGGCGGTCGGGCGCCGCAGCAGCTCCGCCGGGCGGCGGCTGAGCTCGCCGAAGCGGCTCACGGTTCCACCCCGCTGGTCGGCGCCGGCGCCGAGCCCGGTTCGCCGCCGATCACGGTCACGTCGGGCAGGTTCTGCTGGGCCTTGATGTAGTTGTCGCCGGTCTGTTCGGGGTTTTCGGAGACGATCTGGGTATCGGCTTCGGTCTTCTCTTTACTCGCTTTGAAGCCGGCGACCTGGTGGACATCGCCGTTGGCGGTCTTGGCGACGACTTTGCCGCCGTTCTTCTCCGCCTTCTTCTCGGCTTTGCTGATCTTTTTCTTGGCGGCGGGCGTCGCCGCGGCGGTGGCCCCGGTGTTGGTGGCCGTGGCGGCTTCCTGCTGGCGCAGCGCCCGCAGCAGCGCCTCGTTGTCGCCGCCGCCGGAGTCGCCGCGGCCGACGACGACGCCGAGCCCGACCGCGACCGGCAGCAGGGCGAAGAAGGCGACCGCGGCGGCGCGGCTGCCCGGGCTCGACTTGGCCGGCGGCCGGCTCAGCGGCCGCCGCGCCTTCTTGCTCATCGCGGCGAAGTAGCGCGAGGCGGGATTGGCGCCGTTGCCGCGCCGAGCCGCGCAGTTGACGCAGTAGCGCTGCTGCGGGTCGAGTGGGGCCCCGCACTCCTCGCAGGGCTCGTAGGTGCCCTGGAGCACGGAGATGGTCGGTTTCGTGTCCTGCTCGGTCATCGCCACTAGCTCCCCTTCTCGTCCTGCTTGCCGGGTTGGCCCTTGCCGTGCTCGTGCTTCTGCTCGCGGCGCGCTTCTCGGGCCTCGAGGAAGCGTTTTGCTTCGGCCTGCTGGGCGCTTGCCTTTTCCTGCGTCGTCGAGCAGCCGCTGGCCGCGCCCGCAAGCAGCGCGGCGCAGGCGCCGAGGGCGCCGAGACGGGTGATCGGTCGGCTAACCGAAGGCACCGCTGACGTACTCCTGGGTCCGTTTCTCGCGCGGCGAGCCGAAGAGGGCGGTGGCGCTGCTGTACTCGACCAGGTCGCCCAGGTACATGAAGGCGACGTGGTCGGCGATCCGGTAGGCCTGCTG
>DASYJK010000064.1:0-5458 GCA_035996525.1 Solirubrobacterales bacterium
CGGGTTGCCGGTGGCGACGGTGATGTTCTGCTTCTTGAAGGCGCGCTCGACGACCCGGACCACGTCCTTGTCCTCGGCCGGGAGGATCTGCGGCAGCATCTCCAGCAGCAGCACCTCGGTCCCGAAGCGGCCGTAGGCGGAAGCGATCTCACAGCCCGAAGCGCCGGCGCCGACGACGGCGATCTTCTGCGGCACCTCCGGCAGCGACCAGGCGCCCCAGGTGTCGACGATGCGCTCGCCGAACTCGACCCCGGGGATCGGGGAGGCGACCGAGCCGGTGGCGAGGATCACGGCGCCGGCCTCGTAGGTCTCCTCGCCGACCTTGACGTTGCCCTCGGCGGTGAGCGAGCCCTCGCCCTCGATCACGGTGACCTTGTTTTTGTCCCAGAGCATCTTCACCCCGCCCGAGAGCGACTCGGAGACGGCGGCGCGGCGCTTGCCGACGGCGTCCCAGTCGAGCGAGACGTCGTTGGCGATGACGCCGAGGTCGGCGCTCTCGCGCGCCTCGGTGTAGATCTCCGCCGTGCGCAGAATCGTCTTGGCGGGGATGCAGGCGTAGTTGAGGCAGCGCCCCCCCGCCTTGTCGCGCTCGACCACGGCGGTTTTCTTACCCAGCTGGGCAGCGCGGATGGCCGCGACGTAGCCGCCGGGCCCGCCGCCGATCACGATCACATCGAAGGAATCAGCCATGGGCTGAGCCTATAGAACGGCCGCGCGCGGCCGCCGGGCAGCTAGCTCTTTTTCTGGCCCGGCAGCCGGGAGGCGATTCGCCCCATCGGCCCGACCGCCCCCTGCAGGGTCTCGACGCTCTCGTTGAGGCCGGCGACAGCGGTCAGGATCCGCTCCATCAGCTCGCTCAGCTGGTCGATTCCGGCATCCAGCCCCTCGATTCCCTTGTCGAGCCGTTTCAGGGTCTCGGGCAGGTGATTGAGCACCACCAGGTCGTCGCGCAGGGCGGGTAGGGAAGAGGTGTCGGCGGCGACGCGGTCCAGCGCGTCGGCGACCCGGGTCAGCTGCGCGGTGTGCTCCTTCATCGCCCGGGTGTTCTCGACGATCTCCGGGATCGTCCGCAGCGCCGCCAGCACGTCGCTGGGCAGGGCCGAGATCTTCTCGAGGGAGGGCAGGCCGAGCGGGGTCATCGTCGTCAGCCCCGCGGGGTGCGTTCGGGCATCTGGATCCGCGCCATCGCCTTGACCATGAAGAAGAAGAAGGTGCCGGAGACGGCGAGCAGGCCGAGGGTGGCGGCGAACTGGGCCACGGTCGCCGCCTGCACGGCGAGGCCGAAGACGGCGCTGAAGATCAGGAAGACGAGGATCAGCTGGAAGCCGAGCACGGCCCAGTAACGGGCGCGCCACATGCCCCAGGCCATGATCCCGAGGATCCCGGCGGGGGCGACGATCTGCGGGATTTTCGGTGTTTCGCCGTTGACCTTGACGCCGGCCAGATAGCCGCCGACGATCGAGAGCGCGATCAGGCCGGCGACTACGGCTCCGATCGTCACCACCCGCGGCCGTTCTCCCTCGGCCAGCGGCTCCAGCGCTTCGCGCGCTGCCTGGTTGCGTTCCTCGGCCTTGGCATAGCCCTGTTTCATGCGGTCGGTGCCGCTGCGCTGCTTGCGCTTGCGCGGGGTCTCCGCGCCCTGCGGCTCGGTTTGGGGGGCGCTCCGCGACTCCGTGTCCCGCGGCTCGTCTTGTGGGGTTCGCTCAGCCACCGGGCGCGACTCCAACGCTGCGCCGCAGCTCCGCCGCGGCCGTGGCCGGGTCGGCGGCATCGCGGATCGCTCGCACCACGCAGAGCCGCTCCGCCCCGGCGGCGACGACCTCTGCGGCGTTGCCGGCGTCGATCCCACCGATCGCGAAGAAGGGGTGGGGGGCATGCTCGGCGGCGTGGGAGATCAGCTCCAGGCCGACCCCGGGCCGGCCGGCTTTCGTCGGCGTCTCCCAGATCGGGCCAACCGAGATGTGGTCGACCGGGCGCTCGGCGGAGGCGGCGATCTGCTCCTCGGAGTGGGTCGAGAGGCCGATGATCGCGTCGGGCCCCAGCAGCTCCCGCGCCTGCTCGGCGGCGACGTCGTCCTGGCCGACGTGGACGCCGTCGGCGTCGCAGGAGCGGGCCAGGTCGGGGTCGTCGTTGACGATGAAGAGGGCGCTGTAGATGTCGCAGACGCGGCGGAAGGTCCCCGCCGCCCGCTCGATCTCCGCCCGTCCCAGCTCCTTCTCCCGCAACTGGACGATGTCGGCGCCGCCGCTCAGCGCCGCCCGCAGCAGCGCTTCCGGGTCTTCGCCGCGGGGGCGGGCGTCGCAGACGAAGTAGAGGCGCGCCGTGCGCAGGCGCTCGCGGCGCAGCGGGCCGGCGGACTCGGGGGTCGCGAAGCTCATCCTCCAATTATGAAGCGCGGCGACAGGCGTCCCGCTTGCGGGCCGTCCCGGGCGGGTAGCCTTGGAGGAGTAACGGGAGCCCGCGAGGGCTGAGAGGGTGGCGCCGAGGCCACCGACCGTCTGAACCTGATCCGGGTAATGCCGGCGGAGGCAATGGCTTGACCGAGCAGCGCGGTTTCGACGCGATATTCGTAGGCGGTGGGGCGATCGGCCTCAGCTGCGCCTGGCGCGCTGCCCGGGGCGGGGCGCGGGTGGCGGTGCTCGACCGCGCCGAGCCGCCGGCCGGCGCCACCCGGGTCGCGGCGGGGATGCTGGCCCCGGTCGGCGAGCTCGCCTTCGGCGAGCCGGAGCTGCTGGAGATGACCCTGGCCTCGGCCGCGCTCTACCCCGATTTTGTCGCCGAGCTGGAGACGGCGAGCGGCGAGACGACCGGCTACGCGCAGCAGGGCGCCATCCACATCGCCCTCGACCGCGACGAGGCGGCGGAGCTGCGCCGCGTCCACGACCTGCAGCGCTCACTCGGGCTCGAGGCCGAGTGGCTGCCCCCACGCCGCTGCCGCGAGCTGGAGCCGGGCCTGACGCCGTCCTTCAACGGGGGCGTGCACGCGCCGGGCGAGGCGGCGATCGACCCGCGGGCGCTGACCCGGGCGCTGCTGGCGGCGCTGGGCGAGGCCGGGGCAGAGGTGCGGAGCGGGAGCGAGGTGGTCGACGGGGTCTTCGAGGGCGAGCACCTGGCGGGAGTGCGGACCGCCGCCGGCGAGGAGCTCCGGGCCGAGATGACGGTGCTCGCCGCGGGCGCCTGGTCGGGCCAGGCCGAGTGGCTGCCCGAGCACGCCCGCCCTCCGGTGCGCCCGGTCAAGGGCCAGATCGTCGAGCTGCGCGGCCGCGACGGCGAGTCGCCCTGCGAGCGGATCGTCGCCTCCGAGCGCGTCTACCTGGTCCCGCGCCCCGACGGCCGCCTGATCCTCGGTGCCACCTCCGAAGAGCAGGGCTTCGACACCGCGGTCACCGCCGGCGGTGTCCACGAGCTCCTGCGCGAGGCCTACCGCCTGCTCCCCGACGTCGCCGAGATGGAGCTGGTCGACTCGATGGCCGGGCTGCGCCCCGGCACTCCCGACAACCTGCCGTTGATCGGCCCCGGCGCGATCGAGGGCCTGGCCCTGGCGACCGGCCACTACCGCAACGGCATCCTGCTGGCGCCGCTGACCGCCGATGCGATCGCCGCCGTGCTCGCCGGCGAGCAGCTGCCGGAAGCGGTCGCCCCCGCGCACCCGGCGCGTTTGACTTTGGTAGCCCAGGGGGCGACTAAGGACAAGAGCACCGTCACGAGCTCGGGAGCGGACGCGCCCACAGACCGCGCCGGCGAACTGGCGGCGCGCGGGGCGGCGCTGGCCGAAGCCGCCGAAGCGGCGGAGCGCGCCGCGGAGGAGCCGCGGTGAGGATCGAGCTGAACGGGGAGCGGTGTGAGCTGCCGGAGGCGGCGACGCTGGCCGACGCGGCGCGCGAGGCCGGCGCGGGGGGCTCGGCAGGCATCGATGCCGCTCGCGGCGTCGCCGTCGCCCTCGACGGCGAGGTGGTGCCGCGCGGGGAGTGGGAGGCGACGCGGCTGCGCGAGGGCCAGAGCGTCGAGGTCCTCGCCGCGATCCAGGGCGGCGCCGAGACCTGGGAGCTGGGCGGCCGCCAGTGGGCCTCCCGCCTGATCGCCGGCACCGGCGGCTTCCGCTCGCTGGAGCAGATGGAGGGGGCGCTGACCGCCGCCGGCGCGGAGATCGTCACCGTCGCTCTGCGCCGGATCGACCCCGCCGCCGGGGGCTCGGTCCTCGACGTGATCGACCGCCTCGGCCTCTTCGCCCTGCCCAACACGGCCGGCTGCTTCACCGCCCGCGACGCGGTCCGCACCGCCAAGCTCGCCCGCGAGGCCTTCCAGACGGACTGGGTCAAGCTCGAGGTGATCGGCGACGACCGCACCCTCTACCCGGACGCGGTCGAGCTGCTCGACGCAGCCGAACAGCTGGTCGCCGACGGCTTCACCGTGCTCCCGTACACCAATGACGACCCGATCCTCGCCCGCCGCCTCGAGGAGGCCGGCTGCGCGGCGGTGATGCCGCTGGGCTCGCCGATCGGCTCCGGCGCCGGCATCCGCAACCCCTACAACGTCGCGATCATCGCCGAGCATGCCACCGTCCCGGTCATCCTCGACGCCGGCATCGGCACCGCCTCCGACGCCGCCCTGGCGATGGAGCTCGGTTGCGACGCCGTGCTCGCCGCCAGCGCCATCTTCGGCGCCGAGGAGCCGGCGGCGATGGCCCGCGCCCTGCGCGGCGCGGTCGAGGCCGGCCACACCGCCCGCCGCGCCGGCCGCATCCCCCAGCGCACCCACGCCGAGGCCTCGACCCCGTACCAGGGACTCCCCGACCTCTCCTGAGCCGGGCCTCCCGCCGCGACACTCAAGGCACCTCTACCATGGGCACCTCGCCCCTGTAGCTCAGCTGGTTAGAGCGGTGGCCTTTTAAGCCGCGCGTCGCGGGTTCGAGTCCCGCCGGGGGCATTTGGCTGGGGAAGACGACCCGCGCGCGGTCCCGGACACCGGCGCCAGGCGCGACGAGCACCTGCTCCGCGTCCCCTGCGACGTCGAGGCCGAAGACGACGTCCGCCTGCGGCGGATCCATGACGAGGTCGAGCGTGGCTTCGACGCATTGCGCGACATCGACGACGGCGTCTCCGTCTTCGGCTCCGCCCGCGTGGCGGAGGGCCACCGCTGGTACGAGCTCTGCCGCGAGACCGCGGCCTGCCTCGCCCACCACGGCTTCACCGTGATCACCGGCGGCGGCCCCGGCCTGATGGAGGCGGCCAACCGCGGCGCCCAGGAGGCCGGCGGCCGCTCGGTCGGCCTCAACATCGAGCTGCCGCACGAGCAGCACACCAACCCGTATCTCGACCGCAGCCTCAACTTCCACTACTTCTTCGCCCGCAAGCTGATGTTCGTCCGCTACGCCCGCGCCTTCGTGATCATGCCCGGCGGCTTCGGCACCCTCGACGAGATGTTCGAGAGCCTGACCCTGATCCAGACCAACCGGATC